>CAZLZE010000039.1:0-38605 GCA_964563935.1 uncultured Phycisphaerae bacterium | reverse complement strand
GTGGGAAAATTTCCACGACGGAACTGAAGAAGACGCGGAAATTTTCCCACGGTGTTTCGGACTCCATCACAATCTGGCGGCTGATGGGAGGATTGACGACCAGTTCGACGCCTTGGGCGCTCTCGATGAACCGGTGATCGATAAACAGTTGCTTGTGCGAACCGATATTGACAGGTGTTTGAGCCATGATCATCCTTCCTGTTGCCCAAAGTTCCAGCCGGGCACTGTCGGACCACTCGAGATCACCTCGTCAACATAGCAGCCGACCTGCGGGGCGGGGACGGTCTTGAGCGAATGACAGAGCGGACTGTGCTTGATGCGATAAACCAGAAGATGATGCCATCGGCCATCGGCGAGGCGAATGGTGCCGGCGTTGGGATGGTCCAGCATCCACGCTTCGACCCACTCCGGATCGGGCGAGGCCGGCGGCGGCCCAAACTCAGCCGTGGCATTGCGAACCACGATCGGTGGATCGAGCTGACGGCGTGTGACGTCGACGGTCCAGAGAAAGACTCGCTCGCGCCCCCTGCCGGTCTTCGGCGAGGCCTTGAAATCTGGATCAAACGGATTAGAGACAACATAGACGGTCCCGTCGGCGGCGCAATTAACCGTTACCGGCGCTTCATTCCGAATGGTCGGGAAGACGGCAAACAAGTTCCATGATTTTGCGCCATCGTCGGAGCGCCATAGGGGAACAAGATTCCCTGATGCGAGTCCGTCCGGCGTCTTTCCGCCGTCCTGGCCGCGGGCGCAGAACCAGAGCGTGCCATTGGCGTCGCGGGCAAGGCTCGGTTCGAACCAGGCGGTGTGCTCGGCGAGACTCGCTCCCGCGACAGGCGCTCCGCCCGATGCGACCAGGTCAAAAGAGACAATGCGCCACGTTTTTTCTTCGCGGCGCCAACGCGCGACGCCGACACCCGCGTCTGCTGCGTCGATCCGCCCCGCCAGGACCGGCAGAAGCAAATCATCACCATCGGGAATGGCTGAGGTCAGGCCGTGAGAAATAATATGCCATCCGGTGTCGGCGACACTCAAGGGGGAATCGGTGTTCTGAGAGTATACGCTATCGCGAGCCCTGTGGAATTGTTCGCCACTGTAGGAAAGTTGGACCACCTTCCGGAGGTAACGTCGGCCGGGTTCCCACCAGACGAACCGGCCATCCTTGTATCCGGGAAAGACATGGGCCTGGGCGATTCCGAAGCCGGTTCCCGCGTGCGGATGCGGAGCGCCGTCTTCCCGCTTCGCGCCCAGTGGGACGAACCCGCCGACCATGGGGCTTTGCAGGATCAGTTCGTCTCTCTGCGTTTCCAGGTTGCGGCAAATCTCATTTCGCGTAATCGCAATCGTTCGGCCCTGGCGGACGGCGGAAAGGTCATCGAATAAGACAACGTCCGTGCCGTTGAGAAATCCATAGTTCTCCGTGCACTCTACTTCCACGTTGACGAATATGCCCGCCATTCGCGGAGCCACCTGAAACGGGAAACCCAGGCCATACCGCCACACCTGCCCGTCGGGCGCGTCGGGCGGTGCGATTAGATCCACTGGGCCTTGAATAACTTTCATAGTACTCATTTTACACGGATTCCTTCCGAAACTCGACCGTTGTGCCCGGCACGAGATTCCGATTAAACGTCACCACCGTCTGAGCTGAACTCAGCGATTGCTCGACTCCGACCGCCACCTCGGCAGGACCCGCAGGACGACCATCGATGAGAACCGAAACAGGCACGTCTCGATGATTGTTCAGGAGAAATGAGGGACGAACGACGGGCTCGCCGGCATCCACCCGCATGCAAGCATGGCCCGTTCCGTCGTTCACGAGGTAAGCGCCTTGGCGAGTCTGGTAGGAAGCGCCCTGGATCTTCGCCGGCTTGGACCAGGAGCGGACACGGGCCCGGAGCTGGGAGTCATCGTCGGGCGCCATGCCGCAGAACCACACCCAAGTCGCGTCACCGCGCTCAGTGACGTCGATTGGCGCATTATTGGCGTAGCCCAGGAACGTGTGCGTGGGCCGCTCGTGGAAGGTGGCGGGATCGGTCAGCGGCGAGGTACCATAGCCGCGAGTTACCGGCCAGTGGATATGATCGGCGAAGTTCGAGGGCAGATCCTTGACGACCACCCATCGATCTTCCTGGACCAAGGCGCCCGCCTCGAAGCGCATGCCCGTATTCTCCTGCAGATGCGCTTGAAGCCCCTCGGGAAGCGAGGCCACGAATACCGCAGGACGATTCCTATAGTTCATGCGGAAGATGTAATCGTTCAGCTTGGGCAAGGCCTTACCCTGTTGGAGACTTTCAGGCTTGGGCCAAACAAAAGTCTTCGAAAAGTCGCGTGTATCCATCAACGTTAGCGCCTCAAGGGGAGTGACATCGTCGGACGTTGCCCCGGCAGGATTGACCGAGATGAATTCCATGTCGTTGAACGTTCGTTTTCCCGGCGGGCTTTCGAGCATGCTGCATGGAAGGCGTTTTCCGGTATCGGGATCGATTTTCCAGACCGCCTGGTCCTTCGGATCCAGATGAATGGTAACGTTTCGCACCGCGACGCCGTCAGGGTAGATGTAGAACAGTTCGTCCGCCCATTGGTTACGGCAGATGGTGTACGCGGGGTCGGCCAGGGCGCATCGCCAGTGAATGACGACACGAGCGGACGAATTATGGACGACGCGCACATGGCTGTAGCGGCACTCGCGGTCGGACATCATTTCGCAACAATCGCGAAAGACTGTCGGTTCCACGGTCTCGGCAAAAAAGAGGCTTGTCATAATGTTGCCCATGGCCCACGACGGAGCGTAGGACATGCCTCGCCAGAAGACGAACTTGTACGGGGCGTCGAAATCGACAACCACATCGGGAAACTCGCCGGTCTTCCAGAGGGAATCCCACGAGGCCTGCGTACCTTTTCCCGTAACCACGGGAAGGTCGTATTCCAAAGCACCGCAACGTGCGCCGAACTTGCGTACGCATCGGCTCGGATCGACAAGGAGCAGTCTCATCCTCTTCCCATCGATGGAGGCGTCGTAACTTCCCGGTCCGAGGCCCAATTCCTTTATCGCACGGGATGTTTGTTTCCCGTTAACGGTGAGGACAGCGGGAGGGGAAATCGATATCTCGTCATCCGTTGTAGCGACGATTGTGTCGGCATGGACAAGTCCGAATCCCGCCTCGATAGCACTCACGCCGCTGGCTGTCTTAACTTGGAACCGTTGCTCACTCATGAACAGTCTCCTACATTGGTGCTTTCTTTGTCATCATTTGGTCGGCTCAAGGATAATCGGCCGACCGATTGTTGAGGTATGTTTTCGGCCATTGTCGGTCACCGTGTACTTCTTGCCTTTGACGCTGATATCAATGGTCCGGCCACGCAGCTTAAGGCCACGGAGCTTGATTTCGGGAGAGAAGGAAGGCGGAACCGGGTTGATCGTGATCCGACCCTCCGGACTGACGCGGACGCCGAACATACCGAAGATGATACCCTGGGCTGTGGAGACAGCGCCGATAGCGTTCTGCAGCGGCGTGTCCTTGCGGTAATCCATATTGTTGGCCACGAGCGAGTCGCTCCAGTAGGGCAGACGGTCGCCCCACCACAAGATGCGGCGAAGAAGGTCTTCCGCGATCTTCGGCAGCCCAGCCCGGTAGAATTTCTCAATGAACGTACCAAGGAAGCAGGAGCAGCATCCGCCGCCGCCGTTATCGATGTCCACTTGATCGAACGCGGGATCGAGTTTGGACATGCTGTGCAGGCCGTAGTCGGACAGAAATTCCTTTTCGTTCAGATGGCTGATAAGCGCCTTCTTCTGATCGGGATCGAGAACCGGACTATCGATAACTTTGTACATCTGGACCGTGTAGCGCAGGTGCTTCTGCATCTGTTCATCGAGGTAGAAGAACCATTTGTCGTTCTCGCTCCACATCTTCTCGCGGACGAGCGTCTTGATGGCTTCGGCGCGCTCGGCAAGATTCACCGTTTGCCGGCCCGCGAGCCGGCAAAGCGTATCGGCGGCGTGGTAGTAGGCGTACCGCCGGGCGTTCATGTCGGGAAGGTAGTTGTCGTAGCGATATTCCTTTCGCAGTTCCAGGTGATGATTGCCGCTGCCGTAATCGACCAGGACGGCTGGCTTTGAAAGATCATCGCCAATCAGGGCTTGCTCGATCACGTGATCGATGATCGGCCTGCCGTTGAGTTCCTCTTTCAGAAAATCAACATCCCCTGTGTGGAGGACATAATAGTAGATATGAAAAATTATCTTCTCCTGGTTGATGTAGTACCATGGCCCGAAGGCTTCGCCCGTCATGGGCAGAAAGGCGAAGTGCTTGCTCAGATCGATACTGAGAAACGCTTTGATGTGTTCACGAAGGGCCGTGGGATTGTACAGGCAGAGGAGTTCCCAAGCCTCGCCGAAATCCCACAGGTACGAGCACACACACCCGCCGTTGATACTTCCCGTGGAGAAATACGGATGAAGCTTGAACTCCGGCACCTGCCACTGATTGAGAAGGAAATGAACGAGGGAACGATTATATAGCTTCTCCAGACGCTTATCTTTCGCCTCAAAGACAGGCAGTCTCTCAAAGAGCTCCGCCACCCTCCGGCAGAACTGCACTCGCGCCTCTTTGATGGCCATGTCGGGATTCTTCATCAGTACCGTGCAATCGCGATCTGCCTCTTGGTTCGGTCCAACGGCCAGTGCCACGTGAAAAGTCTGCTTCTTTCGAGCAGGAAGTGTTACCTTCGTATCCCAGTGCCAGGAGCATTCCTCCCAGACGAGCTTCTTGATATCCGCGGCAATGACGATCGAGCCGATTTCGTTGGATTTCGTTAACTTACCCGGCTTGGCGGAGGTTTGGCAGGGTTTCGTTCCCTGGGGACACTGAAACTCCCACACTTTGCTATAGTCCAACCCGCCCTTGATGTTGAATTGAAGATGGACGCTCTGTGTGACGGGCGATTCGAGCGTGAAAGCAAAGACTGCCGTCCGCCGTCCCGCCGACAACACCAGTTCACTCGACACCTTGATTCCATTCAACACCCCGGAGCGCCGGAGCTCGGCAGGGAACCAGGTGTAGTCCTTCGTGGGAACCTTCTCGCCGCATAGCCGGATCTCAAAAAGGAAATCGGAGCTGAAAAATGGCGGAGCCCACAGGCCGCGAAACGAGAGAACGTCGCGATATGTGACATTGGTCGTCAACATCCCGTTGATGATGCCCGTATCCCTCTCGTCGAGCAGACTGGCGGCGCCATCAAGAGAAAAGAGGTTCTGCAGTTTCTCATCAAACGAGACTTTCGTCTTTTTCACAAATTGCTCCTTAATTCGCCCACCGCTTCGACCATAGCTCGGTAGTTTTCCGGTTTCACGGGCGGGTTGATCTCCGCGGACGTCGCGACAAACACTCCGCCGGTCTGAAGGACGTTGGTATCGCGAATCTGTTTGTGAACAGCGGCACGAACCTGCTCGGGCGTTCCCCGCTCCATCAGGAACAGCTTTTCAAACATCGTCATGCTCCTTGCGGCTGATACGAATATTGATGAGGCCATGGGGGGAATAGGGAAATGCGATATCGTCACTCGATGAAACGGGAAGTGACGCTTCCTGACCACCGGTCAGATCTGTAAGCCCGGCGCGAACAGCGCCAGGCCAGGAGAAGCTTCCGACGCCCGCCTTACCAGAAATCTCTAGGAATCGCAAATCCACGGTCTCGTCCTCGTTCAGGTGAGCGCCGGTCAGAATGACATTCTCAGGACAGATAGGGAACTGCGCGAATTCCGGGAAAAGCACTTCCTGTTTGAAGCGATAGCATCGAACAGGATCAAACACTCGGTCGCTGGTCAGGGAATACCGGAACGTGAAGTCACCGCCCTGCCAGAGATGGAAATTTGTCGGCCAGGTGTTATTCATCACATAGGAAAACAATACGGGACTCCCCGGACGATACTCGGAGCCCGCCCACTTGAAGGTTTGAATGCCGCCGATCTCTACCAGCGGAGCATCGTGAGTAAGCCACGTTACCGCAATATCATCATCAGACAGGGAGGCAAAATGCTGGATCCCCGCAAAGTCGCTGTGAGAGCTGGAGAGAAGATCCTCGGGAAAGCGAAGAACATGCCCCGGCATCTCCAGATGCGTCCTGAAATTACCCTTCCGCAAATTGAACGGGAAGCTGAAGTATACGGCTTCCTTGTTGGCGTTCTCCTCCTTGTAGATCGTGTTGACGAAATCGATTCGCTTCTCGTTGGAGTACAAGGTAACGACACTCTTGCCGCCAATGCGAATCGGCGCACTGTCCAGGACATATTCGCCGGTCAACTCGACGCGATCGTCGAGACGCTCCATATGGACATTCCTGAACTCAGCGACAAAGACCTGCGACTGGACCGGGTCGCATTTCCCGGCCCCTTTGCCGGGGACGTCTTCGGAGATACCGGTGAGCGAAGTGAAGATCAGACCATTGAACGGAAATTCACCGTCGGAAACGATGAGTTGACGGTCCAATTCCTTATCGAGAATGCTCTCGATGCGCCCGGAGCGAGAAACCGTCAGACGGTAGTATCGATTCTCCATCATCGATTGGCTGCATACAAGATCATCTCCGGAGATCGCCCCGGGCCTCGGCGATTCGGGCCTGCCAATCTCCTTGAGGATCTCGCCAGCCCGCCCGACAAAAGCGCACTTCTCTTTCCAGGACTGCACCAGATGCTGCCGGTTGCGCGTCTTCCAGTTCCACCCGCTCAACCCGAAGGTGTGCTCAGAGTACAGAAGCAAGTTTTCATATACGTCTCGAATCTTGGCAAGCATCTTTGGCAAGGACTCCCCGCTGCGGGCCAGGATAACTTCCAGGCGTTCGATTTCTCTCTGGCATTGGCGGTAATCCGCGGTGGCTTGGGCTGACGCTCCGACCCCGTCGCTCCAGGAATCGATCATATCGCCCGAGAAGGCTGGGATATCGGGACCGTGCTTCTTCTCAAGATACCGAAAGAATTCCGAGGGCGTAGCGAGGACGAACGTCAAATCGGGGTAGTCCCGATTCAGGGACTCAACCGTCGTAACAAGTTCCCTGTCCGGGCCACGGTTGTCCGCGGCACACTGGAGAAGGATCGCATCATACGGATAGCGGTCGTATTCCATCCGCTCGAGAAGTTCGTCCAAGGCCTGACGTCCCTTGGCCTGCGCGGTACTGCGCTCAGCGAATGAGAGGTTCCCGTCATCCTGTATGCCCTTGGCTTGGCGATACGGAGCGATGACGAACTGGTCGCCGAAGTCATATTCGCTCTGGAACCCGATACAATCCCACGGCGAGATGCGGTGGTCCTGACCATTGTGCCAGACAAGGGTTCGATTTCCGCCCTTGGATTGAAGATAGAACAGGCACGGGAGATCCGTCCACCCCGCAAGGGTTCTGAACGCATTGGCACCCCACAGCAGATATGGAATACCGTATCCGCCGAGCACATCGGCCAAGCTGGAATGAAAGCCGGGGACGTCGTTGATGACTGTGGAGTAGATTCTGAAATTGTCCTGCCGGGCAAGCGACACGCTGTACTCGCAGCAGCGGATCAACTCCTCCAGCGAAGCCAGCTCAAACTGGAGCACCCCGAAGAAGCCGCCAATTTCGATCTGGCCGGTTCGCGCGTAATGGAAGAGCGACTGCTTTTGAGTCTCTGTAGCGCGGCTGAGGAATTCTTTAACGGTCCAGGAAGCTTCGCACGTCCACTTGAATTTCAGGCCTTCGGCGTTGTTTTCCGTGGCTTGGCAGAGGGCAAGAACATCTCGCAGATGCCGAACATGCTTGTGCCTGACGTCGGCGGCAAGATCGGTATAGCCCAGATCGCAATGACTCATTGGGACCAGAAATATCTTCTTGATCTTCGGCCCTTTGCTCATACGCCGCCTCTCTCCTTGCCATTGACAACAATTTGGCGATTGGCATATTGGTGTGGCGGACGAATCTTGTATGAACACTCAGGCGGAAGGTCAACCTTCAGAATAAACGAGGAATCTTCCACCTGCCAGGAAATTTGAATCGGCCCTTTGGGCGTATGGATCTTTCCTTTCGCCCAGGTCACATCACCCGGGCAGGGCGCAATCAGTACCTCTGCAAAACCGGGTCCAACCGGCTGAACGCCGAGAATATTCGTGTAGAAGTGCAAGTGAGCACTCGTGCCGTAGCCATGGACCTCGTATTCCTCCTCCATAGCACTCTTTTCCTTGCCCTGCGAGAGACGGAAGAACTCGCCGAAGGCGGTCGGCCCCAACTCGAGCCATCGGCCGTAGTATTCCCGCAGAAGGCGATACGCCAAGGCTGATCTATTGTTTCGGAAAAGAATCTCCAGAAAATAGTAATAGAATCCGAACGTGTAGAGCGGATAGTTGGGATCATTCTCATCCGGCAGACCAAGGTCATGCTCCAAGTAACGCAGCAAATGCTCCGCTCGATCCGCGTCGCAAATATTGAAATAGAGAGCGGCAATCTGGAGGATAGGATGCCCCTCGGGCGAGATGACATCGCCCTTTCGCCAATTCGCAACTCGATTGATATCCGCGTTCCAGAATCGCCGATTGAACGACTCTTTTACCCGGGCTGCCTTTCTCGCATAGCGGGCCGCCGCCTCGGACAAACCCAGCGCCTGAGCCATGTCTCCCGCCGCGACCAGGGCTGCATAGTAAAGGATATTCGACCCCGATACCTCGCCCTCGAACTGTCCCACATAGCCTTCGTTGCAGCTCAGGGAATCATCCACATAGATCGTCTGCCCCTGCCGGAAGACCGGATGGTTGCGTTCATCCAGCAGCCCATATTCATTGATGCTTCGCGAGAAATATCGAAGGTTGTCCTCAACGCCGTCGAAACACTCCCGAATGAAGTCCAAGTCGCCCGAATACTGATAGAAATCCCTCAGCCAGACCAACAGCCACAGGCACTCAATGTGCTCATCGCAATTCGGTGACGAGAGGCCATGGCTGTGGAACCAGCCGGTTTCATCTTGAAGTCGAAACGCCAGGCGGAAGGTCTTCCGGGCCAAATCATAGTCCCCGAAACAGCACGCGACGGCTCGCGACATGTAGTTAAATGAACTTGTGTTGAACGTACCCTGTTCACGCCGCATGCAGTCCTGATAGCCGTACTGCATGAGCATTTCCGTGGTATACCGGCTGACTTCCCAGATCCGATTGAGGAGCGGGTCAGAACACTCAAATTCCGCAATGTTCTCCACCGGATAGCCGATCGTATTGATTCCGGCGTTGCGAAGCTCAATGCGCTGACCCTTGCGGCATGAGATATGAAGATAGCGTCCCGTACGACGATGCAAGCACTGCCAGGCCTGCGTTCCAGGTTTGGCATAGACGCGATCCACATATTTCAGGGACCCCTGAATATAGAATCGTATCTGCCGATCGTCGCGAAGAGAATGCGTGTAACCGATGTCGAGGATACCGCCCTCGGAAGAGAGGATTTCCACTTGCGGAAAACCAGTGCGAACCTTTGCCAGGTCGATGACACAGAATTCGCCGGCGTTCAGGATAACGCGATCAGCGTTCGAACACTCTCGAACAGGACTCCGCTCTTCATACAGCATGAGAGTGGCGTAGTCGGTAACGCGCTCCACGTCGAACGGCGAGCAAGATACCATTGGTGATCCCACCGCGCGAAGATCCGTCTTTACGGAATCCAGACTGTCGCTGAGGCCCGTGGACTCGGTGGGCCCCGTCAGCGTCCAGGGCCGATCGAATCGGATCGCCAATGGCCGACGGCTTTGCGGATCAAGCAGAGCGAGAACGAATCCCCATCCCTGAACGCCGTGATCTACGGCAAGAAATATTCTGTTCGGCCCCTTTTTCAAACTCACCTCGGCGAACTGACCCCGAGCACCCATACTGTAATGGACTTGCTCGTATTCGTCTTTGGCCCGCCAGACACGAGTACGAGCAAAGTGCTGGTCGTAATTCTTCTCAAGAACGAGCTGCCCGTTCGTAAACAACTTTAGAGCATCGTCACATTCCAGATGGATCGTGGCTTTGCCCGGTTCGTCACAAGTGAATTCTGTCTCGGCATAAACGATTCTCGCCTGGCCGGGGGGCAGTATCTTGTCGAAACGAACGATGTGAACGTTCTGGAGGGTAAATGTCCCTTGTTCCGCCTTTACCGCCGGGGCGAACGCTTCACGAAGCATCGGAATCTCGCGGGGAAGAAGCTGCCGCCAGGGTTTTACAGGGTGACGCCCGAAAACCTGCGGCCGTTGCCAGCCCGTGTCGTCAAAATCGATGCTCGCCCAGCGATCATCGAACTTTCGGAAATCAAACGTCTCCATGAACCCCATTGACCAGAATTGCCTGGGGGAATTGGAGGCGTAACAGTCCGCCGACCGGACCCGCCAGGTGTCGTCCGTGGCGACGGTTGTCGTGTGACCGCCCGCCTCAATATCCAGTTGGGCGATCAATCCGCCCTGACCCCGATGTTGCCAGTGGGTGCCGATGGCATAGTTGTGGGCGAGAATGCCGATGACATTCTTCCCCTCCCGCAGCAGGCTGGCCACTTCGTAGGTATCATAGGACTGATTCCACGTATCGCAAGGCACCGGTCCGCGGCCGACGAAGTGCCCGTTTATGTGAAGCACATAATCGGTATAGGCGGAGAGCCGCAAGGCGGCAGATGTAGCCGGCCCAGGCAGGGCAAACTCCTTGCGAGCAAAGAAGTGGTCGTTCACCTTCCAGCACGTGCCGGGGTACCAGATCCAGAAGGCATTCCAGTTATTTTTCGATACTGCCTGCAACTCCATCTGGAGTTCCTTCCCGATTATCGATGTTGCTTCCACGCTTCGATCATCTGCTCAACGCCCGCCCACGGAGTGTCCGGAAAAATGGCGTCGACGGGGTGGAGAATGAATCGATTCGTCGGCTTGAGAATATGAATGGCACGTTTCACTTCGTCCGCGATTCGCCGGGGGTCGCCGGAGCCCAGGCTCAGGGCATTGGTCCCGCCGACCAGGGTCATCCGACCGTCGAACAATTTCCTCGCGTGATCCAGATCGATTCGATCCTGAATCGGATCGACAAAGTAAAGAACATCAACCCCGGCGTCCGCCAGGCGCGGACCGAGTTTTTCCACGCCCGTGGTCATCACGTATCCGAATTTCTTGCCATATTGATGGGCCAGCTTCGTCAATTTTGCGATATGGGGAAATACAAACTCATCGAAAAGATCCGGCGACCAGAAGTCGGTGGACGAATACCAACCGCGCTGACATACCATGTCCACGCCAGCCGTTTTCGCCGCTAATTCCGTGCGTTTGTAGTCCGTCTCGGCAATCTGCTCCACCAGTTGGCCGAACGCCTTGGGATCATCCATCGCCAGCATGATGGCGCCTTCGGTGCCCGTTAGCCAGACTACGGCATCCATTCCGAACGCCGTCCAGGCCTGGACAAAAACGCCCTTGGCATCGGCGAATTGCTTCACCTTCGCCATCCGATCGGCAAACCACTTCTGGGTCTGGGCATCCGGACTACTGTAGAGGAACTTCACCATGGGAACATCGTCGGCGGAACAGACGGCATGACGAACGGCCCGGGGAATATTGTAATCCTCAATCAGCGGGACGTGATCGGGCTGAACGACCCATCCGGCGCCGGCGTCCTCACCCGTCTGACGGACGGCATGGCGGAGCGTACCAGCAGGAGTCTGATATTTTCTCTCCATGACCGGATACGCGTCTATCTTCCCGGCTGGGGTGATCGTGTCCGTCCACGTGACCTGCGAATTCACGCTCCACGGAACCGAAACATCCAGAATATCATCGATCCCAAGCGACAGCCAAGCTTCCACGCGTTTGAAATCGTCCGACAAATCCCACGGCTCGGGCAGCGTGTGTAGATGTTCCATACGCAGCGAATACCAGTACTTGACCGGCTTGCCGTTCTTGGACCATCGAAGGTGCTCGGGCACCGGAAAACCGAAGCACCACGTCGTCAGGGGAACATGATCGGCGGGTTGGCCGTTAATGGCGGCCAGAATTCGTTCTTTGGATGTCATTTCGAACCTTTCTTATATGTCTACTGTATATCTGGTCTGGGAATCCCACATCACTGCAAGTGGATATATTCCGTATTCGTCAGAAGTCTCCCGAACGGCGATAACGGACAAGAGCAGTTTTACTTGTCTGTCATGATGCGGCTCCGTAAATGTCTTTCAAGGCAGCGAATGCCTTTTTGGGCCGACGATCGTAGGAGACTACTCCTTTGTAGTTCATGTAGTCCCAGTAGCCGTTGACGTGCTTCGACGGGTCACGGTAATCGCAGAAGACAAAGGGAAACGCCCCGCAAATCTCCGAATGCTTCTGCAGAATGGCAAACGTCGCCTTCAGAAGATCCGCGTGATAGTCTTCGCTCCAAAGATTCCGCGATTCGGAGATGTAACCGGGAATGGAATCCGCGCCGAACTCCGTCATCAGCATGGGCTTTTTGTGCAGACGCTTCAGCTCGTCGAGTTTGTCTTCCAGTATCTTCAGATCGATCGGGCCGCTTACCGCGGGCGGATCCTGATCATAGATCTCCCGATCATACCAACCCCAGTACTGGTTGATTCCCAGAATATCCACCATCCCGGCCAATGGGCCGACAATGCAATAGAGCGACGCGTACGAAAGCAGCCGCGTGTTGTCGATCGCCCGCACCTTTCCGCACAGACCTCGGAAGAAAGCCTCCGCTTCCTTGTTTTCCACATTGCATTCATTACCCAGGCTGTAGATGATCACCGACGGATGGTTCCGGGCGTGGCGGATCATCTCTTCAACCATAGAATGGGCCAGGGCGACAAATTCGGGATTCGAGAAAATGGTATCACTGGCCTCGGTCTGTGGATGCAAACAATAGATCGGCGTCTCGTTCCAAATCATAATCCCAGCCCGGTCGCACGCTTCATAGAATTCCCGCGTGAATGGGAAATGACTGCGAATCGTATTTACGCCCAACTCCTTCAGCAGCGCAATGTCCGTAAGAAACTGCTCCGGCTTCATCGTCAATCCGTAGGCGGGGGAATCATATAGATAGCAGATTCCCTTGAGAAAAATTGGGCTTCCGTTAAGAAGGATCTTGCCGTCGGCGATCTCGATTTTTCGGAACCCGACGTCATACGAGACTTCATGCAGGACCTCCGAATGTCGCACAAGCCGGATCTTCACCGTGTAGAGATTCGGCGATTCCGGCGTCCACGGCAAGGCGTCCGGAATGAGCAGTTCCGTTGCGTACGTATCGGTTGTCTTCAGGAATTCCCGCGACTCCGTACCGCCGCAGGAAACATGAATCTCCAGATCCGGCTGGGGACGCCAGACGCGGCATCGAACGGAAAGGACCTGATCCGCCGCGGTAATGGCTACGTCGTCGAGAAAGGACTCGGAATGAATCTCAAGAGTAACATCGCGATGAATGCCGCCGTAATTGAAATAACCCAGACAAGGCGGAAGCTTCGTCACAGCCGCGCGATTGTCCACCTCCACCGCCAGCACATTCTTCCCTTCCACGACCGCCTTCGAAACATCGATCACGAATTCCGTATATCCGCCCTCATGAACGCCCACCGGATGGCCGTTGAGAAAAACCCGACATTTGTAGTTCACTGCCCCGAAACGAAGCAGCGCGGCAGCTCCCCTGGGCAAATCGTCTACCCTGAATTCACGCGCATACCAGCATACGCCCTCGTAAATATCCAGCTTCTCCGCGTACTTGTTCCACACGCCGGGAACAGGCACCTTAAGCCAATGCCGACGATTGTAGTCTGGATGGGCATATACCGGATGCGGATGGATCACCGTATTGTTGTGATATTTCGGATCCAGATCGACGACAAAATCCCACAGGCCGTTCAAGTCAATTTTCTTCATCGTTCACTCCAAAATTGATAGCCCGGACAACGCACGAAGTTCCACGGATATTTCCCCAGCCACGTATTCGGCAGGGCTTTTCCCAGAATCGCCAGCGACAATGTCCGAAACCAGGTCGGAAATATGGCGCCGACATTCTTTCCGCTCGCAAGCTCCGCATGGCCATACTCAAATGGCCGATCGAGCATGAACACAAATCCGCCGTCCGGCATCTGGTTCTTCACCACCCAGTCCATCGCGCGTTCCAGCGCACACTGAATGTCGGTTCGCCGATAGTCCGTCTGCGTCATCATCCGAGCCAATGGGTCGATCGAATCGATATCTTCGCACGCGCTGCTTTTAATCGGCTCATCGGAATTGTGCACACCACAGCCGAAACCACCGCTGGCGTTTTGCGTCGCCAGGACCGTATCGATCGCCCGTTCCACGCAAGGAATCGGATGCCTGTCGTAGAAGTACAGTGCCCACCAGTGATACGCCGCCTGCACCGCTCGCGACCGATTGACCGGGACCGACAGATCAAACGAACCCCACATACCGCTGGACGCGTTGATATGGTGACCATCAAGCCAGTCCAGAAGAAACTCGACCGCCCGCCCCGCGCGGTCGTCATGATGAAAATCCCGTGAGTATTGAAGAATCGTGCCGACGTTCATCACTTCGTTTCCCACGAAGTCCACGTTCTGTTCCCAGTCCCGGGACTCCAGCCATTTTTCGAGACTGTAGTACTCCGCGATCCATCGAATCGGCTTGCGAGCCACCCCGCCCAGGCACGCCAGCGCCGTCAGTACGTGGCACGTCAAATGTGATCGGCCGCACCATAGCGGATCGCCCTTGTACCAGCCCTGATCATAAATCACCGGGTCCAGATAAAGACCGTCCGCGTCCTGGTACCGGTTGAAATACTCGACCCATTCCTTCCGTTCCGCGGCCGACAAATTCTCCAGATCGTTGTAGAGTGACCGCGTCATCGCGGCATAGGCCGAGGAATACAGCGTTGCCTTCGTGGTTGATAGTGAATACCGATACTCGCCCACCGCACCGCCTGGTAATCGATGATTCTCAATGAATTGCAGCGTCCTGGACCTCAGCAATCCAACGTTCATTTGGATACCACCAGCACTCTCACATCCAAAGGCTTTACTGTAAGATGAACCGTATCGCCGGTACGTTTGACCTTTTCGCCCAGCAGGTCTTCCACCCGCTTCCAACCTTTTACATTCACCGCCTCGGTAATGTCCTCACGGGAAATGTTCGTGAATATCCACGCCTCTTTTCCCTTTATGGCTCGACGACGGAAAAGAAGCGAGCCAGCGACACTCGACTTCACGCCGCATCGCTCAAGAAGGCTTCGAACGAACTGCTGTGTCTCATCGTCCCGGTAGTAGCTGGCGTTATGGCCAACATACGTGCCCAGCAGCCAAGCCGTTCCCTTACCGAGCTTGCGGAACACACCGGCCGTTTGCTCCCTGTACTTGAGAAATGGCGTGCTGCCCTGGACCTTGAAGGTCTCAATGTAGACATTCGCTCGAACACGGCACCCGTCGAACGGTCCGCTGCCGGTAAGCATGGTTGCGTCAAGATATTCGCCCCAGGTCCGTTCACTCGGCGACCAGTGCTTCCCGTCGCCCGGCTCGCGAACCATGGTGAAGCTTTCATTGCGTACCCCGAAGAGTTCCCTCGCCTCCGGCGAAAGTTCACCGCGGTTGCAGTACGTGTACTCATTCACGCGCCCCGGAGCGGCTTCACAAATCAGATGCCCGCCCTTCCGCACATACGCCGCCAATTTCCGCATCACGCCATCCGACACAGACAGCGGAAACGGCAGAATGATCGCCTTGTAATCCTGAATGTAGGGCTCATCCAGTTCCATCGTCTCGATGAAGTCGACGGAAACATTGTTCTCCCACAACATGCGGTGCCAGCCCGTCAGGCTGGTCTTGAGGTTGTCTCCGCCCTGCCCCATGACCTGCGTGAATTGGTAATTCCACTCGTTGACAAGAATCGCCGCCTGGCCGCCCGGCCACGAGGGCTTGCCGAACAGATCCGCGTGCTTGTTCAGCGCCTTTCCTATCCGCGACGCCTCTTCGAACCGCTCCGTCGTCTCGCCGTCACTGTCCAGCAGGCTAAAACCGTTCATTTCGCCGGCTGATATCTCCGCCCGGGTGACCCAGAAGGAAATCCCCGTCACCCCCGTGCTGATTCCCGACAGCATCCAGCGCCGAATATCCTCCGCCGAAGGCACGCGCCCCTTGTGAAAGCCCGTGCTCACCGCGCCGCCCTGGAACTCCGCCGACCAGACCGGACGCCCGCGGACATTGCACGACCGGATGTAATCGTATTTGAGAACCATCCCGTCATACATCTCATTCAGCAGCGACGTATGCCGCTCCCCCGTCCCGCCGCCCCAGGCAGGGTATGTGGACGACCCGACAAAATCCTGGCACCGGGCATACGTCCAATCGACGCCGGAACTGATTTGCGGACCGCCTTTGTGCGCAAACACGGGCCGCTTCAGCGGATCACTTTCTCGAATTGCCTGCGCCCGCATCTTCAAAACGTGCCCGATCTGCACATTCTCCATGAAATAGTTCCAGAACATCGTCTGCGGAATGGGCCATTTCCATTCCACGCGATCGGGCTCGATGTACTCCCAATCCAGATAACGCGTGTTCCACGCGCGGTTCAGCGAATCGAGGTCTCCGAAGTATTCCGCCAGCCACTTCCGAAAATGGCTCAGCGTGTTCGGACAATAGCAGACATGCTGCCCAGCCAGAGTATTACTCCAGTAGCCAATCTCCTGCCACGTGTTCCACACCACCACGTTCTCAAATCGTCCGAGCACTTCCACCAATTTCTTGATGAAACGGACCATGTCCGCCGCCGCGCCCGCGTGGTCGTAGCACGGGCCCGGCTTACCGTCCGCCGGCAATGTCATCTGGGCCTGATACGCGATAGGAAGCCCGTTCTTGCCGATCATCCGACATTCCGGATGCTTTCGCCAAAGCCAGTTCGGCGCCTGTTCGCATGTCAGCCCAAGATAGACGCCCAGATCCAGTTTCGCAGCGTGCGCGATCAACTCCTCATACCGCGAAAAGTCGTAATGACCTTCGAGCGCCTCGTCGACCATCCAGTTCTCCTGGAGCTTGACGAGGTTGAATCCGTGCCGCTTGAGGTTCTCCATGTCCTTCTTGAGTTCGGACATCGCCGGCATGGGCTCGCGACACAGGTGTGAGCCAAGTGGAAACACGTCGCTGAATTTCTGGCTGTTCATGTTTGTCCTTACGCAACGCTGGATTGAATGACCTCGGCGGCAAACTTCTCCTGCTCCGGAGTCAGGCACGACGGAACCGGGATGAGGACCGATCGGGCGAACAGTTCGTCGCTCTTCGGGCACGTGCCCTTGCCGTAGCTGTACACGCTCTGCGCATTTTCCTTGAGATTCCACGGATTGCCCGCCGGAGAAACCGGAACCTTATTTACCAACGATGGAATGTTGTAGTAGATATGCAGCCCATAGTCGGCAATGCGGAACACATTATGCAGGCCCGCGTCCCTCATCTTCTGGACCGCGTCTTTCGCCTTGGCCTCATTGTCCAGAAGGATGATAAGAAATGGAGCGGTGTCCCCGTCCACGTCGTGAAGAGTCCGGAACGTGATCCCCTTGAGCATCCCTTTGATCCGCTTCTTCGAAGTCCGCATGCACGAGAGAATCTTCGGCAGTTTCTTGATCTGAACCGACGCGACGGCTCCGCACAACTCCGTCATCCGCCGACCCTGACCCCACATGATGGCAGAAGGATCGGGCGCCGCCAACCGACCGTTCACGCGAATCAACCCCATATCATGCGCGGCGAACGCACGGGTGAACAACTTCTCGTCGTCGGTAATAATCAAGCCGCCTTCCCCGCACGTCATGTTCTTGTTCAACTGCAGGCTGAAGATGCCCATCTGCCCGAAGGTACCGACTTTCTTGCCCTTGATCTGACCGCCGTTGCACTGGGCACAATCTTCAAGCACGGAAATGTTGTGCTTCCTGGCCACAGCCATGATCGCGGGCATGTCGCACGGAGCGCCGGCCATATGGATCGGGACGATCAGCTTCGTCCGCGGTGTGATCTTCTTTTCCAGGTCCACGGGATCCATGTTAAGGCTGTCGTCGACCTCGCAGAAAACCGGAATGGCATTGAGTTGAACGACCGCCCCCACCGTGGCCACCCACAAAAAGGCCGGCAGGATGACTTCACATCCCGGACCCACGCCCAAGGCCGACATTGCCGTGCACAGCGCGCCTGTTCCGCTGTTGGTTGCCAACGCGTACTTCGCGCCGTAAAATTCCCGGGCGGCTGCCTCGTACGCGTCCACCTTCGAAGGCGACTTTAGTCCGTAGTAACGAAACAGCGATCCATTATGCAGTACATCCAGTACCGCCTGATCTTCCTGCTGATCCAGCCAATACGCTCCGGGAAACTCATGGGGCCACTCAACTTTCATGATCGTACCTCCAAGAAATCTCTACCCGATACCAATCATTTCACTTTCTGAAAAAACATGCATACGAGACATGTGCATCCAAATGATGCTTCCATTAGTAATTCGCCGGCGAATACACCGTTATCAACCGCACCGATTCCGACTTCCCAGCCGCATACCCGCGATGCTCAACGCCCGGCGGAACATAAAACGCGTCCCCCGGGCGCAACGTCTTGAGCGATTCCCCCTTCACCTCTATAGTCAGCGTCCCCGACAAAACATAACCGGCCACGGCGCATTTGAGCTTCTCAAACGGCGGCTTCATCGTGATCGGCGTGTAATGCTCGTCCAGCATCTGAATATCGACCCCTTCCCGCCGGGGGAAGATCAATGTGTACCGCCGTTCCCGGTCGGCCACCACTTGCATCCCCTCACGCAAGAAAACCGGTCCGTCCTGCTTGCCCTCGTCTGATCCGAAGAACGTCCCCAAATCCGTCCCCAGTGCAGTTAGGATTTTTCGAAGCGTCGCCAGACTCGGCGAGTTCTTTCCTCGCTCCACCAGGGAAATCATTCCCGCTGTCACTCCCGAAAGCTCCGCCAATTGCCGAATAGACAACCCCGAACGCTTCCGGAGAATCTGAATGGACATCCCGATATGATCGCTATCAAATTTACTCATATTTCCTCATTAAACAGATGTATAATATATCATCTCCCCGTTTAAATGTCAAGAGATCGCTTTTTCCAACGATCTGGCGACTTTTCGCCGCCAATTCCCCCCAAAACGGGCTAAAATTTCTCTGAGGATCTTGAAATTGGTTGCCGGTTATGTTAACTTCCCCTCAATTTAGTCCGCACCGGCGTGTGGCGGGTCCTGAATTGGCAATCAAATAAGATATATGGAAAGAAGACGCGGAGTCCCCGTCTAGCGAAAGGCAAAATCAGACAATGCCGAAACGAACGGATATACACAAGATTCTCATTATCGGGTCGGGACCTATCATCATAGGTCAGGGTTGTGAATTTGACTATTCGGGGACGCAGGCCTGCAAGGCCCTCCGCGAAGAAGGCTACAAGATTGTTCTGATCAACTCCAATCCCGCCACCATCATGACCGATCCGGAGTTTGCCGATCGTACCTACATTGAACCAGTCACAGCCGACGCTGTCCTCAAGGTTCTGCAAGCTGAGCGAGAGACGGGCGAACCGGTCGACGCCCTCCTGCCCACCCTGGGCGGACAAACCGGACTCAATACCGCCGTCGAAGTGGCTGACCGGGGAATTCTCGAGCAGTTCGGCGTCCAGATGATCGGCGCCACCCGCCATGCCATCCACAAGGCTGAGGACCGAAAGCTCTTCAAACAGGCCATGATTGATATCGGTCTGGAATTGCCCAAGAGCGGACTGGCCTACAACATTCAGGAAGCCCGCGCCATCGTCAAAGAAGTCGGACTTCCCTGCGTGATTCGCCCAAGCTTTACGCTCGGCGGTCACGGGGGCGGAATCGCCTTCACCCAGGAAGAATTCGAGCAGATCGCTGCCCGCGGACTGGAATATTCCCGCATCCACGAGATCCTCATCGAGGAATCGGTCATCGGATGGAAGGAATACGAGTTGGAAGTCATGCGGGATAAGAAAGACAACGTTGTTATCGTCTGCAGCATCGAAAACTTCGACCCCATGGGCGTGCATACCGGCGACAGCATCACCGTCGCCCCCGCCCAGACACTGACGGACAAAGAATACCAGCGAATGCGAAACGGCGCCATCGCCGTGATTCGCGAAATCGGCGTGGAGACCGGCGGATCGAATATTCAGTTTGCCATCAATCCCAAGGACGGCCGAATGGTCGTCGTCGAGATGAATCCCCGTGTCTCGCGGTCCTCCGCCCTGGCCAGCAAGGCCACCGGGTTCCCCATAGCCAAAATCGCCGCCAAACTGGCGGTCGGATACACGCTCGATGAAATTCGAAACGACATCACCCGAGAGACCCCCGCCTGTTTCGAGCCGACCATTGATTACTGCGTCGTCAAGATCCCGCGGTGGACCTTCGAGAAGTTTCCCGAGGCCGACGAGACCTTGACCACCCAGATGAAGAGCGTCGGCGAAGCCATGAGTATCGGCCGAACGTTCAAAGAGGCCCTGCAAAAGGGCATTCAGTCCATGGAAATCCGCCGCTTCGGACTGGGCTTGGACCGGAACGACAAGTGGCTCAAAACTCGCAGGTTGATGCACCGACGGGCCACCGACGAAGCGCGACCCGACGACAGCGCCGACACCCGCGAGGAAGCCGCCCCCGTTTACCCCATCTCCCTCACGCGGCTCAAGGAAAAACTCAGCGTGCCCTGCCAGGGACGCCTCTACTACATTCGATATGCTCTCAAAATGGGCTGGACCGTCAGCGAAATCAACGCCATCACCCATATCGACCCGTGGTTCCTGGAAAACATCCGGCAACTCGTGGAGTTCGAGAATACGCTGACCAGCTACAGCCATCTGGAAGATGTCCCGGTGGATGTGCTCCGCCAAGCCAAGATGTGGGGCTACTCCGACGCCCAATTGGCCAACATCTGGAACACCGTCGAGCGGCAGGTGCGAACGTTCCGCCGACGAGTGGGAATCAAGGCTGTCTATAAACTGGTCGATACCTGCGCCGCCGAATTCGAAGCCTACACGCCCTACTACTACTCAACCTACGACACCCCCGCCACCGTCATCAGTAAGGAAGAAAAAGATACCCGAATCAACTGGGTCGATAATGAAGTGCGGGTAACCAACAAGCCGAAGATCGTCATCCTCGGCGGAGGTCCGAACCGAATCGGGCAGGGCATCGAATTCGACTACTGCTGCGTCCATGCCGCCTTCGCCGTCCGGGAAGAAGGATTCGAAGCCGTCATGGTCAACTCTAACCCGGAAACCGTCAGTACCGACTACGACACCTCCGATCTCCTGTTCTTCGAACCGCTGACATTGGAGCACGTCCTAAATATCTGCGACAATCTCAAGCCGCACGGCGTGATCGTGCAGTTCGGCGGGCAGACGCCTCTGAACCTGTCCAAAGGCCTCGCCGACGCCGGCGTTCCCATCATCGGAACCAGCGTCTCCTCCATCCAACTCGCGGAGGACCGCGAGCTGTTTCAGAAACTCCTCAATGAACTCGGCATGCACCAGCCGCCGAACGGAACCGCCACCGACGCCAAGGAAGCCGTCGCCGTGGCGAAGAAAATTGGATACCCCGTTCTCGTTCGGCCCGGATTCGTACTTGGCGGACGCGGCATGGAAATCGTCTACGACGACAAGACCCTCGCCAACTTCATCCGCGAAGCGGAAGATTACTCCGAACGCCCGCTGAAGGAAAACCCCGTCCTGATCGACAAGTTCCTCGAATTGGCGACGGAAGTCGATGTCGACGCCGTGGCCGACGGAAAAGAGGTTATCGTCGCCGGAATCATGGAGCATATCGAGGAAGCGGGCATCCACAGCGGCGATTCCGCCTGTGCCCTGCCCCCTTACTCCCTGCCGAAGGACCTCGTCGACGAAATCCGCCGACACACCATCGCCCTCGCCAAGCGGCTCGATGTCCGCGGACTCATGAACGTCCAGTACGCCATCAAAGATCACCAGATCTACGTGCTCGAAGTCAATCCCCGGGCCTCCCGAACGGTGCCCTTCGTCAGCAAGGCCACCGGAATCCCCTGGGCGAAGGTCGCCGCCAAGATCATGGTCGGAAAGACTCTCGCCGAACTGGGCATCCGCGAAGCCCCCTGGCCGAAGCATACATCCGTCAAAGAATCCGTCTTCCCCTTCATCAAATTCCAGGGCGTCGACGTCATCCTCGGACCGGAGATGCGGTCAACCGGCGAAGTCATGGGAGTCGACGAGACCTTCCCCGTCGCCTTCGCCAAGAGTCAGATGGCGGCTGGAACTCCGCTACCCCTTGAAGGCAATATCTTCCTCTCCGTTCGCGATGCCGACAAACCCTTGATCGCACCCATCGCCAAGGAACTCGCGGAACTGGGTTTCAACATCATCGCCACGTCCGGAACCTTCAAGATTCTCAAAGACGCGGGCGTTCCGGTACAGCTCATTCCAAAAATCTCCGAGGAAAAACGTCCGAACATCATCGACATGATCAACACGGGCCAGATCGCGTTCCTGATCAACACCCCCACCCGCAAGGGAAAAGCCACCGACGAGGGCAAGATCCGGGCCGCCGCGGTCATCCACGAGGTACCCACCGTCACCACCATTACCGGCGCCCGAGCGGTCACCATGGCCATCCGAGGTCTCAAAGACAAAGGCTGGAACGTCAAGCCGATCCAGGAATATCATCGGGAAATAGTGAAATAACGTGAACTCCTGAACACCAAAATGAACAGGAACGGCCCGTCGGGTCGTCCCTGTGTGTTTGTCCGTTGATCACTCCGTCACTATTCTACGTAATGTACCGATGGTATTGCTGCAGCGATTTGACTTCGCCCGGATCTTTGCGATACGCCTCAATCCCGCGGGCACTGGCCACCGCCGCCGGCAGCGTCGTAATGTACGGAATCTTGTACTTGATCGCCGCCTTTCGGATGTACGAATCATCGTGCTTGGACAGCTTCCCGCCCGGCGTGTTGACGACCAGATGAATCTCTCCGTTCGTAATTGCGTCGAGGATGTTCGGGCGGCCTTCCTGAACCTTGAGGATCAGGTCGCAAGGAACACCATGAGAAATCAAAAAGTCCCGCGTCCCCGATGTGGCTTTGATCTTGAATCCCAATTCATGGAACCGCTTGGCCGGTTCCAGAACGCCTGGCCGTTCGCGTGCCGAAACCGTAATCAACACCGTGCCGCCGGCCGGAAGTCGCTGATTGCACGCCTCCTGAGCCTTGTAAAACGCCAGGCCGAACGAGTCTGCCAATCCCAAAACCTCGCCCGTCGATCGCATCTCCGGACCCAGCAGCGGGTCCACTTCGGGGAACATGTTGAATGGAAAGACCGCTTCCTTCACGCCGTAGTGGCAGACGCATCCGCGGGTCAGATTCAGATCGCTCAACTTCTTTCCCAACATCACTTCGGTCGCCCGTCGGGCCATGGGAATGTTGCACACCTTGGAAACCAGGGGCACCGTTCGCGACGCCCGCGGATTGGCTTCAAGCACATACACCATATCGCCGGCGATCGCGTATTGCATGTTCATCAACCCCACAACCCCGAGCTTGATGGCAATCTTGCTCGTGTATTCGTTGATCGTGTCCAGATGCTTCTGCGGAATACTGATCGGCGGAATAACGCACGCCGAATCGCCCGAATGAATCCCCGCCTGCTCGATGTGCTCCATAACCGCCGGCACAAAGGCGTTGGTCCCGTCGGCAATGGCGTCAGCCTCGCATTCCAACGCGTTCTCGAGGAACTTGTCGATCAGAATCGGGCGCTCGGGCGTTACATCGACCGCAGCCGCAACGTACTCCCGCAACCCTTCCTCATCATGTACCACCTGCATGCCCCGCCCGCCAAGAACGTAGGACGGACGCACCATCAGCGGATATCCGATCTGCTCCGCGATCGTCAGGGCCTCCGACATATTGACGGCCATCCCCGACGCCGGCATGGGAATCCCCATTTTCTCCATCATCTTCCGGAATCGGTCCCGGTCTTCCGCCAGGTCGATCGTATCCGGTGACGTACCCAAAATCTTCACCCCAGCCGCCGCCAGTTCATTGGCGATGTTCAGCGGTGTCTGCCCGCCAAACTGCACGATCACGCCCTCCGGCTTCTCCTTCTCATAAATGCTCAAAACGTCCTCGACCGTCAGCGGCTCGAAGTACAGCTTGTTCGATGTATCGTAGTCGGTGCTCACCGTTTCCGGGTTGCAGTTGACCATGATCGACTCGTACCCCTGATCGCGAAGCGCGAACGCCGCATGGACGCAGCAATAATCAAACTCAATCCCCTGCCCGATCCGGTTCGGACCGCCGCCGAGGATCATGATCTTCTTCTTCGAACTCGTCGTGGTCTTGTCGGGGGCGTTATATGTGGAGAAGTAATACGCCGCATTCTCCACGCCGCTGACAGGAACCGGTTCCCACCCTTCCACCACGCCAAGGCGCTTGCGATGCTCCCGAATCGACGGTTCGGAAACCCCGAGCAGCTTCGCCAGATACTTGTCGGCGAAACCATCCTTCTTCGCCTGCGTAAGGAGTTCATCCGGCAGTGTCTTACCCTTGTACGCAAGGATCTTTTCCTCGAGCTCCACCAACTCTTTCATCTGCCGAAGGAAATAATGCTTGATGTGCGTCTTCTGGAACAACTCCTCGATATCCGCGCCTTTGCGCAAAGCCTCATACAGAACGAACTGCCGCTCGCTCGTCGGTTCCGACAACAGATTCATCAGCTCCGCCAGCGACCGCTTGTTGTAATCCTTGGCGAACCCCAGCCCGTATCGACCCGTCTCCAGCGAGCGAATCGCCTTCTGCAGGGCTTCTTTGTAGTTCTTGCCAATGCTCATGACCTCGCCGACCGCTCGCATCTGCGTACCCAGACGATCGACGGCGCCTTTGAATTTCTCAAAGCCCCAGCGTGCGAACTTCACAACCACGTAATCGCCCGAAGGCGTGTATTTCTCCAGCGTTCCGTCCCGCCAGTATGGAATCTCATCCAGCGTCAGCCCCGCCGCCAGCATCGAGGAGACCAATGCGATCGGAAAGCCCGTCGCCTTCGATGCCAAGGCCGAGGAGCGGGACGTTCGCGGGTTGATTTCGATAACGACGATCCGGTCGGTCTTCGGGTCGTGGGCAAACTGGACGTTCGTTCCGCCGATGACTTTGATCGCTTCGACGATCTTGTACGAGTACTCCTGGAGGCGTTTCTGAAGCTTCGGATCGATCGTCAGCATCGGCGCCGTACAATAGGAATCGCCCGTGTGCACGCCCATGGCGTCCACGTTCTCAATGAAGCAGACGGTGATCATCTGATTTCTAGCGTCCCGGACAACCTCCAACTCCAATTCTTCCCAACCCTCCACCGACTCCTCAACCAACACCTGGCCGACCAGACTCGCCGCCAAGCCCCGGCCGACAATCGTGCGGAACTCCTCCATGTTGTAAACCAGTCCGCCACCCCATCCGCCCATGGTATACGCCGGCCGAATCACAACGGGCAACGGGATGCGCTCGAGAATCTGCTCCGCTTCCGCCAGACTCGTCGCAACCTCACTCTTCGGCATCGGGACACCCAGCCGGTTCATCGTATCCTTGAACGCCTGCCGGTCTTCGCCCCGCTTGATCGCATCCACGTCCACTCCGATGATCTTGACCCCGTACTTATCCAGGATTCCCTTTTCCGCCAACTCAGACGACAGATTCAATCCCGACTGCCCGCCCAGGTTCGGCAGCAGGGCGTCCGGACGCTCCTTGTCGATGATCTTGGCCATCTGGTCCACGTTCAGCGGCTCAATGTAGGTGATGTCGGCCATGCTCGGATCGGTCATGATGGTTGCCGGATTCGAGTTGACGAGCACGATCTGGTACCCCAGCTTGCGAAGCGCCTTGCATGCCTGCGTACCAGAATAATCGAACTCGCACGCCTGGCCGATAATGATGGGACCGGAACCAATGATCATGACTTTCTTGATATCCGTACGCTTGGGCATGAACGTAACCTCCTGTGCAAACGAGACGACCTCATCCTCATGAGGTGCAAATACTTGGAAACATCATATCTATTTTCAGGAAAAATTATAGTCTTTTTGAGAGAATCTTCTGCAGAAAACGCAGGGAAATGACTATTTGGAGGGGATTAGAGTGCGTTTCGACGCGTCCGACCGATCTGTCGTGGCGATGGATAGATAAGATCTTCTGATGATTCGGACGGGCCTTATTCAGGCGCGAGTCGTTTCGCCGATTTTGGTGGTTCGTACGTAAGGCTGGATTTCACGATCCCGGTCAAGATCGGGCGCGCTTGGTCGTCGGGCTCCGGCGCCAGGTACACCCAGGTCAGCAATGCAGTAACCGTTCGGCCCGGGATCGGAAACACACCCGCTTGTCCGCTCGCGCTTATGGTAACCGTTCCGTCGCGATCGTAACTCATAGTGCTGTCCGCGGCGAGAATACAGCCGGTGTATTCATCGTAGAGTTGGAGCGTCAAAAGCAATTGATCCAGCACCTCAGGCAGATTCGCCTCGCCCGTCGCGGTAAAGGTCATGCCATCGGATGTTTCCACCGAAACCGAGAACGTCGGCAACTCGTCCAGATCGCCCATGCCATTCAGACCATTTGAAGCATTTGAACCATTGTCGGCCGGCGGAGATTGACGAGCAGCCTCGAGGGCGGCGCGGAGCCGGGAAGTGCTGTCCTCGGTCTGTCCTGCCGACTCCAGATGACGGAGAATGTAGCGATAGTGAGCGTCGTCGAAAAAATCCAACAGTATCGGAATCCTCGTTATCGCGCAACACCCTATTTCACATGACGCGAAGCATGAAGAACGGCTGTCCACCGACGATCAACGGCCAATTACTCGCCTTTTCCCCGCAGAACCCCATCCGTTTCCATCACAGGAATCAAGATCGGCCGTTCCTTCTTGGGTTCGTTCGGACGGTGAACCGTCGCCGTCAATTCCCCCTCGAACGTCCGAAACAACATTCCATGACCTCCATCTTTCCAGAAGAAAGGTTCCGCATCCTGCGCCCATGGCCCCAATACTTCTCCGCTCGTCGAACGCGCCACACCCATCGCATATCCTTGCGAACCGCAGCTCGACCAAAGCATCAGCAATTCACCATTCTTCGCTCGATAAAGAAATGGACCGTCGGTCACAAAATCGACCTTCCCCGGCTCCCGATAAACCCACGGGGCCTCCGTGGCCCGAAAGAGCAGCGTCGGAGCGCCGATGGCCATTTTCAGATCCTTGCTCAATGGCATCGCACAGATCTCGCCGTTATGGACTTGAAGCCACTCGTGGCAAAAAACAATCCAGGGCGCGCCCTGCCGATCGACATAAAGCGTTCCGTCCAGACACTCCCAGTCCCGCGGCGTCACCGGCCCGTCGCTGTGCGGAACGTAAGGCCCGAGAATCTTGTTCGAGATCAGAACCTGCGTTCCCCGGCAGACACCCTCCGCCTTGAACGACGCAAACATGAAGTATTGACCGTTGTACGCATGGACCTCCGGGGCCCAGAACTGCGTATCGGCCCAAAAACCCGCCGGCGGACGAAATACAGGAACGGGCCCTTCCCAATTTTTTAGATCCCGGCTGGAATAGGCGTCAAACCCGGTCGCCGGACCGCCCCAGCAGGTTTCATCCGTCGTCCCGAAAAGATAATACCGGCCGTCGTCCCGCACGGGCACGATAAACGGATCGCGAATATTGATATCCTGCAAAAACATGAAATCTCCTCAATCGCTTCTGTCACCTTTGAACCGGGCATCCTCGCGCTGACGAAAAGTCATCGCTGTCAGCCGCCGCGAAGCGCGAGAAACCCGCTGTCAGCGGGTCGCCCGTCGATAGAATGGCATTTTGACGATCTCGGCATCGGTCAAATCATTGCCGATCTGGACCTGAACCGTATTTCCGACCTGGGCCAGGTCGCTTCGAACAAATCCCATCGCGATACTGGCGTTGACCGTCGGCGTACACGACCCGCTCGTCACCACTCCAACTTCCTGTCCGCTGTGGAAGATCTTGAATCCCTGCCTGGCCGCCCGCCGGGTCTTCAGCTGCAGCCCGACCCGTACCTGCTTTGGCCCGGCGTCGCGAATCTTCTCCAATGCCTTCATACCCAGAAATTCATGGTGAAAATCCACCGCGAAGTCCAGCTTCGCCGACAGCGGATCGATCTGTTCGCTCAACTCGTGCCCGTAGAGCGGAAGCGCCGCCTCCAGCCGCAATGTGTCCCGCGCGCCCAGTCCCACCGGCTTGAATACCGGTTCCCCGTCGAGCGATGCCGCCAGCAGCTGCATCCAGACCAGCGACGCCAGGCTGGACGGAACGACCACTTCAAATCCGTCTTCACCCGTATATCCCCCGCGAAACGCGAGAATGGGAATCCCCATCACCGAATCGGCAAACACACCGCGATGGCGAATATCGTCGACCGGAATGGGCAGCAGCTTCGAAATGAGCGTCGCCACCAGCGGACCCTGAAGCGCGAGCATCGCCGTCTCAAATGTCCGGTCCACCACCGTCGTCCCTGATTCCAGATTCGCCAGGATATGATCGATGATCTTCTCGCGATTGCTCGCGTTGCACACCACATAAAAACGCTCATCGGACAGCCGCGACACCATCAGGTCGGCCAACGCCCCCCCCTCCGAGTTGCACATCAGGCAGTAACGCGTCGTGTTCATCGACATGTCCACGATCTGGCGGGTGCACAAATACTCCAGCGTATCGGCCGAACCAGGACCCGTGATCTCCAGACGGCCCATGTGCGACACGTCGAACAGCCCCGCCTTCTGGCGCGTCCACGTGTGCTCCTCAATAATCGACGTGAACAGAACCGGCATCGACCAGCCGGCAAAGTCCACCATCCGGGCACCCGAATCAACCATGGTTTGATGAAGCGGTGTTTGAAGCATTTTGGCTCTTCCCTTCATTGAAAACCTTAATATACACTTTATAATGGGCAAATAAATCAAGGTCCAGCCCTTTTTGAAGGGCACAAATAGTCAAATCCCCTTGTGGGAGAAACGAAAAAGCGAATGGGCAAAAACAACATGGACGACAATCTCGATGATTTTGAGGAACTCGACGGCGAGGAAGGCGAATTCGATGAAAGCGAGTTCGACGAAGAAGAGTTTCTGTCCGAAGAAGAGGAAAAGCCTTCCAGGGCAACTCGCAAATCCAAGACCCCGCCCGTCGAAATCCTGTTTCAGGATCAGCACATCCTCGTCATCGACAAACCTTCAGGCATCGACAGTACCCGCGGCCAATTCAGTGTCGAATGCATCCTGGACGTCCTGGAGGCGAAACTCAAAGACCTCACCGAACCCCTTCGCCTCGTGCATCGACTCGACCGCGAAACCTCCGGCCTGATGATCCTCGCCAAAACCGCCGACGCCCAGCGCGACCTCTCCACCCAGTGGGAAACGCGATCCGTCAGAAAAATCTATCTCGTCATCGTCCATGGCGTCATGCAGCCGTCGGAAGGAACCATTGATCTGCCCCTCCGAAAAACCGAAAGCCAGCAGCGACCCATAAAGGTGGATCACGAGCAGGGAAAGCCCTCTGCCACCGAATACAAAGTCCTTGAGCAGTATCGCCAACATGCTCTCATCGAGGCCCACCCCGTCACCGGGCGAATGCACCAGATCCGCGTCCACTTCGCGTCTGAGGGCTGCCCCGTTCTCTGCGACCGGCACTACGGATCGCCCGAACCGCTCTACCTGTCGAAATTCAAACGGGGATATAAGCACTCCAGACGAAAAGAAGAGGAAAAACCACTCATCGCCCGACTCGCCCTCCACGCCAACCACCTGGAGTTCGACCACCCAGTCACCAGGGAGCGAATGAAATTCGAGCTCAAACCTCCAAAGGATTTCACCGCCACCGTTAAACAGCTCGGAAAATACGGCCGCTGAGAACGCCGATCATCTGCGAGAATTCCGATTGTCTTGATCCGGCCCTGTCTGAAACAGATCCAGCAGCATCTTTCCGTTCTCATCATTCGCTATCTCCGCCAGACGCGATATGAGCGACGACCTGGTGTCCTCCAAAAATCCGGACGACGCGTCCCCGGACGCCTTCCGTGACGTCCGATGCTTCGAAGACTTCGACTCCTTCGTCGTCTCGGGAGAAAGCAACGATTGGAGAAGTGAAAACGAACTCGACGGCTGGCCCGAATCCTTACCGACAGAAGGATCTTTCTTCATAAGCTGCTCACCCAGCGACCCAAGCGCTCGGATCAACGTCACATACGGAATCTCATCCGGCGACTTCCGTACCGCCTTGGGCGAATGAGATTTGTCCGCATGCTTTCAATGTGGCGAAGGAGTCGCTCGCTTGGCGGAAGACGGTGTGCTTCTCATTCCCGGCCGCGAATAGAGCCACGAAACAAGCAACACCGGAACCATCAACATCAGGAAAATAATCACTAATCGCTTCATGTCCCACCACGCCCGCTATATCCTTGGAGAGCAACTATCCGCAGGCATTTTACCCCACTCATTCCACCGCGGCAACTCCCCTATTTAGCGGGCCGCGACCGGCTGAGAAACTCCCTGGCCTCCTGAATCTTCAGCGCCCAACAGCACGGAAAAAACACCACCGCCGCTACCAGCAGGCACGCCAACAGCATCAAATATTTGTTGTGAACCGGAAGATAAGCTTCCGTCAGATAAACCCCCAACGCCATCAGACCGCTGGCCATCAGCGTCTTGACCGTCGTAGCCATAATCTCGCGGAAATGCAGCGATCCGATCTTCCGACTGAGGATCCACCCGAGAATAATCACATTCAGCGACGACATGATACTCGTGGACAACCCAAAGATCCCTTCGCGAATGCTTGGAATCCACAGACAGACAATGTTCATAATGATCGTCAGCGTGATCGTCTTGGAGAGCACGCGAAGCGGCGTCACCGTATCCTTCAAACTGTAAAACGCCCGAACCACCACATGATGCCCGCAGTACGCCCAGATCCCGATCGCGTAGTACCGCAGCACATACGCCGTCTGAACTGTGTCCTGATCGGTGAAGTGCCCACGCTGAATGAGAACCCTCACGATCAGGTGCGAAAGCACCATCAGCCCGATCCCCGTCGGCAGCCCCTCGAAAATCGCCAAACGAAGCGATTTGGAAACCAGGTCCGCCAGCGCCGTATGATCCTTACTCGCTGCCAACCGGCTGAACGCCGGAAACGCCGCCGTCGCCAACGCTATCCCCAATACGCCCACCGGAAAATTATAAAGCCGACGCGCCAGATTCACCGCCGATAGTGCCCCCTCCTCCAGCGGATACTTGATCTGATACCCGAAGACCGAAAAATACTGCTTCGTCGTCGCCGTCAACGACAGCATGACCTGATTGTCCATCCACGTGCTGAACTGCAAAATGCCCAACCCAAAAATCATCGGACCCATCGTCACCACGATCCGACGCAGGTCCGGGTCGGCCAGGGAAAAATGCAGGCCCCACCGAATCCCCGCCTTCTTCACCGTACGCGTAATCCAGATAATCTGCACCACCCCCGCCAATAAAACCGATACGCCAATCACGTATACCTGATGTTCGGAAGCAACACCATGGCGAGCCAGCACGTACTTGGCGAAGATCACGCCGAACACCTGCGACATGTTGATGATCACCGGCATGAACGCCGGAATCCCGAAATGATCCAGGCAATTCAGAAGCCCGGAAAACAACGCCACCAGGCACACAAAAATCATGTACGGCACCATCACCGCCGTCAGACCCGCCGACAAATTCGAATACGCCGACCGTGCCGAGAAAAACCACGCCCCGCCGATGATCAGCAGCAACAGGCATGTCAGCCCGATCAAGAGCACCGCCAGCACGGTCGCCACATTCCCCACCAAACGCCCCACCGACTCGCGGCTCTCCTTCGTCAGCTTCTCCGAGAGCACGGGAATGAACGCCGCCGACAACGCCCCCTCGCCCAGCAACTGTCTGAAAATATTCGGAACCAGAAACGCGTAATTCAAGCGGTCCTGAATCCAGTTGTTCCCCAGCCAAGCCGAAATAAGCATGTCGCGGGCCAAACCCGTAACGCGACTCCCAAGCGTCACCAGGCTGATCAAACGTGTAGAATGTAATATCGATCTACTCATAATGTGAATCGCAGATTATAGAAAGCATATCGGACTTTTGCTATATTGAGGTTGAATTGTCGATGGAGAAACCGATGCCCTATACCGCCTGCCTCGCCGCCGTCAAACACTACACGCCCGACGCCGTCCGCGCGGGACTCCAGGAAATCCTCGCCGCCCTCGGCGGATTGGACCAATACGTTCGAACCGGCCAACGGGTCCTGATCAAGCCGAACCTCATCGATCGTCGCCCCAACTCGCAAACCAACGCCATCGTCATCGTCGAATTGGCAAAGCTCGTGCGAGAACTCGGCGCAATGCCTGTCATCGCCGATTCGACCGCCTGGCATTCGGTAATCACCAACGCCAAAACCTCCGGCCTGTACCAACTCACGCTGGAAAACGACATCCCCCTGTTCGAACTCCGTCAACCCCGAAGAATGAAGGCTGGCAATCGGCATCTGACCGTCTCCCAACAGGCATTGGACGCCGACGTTATCCTCAACGTCCCCAAACTCAAAACCCACCAGCAATTGAAACTGACCGCCGGAATTAAAAACATGTTCGGCTGCGTACCGGGCAAGCGAAAAGCCCTCTGGCACTTCCGAGCCGGCGCAATCCCCCTCCATTTCGGACGAATGCTCGTCGAAACGTATCAACTATTGAAGCCCGCGATCACCATCATCGATGCGATCGACGCCATGGAAGGCTCCGGACCCATCAACGGCCCCCTTCGCCGCTTGGGCGCTTTGATTGGTTCCAACGACGGATTCGCCGCCGAGCTCGTCGCCTGCGAATTGGTCAATTGCGACCCCATGACCCTCGTCACCATGCAGGCCGCCCGCGAAATGAACCTCGGCCCCCGAAATCTCACCGAAGTCAATCGCCTCGGCGCAGACATCAACTCACTGAAAGTATCCGACTTCAAATTCCCCGACCTCCACCCCCTCTGGTTCTCCTTCCCCCGCGTCACCAAAAGTACCCTCAAGCAGCTCTGGCTGCTGCTCAAGGAAAAACTAAAAACGTAGGGGTACGCCATGCCGCACCCTCTTCTCTTTCTCCAATCCCTCTTTTGTTCGTGCTATTCGTCCCCATTCGTGTCATTCATGTTTCGTTTCCCCTACTTCGTAATCACCACCGGGCCGCCCGAACTGTAAATGTTGTCTTCGACGTCCTGCGCGTTCAGGTTCGCGGCGTGGTCTCCCCACCATCCAAACTTCCGATTCTTCCCCGCCGACTCAATGAAGAAGCCCCAGTTTGCCTGTTGAAGTTGCCTCGACAGAAGCGGTAGGACACCATTTGTGCCATTGGTCCATCCCGCTTGCCGGCCCCATGCCAACACGTCCCCCGTCCAGAATCGAAGCGGTGTACCCCACGCGTCCTGCGGCTGGTATACCTCACGAAGATTATTGTCCAGCGGATGCCCCATCTTGCATGGGTTGCCCACCTGCTTCGTCCAAGCCTCTTTGCCCCCGGATCCATCAAACGACTGCTGCGTCTCCACCAAATACGTTGACTTCAGTTGACTCAACACCTTGGCCGATTCGGGTATCTTCTCAAGCTGAAAAACCAGCATGTGAATACTCGTGGGTTTTCCTGCGCCATCCCATGTGTAATCAGGCCGATTATCCGTCCCCGGCCGGAAATAGTCCCGCCAGCGAGCATTGAATTTCATGATCCCCGCAAAACTGTTTGCCTGGTCCCAGTTGCCGGTCCACGCATCCTCCGGCACCGCCAGCGGAAAATACCCCGTCGTCGCCTTGAACTCCGTCACCGCGTTCGCCAGAAGCTTGATCTGGGCCTGGGTGTGCGACGTCTTGGCCTTGGTGTCGACTCCGCCCACCAGCACGACCGTAATCGTCGCCAGCACGACCAGAATCCCCACCGCCACCATGATCTCAATCATCGTAAACGCGCTTGCCCGATTCGCCTGTCTCATGGCCATTCCTCCGGCACTAGCGCTCCACCCATCCCCGCGACTCCTAACGAGACGCGACCGTAAGGGAGCATGCCTTTTTTCTCTTTCTTGTGGCGCACGCTTCAGCGTGCGATTCTCTCCTCTACTGACTACTGGATTCTTCCACCTCCCTACGCTCTTCTCCCCCCTCCACCAAAACAAACCCCCGGCTCGCACCGGGGGTTGGATTCCAAACTCATATAATGCGTCAACCGCTAGTTCTCCCAGTTGACCACGTCATCTTCCGTACCATAAATCCCATCCCAACCGCGAGAGATCAGGACGAACCCTTCCGGGTTATAGGGGCGGTGCGTCCCGTTAACCACAGACTTCTGGTCTTCAATCCATCCCCAAAATTCGGTGTTGTAAGTGGTACCTCTAAAGTTGCCAGTAATCCCTGCAATAGCTTCGTTGTCTTCAGCAAAGTAGATTTGGTCAGACCTCGTTGCAAGATTAGCTGTTCCGCTTGCCGGGATCGCCCTACCTCTCTCGTTGGCGGCATAGTACAAGATGACCGAATGTTTCGGGTAATCCGTTGATCCGGTTGTAATATCCTCGCCAGAACTCCTGTCATATTTGTCTGACAGTACCCACACGTAGTCCGTACCCGTGTTTAAACCGTCCTTGATGGTATTAAATCCTTTCGGGTCAAGATACGGACCCTTTCTCGCCGTCTTCTGGTCCAATCCCCCCCAATTGGCGGTTGTTACTACTTGCGTACCCGTAAAGGTTCCATTTGGGTTTTGGGAGTAGTACCAAGCAGCGATGCTGTCCGGACCGGTATCGGCGCCCGCTACCGCAGGAGCGCCCTTCTTAGCCGGGGCCCCTTGCTTATCCCGTCCCATCAAGGCGAATGCCAAGCGATGAGCACCTTGGACAACCATGGTAGCCGCGGTGGCTCCAGTTCGGTCCGCTCCTGCATTCACGCCATCTATTGTCTGCGGACAAGACGATGGATAATACCCAAAATCACCCTTGAACATCTCCAGTCCCTGACCAATACCATAGAGTTGCGCCTTAACAGCGGTCTTTACCGCGTTCTGTCTTGCCCGGTTCACCGCCGGAACCAGAATCCCGATCAGGAGGGCGATGATCGCCACCACCGTGAGCAACTCGATCAGGGTAAATCCGCGTTTTTTCGCACTGAACATGTCACATCTCCTTGCGTTAAAAGATCTTATAATTCCGCTTCGGCGGCCGCAGACCCGGACCCGCAACCGCTCTTTTGCTCGTCATTCCCGCGCAACGGCCCTGACAGACCGTTCGCTTGTTCTATTCTACGGCCAACGGCAAGTCTTATCGGGCGAAGTCTCCTCGGACGAAACGTCCGGGGGCGCTCTTTTCGTCCCGATTTGAAAACACGCCTATTATATCGGGAACCCATCCCATGGGTGAATACCCTTTTTATGAATTTTCCCGCTTCTCTTTTGTGGCGCACGCACTCTTGCGTGCGGTATCTGTACCCGGACTAAAGTCCGGGGCTAGCCCCCCTGCTTTAGCAGGGGGGTTCTTGTCCTCTCATTTTTCCCCCACGACTCCGATGCGGGTCGTCGCGACAAAATTCTGAAAAGGTTTGAATATCCCGCTCTCGGCCATTATTCTCAAGACAACTCATTTGTTCATGTTGATTAGCGTCATTCGTGTCGAAGGGCATTATGTTCGAAAACTGGCTTAAGCGGCATCAGAATCAAACGAGTTTCGTCCTCCACATGGTCGGCATTCCTCTGACCATCCTGGCCATCCCTGCCCTCATTGTCGGCATCGTCCGCGATTCCTGGCTTTGGGTCGGGCTCGCCATTGCCCTCGTCGTCCTCGGATACGCCCTCCAATTCATCGGCCACGGTATCGAAGGCAATGACGCGGGAGAAGTCATACTTGTTAAGAAACTCCTCGGCAAACCGTATGTCGCCGTAGTGGAGAAGAACCCCCCCACTAACGTGGGGGGATAATTTCATCGCTATTCTGGAGGTCCCACATTATGTGTAATGAACACTCATCCTTGGATGCCCTCACTCATCGCCAAAGCTGCCGGAAATACAGTTCCAAACCCGTGACCAGAGAGCAACTGGAGCTTATCGTCAACGCCGGACGGCTTGCCGCCACCGCTCGAAACGTTCAGCCGTGGCATTTCGTCGTCGTTACCGACCCCGTGCGACGCAAGGAAATCGCCGACATCACCGAACACGGCAAGTTCATCGCCGATGCCCCTGCCTGCATCATCGTTTTGTGCGAGGATACGAAGTATTACCTCGAAGACGGCTGTGCCGCTACCCAGAACCTCCTCAACGCCGCCGCGGCTTTGGGACTCGGAAGCTGCTGGGTCGCCGGTGACAAAAAGCCTTACGCCGGTCAGATCGCCCGCCTGGTAGGGGCTCCGGACAATATGAAGCTTGTTGCCACGGTGGCTGTCGGCTATCCCGCCGCGGAGACTCCCCGTGCGACCAAAAAGACCCTCAGCCAGGTTCTCCACTGGGACAAATTTTAACAGAATCGAACATAAAATCACATATCTATATAAAGTGCAGGAACCTGAGTTTGATTCCTGCCGCAAAAAGCCCTTGCGCAGGAAAATTCTGAAAAATTTCTATTTTTTTGGCAAAAGACCATTGACAGAATTTCCTTAATCGGGTATATTGGTTTCTTAGACAAAAACAATGAAGGCCGAAAGGGCCTTTTTTTATTGCCTGAATTTCCCAGTCACCCCATTTTATCTCACTTTTGGCTGTAAACAAACATTCAAACTTAAGGTGATCCTCAAGATACTCTCTCGTCCGCTGGCTACTGTCTTCTCCCGGTGACACACCAAATGTCACCAAGAGTGCCATTCTGCTTTTTTCTCACCCACCCCAATCTTCTCTTATTTGTGTTATTGGTCCCCATTCGTATCATTCGTGTTTGATCACTTCCGGAGTTCGCTTTCGCTAAACACTTCCGCGGTAAAGAGGTAGACCTCGGTCTTGGCGTCTTTCCAGGCGTCCCGGGGTAATCCCGCCTTGTGCGAGCAGCAATAGGACAGGAATTCCTCTTTCGTCCACCCAGTCTCCGTCGCCACCTGGGGCAGGAAGCATCCGCTCATATATCCCCGACGGATGTAGATGCCGTGTTTGCCCAGCTCCAATCCGAGCGGGTCGGTTGTCTTTTCGAGGGGCGACAGTACTGAGATCTCAATGTCCAGACGCGGCAGATCTTCTTTTCGAAGGGGAGTATTAACAAAACGCGGGTCCTGCAGTGATGCCCGGGCCATCTCCTGGACCGTTTTGTACAGCGGGCCCTCGGCTTGGAACGTTCCGATGCACCCGCGGAGATTACCGCTGACGTGGAGCGTCACAAAGCATCCGCAGGGCGTCGAGAGCACCGGGTCGTCGGGCGCGTTGGTGTTCATGGCCAACCCATTCACGCGGGCCTCGACCGTTTCCCGGGCTAATTCCAGTAATGCTCGTTTCTGCGCCTCGTTCAATGCAAATGATTCCGCCATGCAACCAGGCCTCCCTTAAATGGAAATGATCCCGGACCCTTCCACCGGCTGACAAATGTGTATCATGGGCTTGATCTGGGCAGGTTGGTAGTATTCGCGTTTCAGCGCCTCGGCCACCTGGGCTGAGGCGACCACGAGCGAGGAACTGCTCGACAAGCCGGCCGCCTGGGGAATATCGCCGGTGACCGCGGCGTCGAAGCCTAAAATTCGCACCTGGCGGAAGCTCTGCTGCAATCGCAGAAGGGCGGCCTTGACGAGTTTTGCCTCGTTGGCGATGAACTTCTGGCCGATCTTGACCACACGGTCGTACCCGATCTTGCCGTCTTTTTCTGCCTTGCCCAGTTTCTTCAAGGCTCCGAAGACTCGCGCGAGCTGAATGTCGCGTTCTTCAATATTGCCCAGGATCCTGCCCGTTTTGTCCGCGACCACGCGTCCCGCGCCGGGGTTTTGTCTCTTCGGTCCGGAGACAAAGACCATATCCGCCCTCTGGCGGAGGAATTTTTCGCAGACGCAGTTTAAGGCCTGGGGTTCAATGAACTTATCGCCCATTGTAATGAGGATGGAGCCCGCGAACCCGACATTCTGCAGGGCGTTGATGCCGACCTGGGCGGCGTGGCCTGTTCCGAGCTGCTGGTGCTGGTAGACGAACATGACTTGCGGGAATTCCTGACCCACGGTGGCGACGACATCGCCGGCCATAGCGCCCACGACGATGACGACTTTTCGCAATCCCTGCTGATAAAACAATTTAACCGTGCGGATGATGGCGGGAACACCATCGATGGGAAAACAGACTTTGTGCCGGCTGTCGGACCCCATTCGCGTTCCCTTTCCGCCGCACAGAATGACGACGGTCGCCTTTGACAGTAGACTGGACGTTGACTCCTGAGTCATTCAACTACCTCCATGATTCAGCGACGCTCCAAGCCTATCAGGCTTAATGGAATGATACCAAGTTCCCGGAGACAGGAAAAGGGACATTTGGACGAACCAAAACTGGTGGAGAGGGTATGTAAAAGATGTTTGATACCTGACTCATCCCCAGTTTTCCTCCACCAATTCCTCGGTTAGGGCGGCTCGG
>CAZLZE010000038.1:0-39116 GCA_964563935.1 uncultured Phycisphaerae bacterium | reverse complement strand
CCCGCTGGCAGTCACACGAGAAAGAATCGTGTGTGTCACGACGAATATTGAACAGTCTCGCATCGGCGATGAAGAACTCGCGGGGACGGGAATCGCGATACTGTCGCATCCATGGCAGACGCCCGCCAAGCGAGGTGAACTTTTCGCGGATGTTTTCGGTGGCGCCAAGGTTGGGTACGATGTTTCCACCGCGGGTCTGCCGAGAGAGGCAAAACCTTTGGCTGGCGATTTTTCACGCGTTCGGTGGTCGCTTTTGGCGGAGGAGATCGAGCGATATCGCCAGGCCGGAAGATCGGCGTCATTGGCCATGGAGAATACGGTCAAGCGGATCAAGCCGGGAATGAGCGAGTGCGAAATCGCCGGTATCGCAGCGGAGTGTATCTGGGCGGAGTGTGCGCGTCCGTGGGTGCTCCTGATCGCCGCGGATGAACGGATCAGGAACTATCGCCATCCGATTCCGACAGACAATAGACTGAAGAAGATCGTTGAGGTCGTTTTTTGTGTGGAGCAATTCGGGTTGGTCTGCTCCTTGACGCGTCTGGTCAGCTTCGGAGCGATCGACAGCGACCTTCGAAAGCGTCATGAAGCTGTGGTGCGGGTTGACGCGTCAGTGATGTCTGCCTCGAAACCCGGAAAGACTCTGGGCGAGATGTTTGAAGTCATCTGCGCTCAATATGAGCAGGCAGGTTTCCCCGGCGAGTGGCAGAAGCACCACCAGGGCGGGCCTACGGGGTATAACTCTCGCGATTGTGTCGCCACGCCAGGCGATGGGGTGAAGTTGGTTGCGAATCAGGCGTTGGCATGGAATCCATCCATCACGGGTACGAAGAGCGAGGATACGATCATCATGAGCGATGGCGAACCGATCATCGTGACGGCGGCGAGCGGCGACTGGCCGATGATCACATTCGAAGGACCTGCCCGTCCGGATATTCTGATCGTGTGACAGTGTTTGTCGAGAGTGTGGTTTTCAGGGAGGATCTGTAAATGGCAGAAAAAGTGGCAATGCAGTACACGGATTACTTCGCCCAGGTGATGAACGTCATGAGTTCACGGGGAATCCTTCTGACCGCATGGAAGGACCCGGGCAAGAAGGCGAATGCCATGACGATCGGGTGGGGTATGATCGGTTCGATCTGGTCGCGTCCGATTTGGCAGGTGGTGGTTCGCCCATCCCGCTACACGTATTCGCTTCTGGAGCAGGAGCGATTCTTCGGCGTCTGCGTTCTGCCGAAATCATACAACAAAGCCCTGAGCCTTTGCGGAACCGCCAGCGGCCGAGATCGGGACAAAATTGCCGATGCCATGCTCACCGTCGTACCCGGTCCCAAGGCGGGGGCTCCGATCATCGAGGAGAGCGTCATTCACTACGAGTGCCATATCGTTCACGCCAATGATTTTATCCCCGAGGCGATGATCCCCGATATTCGGACGGGGTGCTATCCTTCCGGCGATTACCACCGCATTTTCTGGGGACAGATCCTCGACTGCCAGGTTGATCCGAATCTAGTGAATCAACTATAGAAGGGGTGTTCGCGGTTTTAGGCCCCGATGGCTTGCGTGCCATCCGCGGCGATCGAACCGAACGTGGGCGATATGTGCCCCTAGTCGTGTCGGGGTGACCTTATCGGGATGGTGAAGATAAACGAGGAGCCCTTTCCCACACTGGACTCGACACACACACATCCTCCGTGCCGCTCAACGATGCGTTTGACGATCGCGAGACCGACTCCCGTTCCCGGATACTTGTCCCGCCGGGCGTGAAGCCGCTGGAAAATCGCAAAAATCCGGTCATGATACTGCGGATCGATTCCGATACCGTTGTCCCGAACGGCAAAGAGGTACTGGTCGCCTTGATGATCGGCACTGACGTGGATGCGCGGGGGCTCGCCATCACGACTGAACTTCAGCGCGTTTTCCAGCAGGTTCTGGAAGACCTGCTGCTGTTGTGACTCGTCACCGATTACGATCTGCAGTTCGTCATGCGTGATCTCGGCCCCGGTTTCCGCGATACGCAATCGCAAGACCTCCAATGCCTGCGTGAGAATTCGCGACATGTCCACCGGCGAGAACGGCTTGCCTCGTGCGTTGACTCGGGAGTATTCCAGCAGGTCTCTGATCAGGCTGCTCATCCGCTGCGCGCCTTCCACGGCGTATCCGATATATTCGCGGGCGTCGGGATCAAGCTTGTCCTTGTAGCGATGCTCCAGTAATCCCACGTAGCTGGCCACCATTCGGAGCGGTTCCTGCAGGTCGTGCGAAGAGACGTAAGCGAACCGTTCCAGGTCGGTATTGGACCTCGTCAGTTCGTCGACGGCCTTTTCCAATTCGGAGGTCCGCTCCCGGACCCGCTGTTCCAGTTGCTCCGTCAGTTGCCGCCGTTCGTTCTCCAGACGCTTGCGATCCGTGATGTCGTGGAACCACCCTGCGATGAGTTCCTGTCCTTCATACGTGAAGTAATTCGATGAGACCTCGACAGGGATTTCGAGACCGTCCGCGTTACGGTGCACGGTGTCAAAGACAATCGATCGTTTCGTCTTGAGTTCCTCCCATATGCGATTGCATCGCTCGGGCGAAAAGAGGGGGTCCCAGTCGGGGATTCGCATGGTCAACAGCGTCTCCAAGCTTCGTCCGAAATGCCGGCAGGCCGCCTCATTTACGTAGATGAAACGAAACTCTTTCGCCGGAGAGATGATATAGAAAGGGTCGTGACTCCGCTCGGCCAAGTACTTGAAGAAGCGAGAGTCCCGCTCCGCGTGCTTCCGCTCGGTAATATCTCGGCCTTCGACTACCAGCAGGATCACGTTGTTCGTCTCATCGCGCACCGGCTTGATGGAAAAGTCCACACTTGCCAGTTCACCGCTTGGCGTCGGGTGTGTCGTTTCATAGCGGACAAACTGTCCCCCGGCCGCTCGATGGATTGACTCCCTGAGTTTGGCTCGTTCTGACTCCGAATGGCTCCACCAAGGGGTTTCCCAGAAAGGCCGGCCTAGAACGTCCTGATCTGCCTGGTGTATAAACCCTAAAGCGGCCTGGTTTGCCTGAATCAGCGTTCCGTCCGGTTTGAGCAGGCCCATGAATTGATACGCCTGATCGAAGACCACGCGGAACCGCTCCTCGCTTTGCCGGAGTTGACGAACCATCTCGTCAAACGCATGGGATACCGCTTCAAATTCGGCGGTTCCGTGAAGTCCGTTCGGAGGCAGTCGCATACCTTGCCCCAGCGCCACCGCTCGATCGCGAAGTTGCTGGGTCTGGCGCACGATCCGCCGGCTGAGCAGCCATGCCAGGAGTAGTGAGAGGCAGGCAGTTCCCAGAAATATTACCATCGTCTCATGGAAATCCTGCTGCACCGGAGCCATCACTTCCGCTATCGGTCTGCTCGCTCCGGCAACCCATCCTGTTCCTTTGATGGGAACTCGGGCCGACATGCGGTATTGGCCGTCCACCGGGCTGAGGAATGTGCCTGTCGCTTCCTTACCGGTCGAGCGGACCTGAGCCAGAATGTGATCCGATGCGAGCCACGATTGACGCTTCTCCCATGTCAAGTCGACCGGCGGATACCGAAAAACCGGCATTCCCTTGCGGTCAAAGATGCTCAGGGAGCCTTGTTTTGATCGCTGAACCCCCAACGCCATGTCTTCCAGTTCTCCCGGGTTGATGGAGGCGTATACTACGCCGCGCAGACGCTTTTCGGCGTCCCATACTCCCCTCGCTACCACAACGATGGGATCTCCTTCGATCGGCGCTGGGATCAAATCGCTCACCGCCCACGTCTGGCCGGCCAGGATCGCCTGAAAGTACGGCTCACGACTCATGTTCAGTCGGTGAAGCTTCGGTTCGCTGGACCATATCACCCGTCCGCCGGGATCGATCCATGCGAAGACGCGGACAGAAGTATATTCCTGGAGATCCACCGACAGCAGTTGCTCGGCTTCTTTCTCAGTAATCGGTCCGCCGGTCAATGCCGCTCCGATCGCCGCCTCGGCCCGAATCAGATCACGAAAATACCGCTCCGCGGATAGCGAAGCCGCTCGAGCCATTTCGAGGTTGGCTTGTATCTCTTGTGCCTGTCGGACCTCGACTCGCTGGTGGTAAACGGCGATCTGGATGAGCAGCACTGGAATTAGAATGGCGAGCGTAAGGAACGTGAGCGCGCGACGCATTGTTCCCAGAAAGAAACGGCGAACCCCTTGACGTATGTTTATTGCTTCAGCCATTGTCTGGTTGAACTTGCACCTCATTTGATACTTATCCTCTGAGGGAACCCTTCCGGTCCTCCGGAGTTGACAAGCAGCAGTACTCTTACTTCCAAGGATTCCCAACGGCTGATAAATCCTACGCACGAATGCTCGTAAATTCCACAAAAACAGACTTCGGCTCTCGGACAGATAAATAATGGGGTTAACTTCTCGATCCTACGACCAGTTCATCTTTCGGTGGGCGGGGGCCTTGCGGAGTTGGACGTTGGCGATATCGCACGCGAGCTTGATGGCGGACTTCATGGAGCCGGGGTTGGCTTTGTTCTGTCCGACGATGTCGAAGGCTGTGCCGTGGTCCACACTTGTTCGGATCATGGGCAATCCGAGCGTCAGATTCACCGAAGAGTCAAAGGCCAGCAGCTTTATGGGGATCAGGCCCTGGTCGTGATACATGGCCACTACAGCGTCGAATTTACCGTTCAAAGCCTGAAGAAAGAGCGTGTCCGCCGGGAATGGGCCATAGGCGTCGATTCCGGCGTCCTGGGCCATCGTGATGGCCGGCTTGATAATCCGCTCCTCTTCGTCGCCGAATCGTCCCTCGTCGCTCGCGTGCGGATTGAGTCCGCAGACGCCGATTTTCGGCTTGGGTATTCCGAACCATTCCGTGAGCGCCTGATGCATCAGGTCGATCGGCTGGAATACGCAGCCGATGGTAAATCGGTTTCGAATGTCCATGAGCGGGATATGGATTGTCGCCAGGGCCACGCGAAGCTTTTCGGCGGCGAACATCATGGTTACGCGTTTGGTGCGGAACTGGTCGGCCAGGAACTCCGTATGGCCGGGGTATTTGATCCCCGCGAGTTGCCATGACACTTTGCTGATCGGCGCCGTAACAATCGCGTCCACGATGTTCTTCCGCCACGCATCGCACGCATCGAGCAGGAACTGGTAGGAAACCATTCCACCCTGCTTGCTTGGGGCGCGAAGATCGGAAGAAAGGATATTGAATTCGTCATAATCGGCAACGACGACCTGATGGCCGTACTGCTGAACGTGTTCGTGCTGATCCCGCCACCAGAATACGTCCAATTCGGCCATGTCCGCGGCATAGGTGATCACCTCGTTCATCCCGAAGATGATGAAGCGACCAAGCTTGCGGATGTCCGGGTCGGCCAGGGCCTTGACAATGACCTCCGCGCCGATCCCGGCAGGATCACCCATCGTGATCCCGATCACCGGCAGATTGTTATTCCTTGTCGGTTCCATACAGTAATTGTACCAGCCACCAGGGGCGAATCAAAATTCAAAAACAGCGGACGCTCCGCGCAGAAAAAGAGACGCAACGATGTGCGTCTCTTGCAGTTGCATCCTCACAATTACTTCGCCGGCTGGGTCGGGGCCGTGGGTTTGCCAATCTTAATCGATTGTTCTCCCGCATGAGTAATACTGACTTTCACGGCCACAACATCAGTTCCCTTTTTGTAGCCTTCCACGATGACTTCATCGCCGCTTCGAACCTGGCCGAGGTCCGACAGCTTGCCATCGATGTAGATCTCGGTCTCGGGAGTGACCTTGCCCGCGATGATCATCGATTTACCAATCTTGTCGTTAAACCAGTTCATCGTAACTGTCTTGGTGGCTACGTCGATTGAATCGACGGTCCCCTTGAGGGTGCGGTTGCGCTGCTTGTCTTCCTTGCCCTTGCAGCCGCCTGCGCCAATCGCCAGAGTCGAGATGATTACCATCATTGCCAATACGTTCGCTAGTCTCACTTTTAATCTCCTTATATGGTCTTTTGTGTACAGGGCGAGCCATGGGCCCGCCGTCCGCAAGACCAAAAACGGCAAGTAATTAATGTAACGAACGGGTGAAAGAAGTCAATGAGGAATGGTGGTCAAGGCGTCAAAAGTTCAGGGCCTGTTTTCTTATAGTTCAAAGCCACTGAACTCCGATATAGAATTATACGGGCAGCGGCATGCCTGAAAATCGCTGTTTTTTACGATTCATGTGATTTAATTCTCTCATTTTGAGGAAGTTACAAAGAGCCAGAGGTATGGAAAGAACGAAGAAAAAGGATTCCGGAAACGGTCTGAAAATAACCAAACGCGATGTCTTTATCGCGATGGCGAAATTCGCGACCTTATTGGTCATCTGCATTTTCCTGTGGATCAGTTGTCTGAGTTTTGACTCCGGTGACCCGCCGAACCCGAACGTCTACCCCCACAACGACACTCCGGAGAACTGGTGCGGCCTGATCGGGGCGCATATCGCTTACCAGCTGTTTCACTTCCTTGGGCAGGGAACGTGGGTCTTTTTGCTGTTCGTCGCCATCTATACGCTGATTATCGTGGCTGGCTCGGCCTCGGTCGGCGCCTGGCTGCGATTGGCGGGCATGCTGATCCTGATCACGGTAAGCTCCGCCATACTGGCGCTCGTGGAAGCGCCGAGCAGTACGGGAATGCCTGAAGGCGGCGGGGGGGTACTCGGGCTCTCGATCGTTACCTACTTGAAGCAGTATTTCTCGAAATTCGGTTCCGGATTGTTTCTGCTCCTGACGCTGGCGATCGGTCTGATCCTGGCGGCTGATGAGTTAGTGATCTACATTCCGGCATTGTCCAAACGAATTCTGGGCGGGCTGAAGGTCCTCATTACGACGTTCGCCTATCCGCGTCTTCCGAGCCGGGCACGCACAGCCGAACCCAAGAAGGTCAAATCCCTGCCGGTACCCAAGAAAGAGAAACCGGTGGAAGAGCTTGATACGGACGAGGATGAAGAAGAGGAGAGCGAAGAGGAAGTTCTCAGGCCAGCCAAGGTGGTCGATAACGAAGACGACGAGGAAGAAGACGCGGTCGAGGAGGACGAAGAAGAAGTCGTCGAGGAAGAGGAGGAAGAAGACACCCCCGTGGCCGAGGCCCCCAAGCCGCTGGAACGGGTGGAACCGAAGATTGTCCTGTCCAAACCGCTGCCCCCGCCTCCGGCGAAGAAAGACGCCAAGCTACCCACCCCGGCCAAGGATCTGGGCGACTGGCAACTTCCGGGCATGGACCTGCTGAACAACGAACGAAGCGATATGCCCGAGGGGCATGAAGAGATGATTCGCGAGAAGGCGAGGATCTTGGAGCGAACCCTCAGCGAGTTCAAGATCGAGGCCGTCGTTGTCGAAATCGACTCCGGACCCGTGGTGACCATGTTCGAGCTGCAGATCGGGCCGGGCATCAAGGTCAAGAGCATCGGCGAGCGATCGAAGGACCTGGCCCGGGCGCTCAAGGCGCCGTCGGTCCGCGTTGTCGCGCCGATTCCCGGTAAAAATACCATCGGTATCGAGGTGCCGAATCTCGAAAAGCAGCCCGTACGACTGCGGGAACTGATCGAGCTTTCCGGCGCTGCTCCGCAACGGATGGAAATGCCTCTTTTCCTCGGAAAAGACGCCAGCGGAAACCCGTTGATTACGGACTTGGTGCGAATGCCCCACACGCTCATCGCCGGAACGACGGGTAGCGGTAAAAGCGTCTGCATCAACAGTATCATCATGTCCATCCTGCTCACACAGCGTCCGGATCACGTGAAGATGATTCTGGTCGACCCGAAGATGGTCGAATTGAGCATGTTCAAGGAGATTCCGCACCTGATGTGCCCCGTCGTGCATGACGTGGACAAGGCGGAGGCCATTCTCGACTGGCTGGTGCAGAAGATGGAAGAGCGTTACGCGATTCTTGCCGAGGCGCAGGTACGCGATATTCAGGCTTATAACAAACTCGGTAGAGAGACGCTGCTGGAGCGGATCAAACCGACGGATGAAGAAGAGGCGAATCGAATATCCGCCCGTTTGCCGTATATTGTTCTGATTATCGACGAGTTGGCGGACTTGATGATGATCAGTCCGAAGGAAGTGGAACTGTACCTGGCGCGTCTGGCGCAGAAGAGCCGGGCCGTCGGTATTCACATGATCCTGGCGACCCAGCGGCCGGAAGCGAAGGTCGTTACTGGTCTGATCAAGTCGAACCTGCCTTCGCGAATCGCGTTCCGCGTCAACAGCCGGCTCGACTCCCGAATCGTGCTTGACCAGAACGGCGCTGAGGACTTGTTGGGGCAGGGCGACATGCTGTTCCTGCCGCCGGGATGCGGAAAACCCAGCCGTGCTCAGGGCACGTACATCGAGGACGGTGAGCTTCGTCGCGTTCTGAAATATCTGTCCGAACGCGCCCAGCCGGAATTCCACGAAGAACTCATGCAGATCGGCAAGGTCGATTTGGGAATGGTGGAGAAGGACGAACTGTTCGACCAGGCTGTCCGGATCGTTCTGGAGTCGCAACGCGGAAGCGTGTCGCTGCTGCAGCGAAAGCTGGGCGTCGGGTACTCCCGTGCATCGCGTCTGATCGAGCAGATGGGGCAGGCAGGAATTGTCGGCGATTACAAGGGCTCCCAGGCACGCGAATGCATGATGACGCTCGAAGAGTATGATGCCATGCGAGCACAGATGAACCAGGAAGTGTCCGACGGCATGACGGATTAGTATTCGGTTGAACTGCCGGATCGCATGGGGTATACTGATAGCTTAACACCATGCGAAACAGGTTGAAGCAAGACTTGGTTGAGCTTAGGGGTGGTCTGGACGTCTTCGGGCCCATCTTCGGCAATGAACTGCGCATTTCCGCCCGTCAAAAGCGGACGTTCGTTCTGCGAACGCTTTACCTGGCGATCCTCGTTCTGGTAGTCACGCTGGCTTGGTATAGCGAGATACCGCGGACGGCCAATCCGATATACCGCATCTCGCGAATGAGCATGGTCGGCGTCGAACTCCTGATGATCATCGGAGGCTTTCAGTTCTTCGCCATCCAGATTCTCGCTCCCATTCTGACTTGTAACGCCATCAGCGACGAAATCAGCCATCGAACGCTCGATACGCTTCTGACCACGCCCATCACAAGCGTCCAGTTCGTAACGGGAAAGCTCATGAGCCGGATGCTGCTGGTCATTCTGCTGACGTGTGCCAGCCTGCCCGTCCTGGCCATCATCCGTGTGTACGGGGGAATCGAGTGGAACCTGGTCGTGACACTCGTAGGGCTGACGCTATGCACATCGCTCTTCAACGCAGCCATCAGCCTGACGTTTTCCATCTACAGCAAGCGGGCGTACGTGACGATTCTGCTGACGTATTTCTCGCTGGGGGCGGCGTATTTCCTGATCCCTGCCATGGTCGGCCTGGCGTGTCACTTCTACGGCAACGAATACCTCTATTTCAGATTCAGTCCGATCTTCTCCGTCTTTTACCTGATGGACCATGGAATGCGAGGCACGGCTCGGTGGCCTTCAGTATGGCTTTGGCCCTCCGTTCAGTGTGGGATGCAATTGGCGGGCACGCTGGCGCTGGTGATCTTCAGTTCCATCGTCGTGCGCCGAGTAGCCCTTCGTCAGGCGGTTGGGGATACGCCAGCTGCGGAAGAGAACCCGTTCCAGATGGCGATCGCGGAGGCCTTGCGAGGTACCCGCCCCGTTTCCAATCAGCCGGTGCTCTGGCGGGAACTTCACATCCCGCTCATAGCAAGTCGACGGTGGAAATTCATCGTCGGCGGCACGGTTGCATTCATCCTCCTGTGGATCTACGGATGTGCCGGAATCGAGGCTTGGCGGCACGATGGATTCCACATGTGCATGGTGACGTGTTTCTGGATTCTGAGCCTGCTCCTGGCGGCGGTGCTTCCTGCCACCACGATCACGCAGGAGAAGGAGTCCAATACGTGGGAGGTGCTGCTGGTTTCGCCGCTGACGGGTAAGGACATCATCTGGGGCAAGGTTCTGGGTACGCTCAGGCGCTGGTGGCCGACGGCCACACTTTTCCTCGGCCACCTGGTTGTGTTCAGTCTCTTCGGGTACATGCATCCGTTTGTCCTCGTCGCACTGATTCCGCTGGTGGCGGGGCCGGCGTTCTTTCTGATCGGAACGGGCGTGTGGATCAGTCTGAAGGTGCGACACACAACGACGGCTGTCCTGCTGAATATTGGGCTAGGGCTGTTGGTGTGGCTGGGCATACCGATCCTCCTGCTGCTTGTCGGAGAGGTGTTTGGAATCAGAGACGACCTGGCGAAGTTCTCGTTCGGCCTGAACCCATGTGTCTGGATCTGTGAGCTTCTGGATCAGCTGTCCGAATCTCACGCTCCCTACTGGACTACCAGAACGGGGATGCTGAAGTCGTGGCTCTGGCGAAAACTTTGGGGCGGCGAGGGATTCGTTGCCATGGAAACACTGGCGATCTTCCTGTGGGCGCTGTCTTCAGCGTACGCCTATGTGGGCCTGACGGTCATCCGACGCGCAGCAGCCCGCGTTCGGGGTCGCAAGCCGAAGCAGGGTGTCACTGAATAGTGATTGTGATACCTATCGCAAGTCATTTTGGTTCTTGACGATGCAACGGAGAGTCCTGACTTTCCCCGATCTTCCTGCCGATGAGTGATTCAGAGATTTGCGGGAGAAGGCAAAAATGCATCCGGATGCGGTTCCGAAAAAGCTGGTTCGAGCGGTCATTTACACGTCAAATAATCTTCGGATTGAGGGTGCCGTATTCGCGGGCGAGAACATCCGATTATCGAACGAACTCAACATCTCCAACAAGCGGTTTCTCTTCGTGAAGGACGCATCCGTTACCGTGCCGGGTACGCAGACTGCGGTTCACCATGGTGTCCTGTTCGTCACGAAAGATCAGGTCGTCGGAGTTGCTCCGCAAGAATAGCCTTCACGCCACGATCTTATTCAGATCAATCACCTTGGAAAGCTGTTCCGGGTGGCCGGTCCGCGCAGAAAGCGCCGCCGCCTCCAGGATAGCAAGAACGCCGAGGTGCCGTCTGAGTTCGAACTCGGTGGCCCGCGGATGTTCCATAATGCCTTGCCAGATGCGATCGAAATGGCGGGTATAGGCGATCTGTCGGGCTTCGGCCGCATCGTACTTGTGGCTGCTGGCGATGAGTTCGCCCCGGCAGTCGTAGAGATACGCCTCGGTTGGGTCGGCTCGCACCTGGCCGGAATTCCCCGTCACGATAATCTGCTCCTCCGTCGGTCCGGTGTTGATACCGACCGTGATCGTACCCAGGGCTTGCGGGTAGATCAGATTCGCCAGACCGATAAACTGCAGGGCCGTTTCCACCGATTGTGCGGGTTTGAACAGTTGTCGGCAATAGACCTGATCCGGAATCCCCAGCCAACGCTGCGTCAGAAACAGGAATGAGTACATGCTCGAGGAAAGAAGCGTTTCCTCCGCCGGCAGTTCCATATCCGTAAGCGTAGTCAGCGACCTTGACCAGAACGACCGAATCTGCTGCTCGCTGAGCCAATCCTGAACGCTTTCATAGCAGGGCAGGAATAACCATGGCGTCCAGACGAACGCGCCGACGTTGTTCTTTTCCGCCTGCTTGATGATTCGCATGGCCGCCGAGAGGCCGCCCGTAAGCGGCGGACGAAGGATAAGCCAGCATCCCTTCTCGAGTACCGAGTCGACAAATTCGTTCCCGCAGCAGTCGCGCCATAGCAGCACCGCCGCCGGTTTCGCACGAAGGACCATCTCCCGCGGATCGTTGAAAAGACGGCTGTCGTCGAACGTTCCACGGTATTTGTTCAGCCGGGCGGGCTGAGTCTCGCACAAAGCGCAAAGCCTCAACCTGTCCGACTTCGCCAGACACGAAAGCAGTTGATCGGTTTGACGATCCACCCCGACTATGGCCAGTTGTACCGGTTCCATCGATTCCCGCGATTATTTGAAATTGTCCAACGGTTCGCGTTCGATCAGGACCTTTCGCAAAAGGAGAAAGTTTTGTCCGCGGTACGTGGTGATTTCTCCGCTGACGCGGAAGGTGATCGGATCGTTGCTGGCGGCGACATCGGATTCCATCTTTTCAAGCCAGCGATTGGGCAGAAGCTTGATGGGCGGGTCAGCCAGCGCCTTGCCATCCGACTCGAACACGAAGAGCCAGTAATCGCCGGCGCAGATAAGTCGTCCGCGGCGGTCGGCGATGTAATGTCCCTCGGGGAGAAGTTTATGCTTGATGCCGGCTTTGGATTTGCTCAGCAGCGACGGCGGAGTCGCCAAAAACTTTGCCTCGCCCTTCGGCGGGGGCGGAAGAGTACTGCTTCCGCGGGTGCCTGCCCCGGGAACGGTTGGTGCGGTGATCGGCGGACCCTGGTCGATCAAACGTTCCATCGCCTGCTGCGCGCTGGAAACATCATCCGGCGTAGCGGCCGCGGGGCGGGTCGTCGCCGGGGGGGCGGCGATCAGCCACGTGCTCAGACCAATCACCATGCACACAATCAACGCCAGCGTAGCGAGTCTATAATCTTTCATGCTCAATCCTCCATGATTCATTATCAAAACTGGACCTTCGGCACTTGTCGTTCCTGGGGGTTCTCCATTTCGAAGAATTCCTCCGGACCGAATCCGAACATTCCCGCGAAAAGAACGGCCGGGAATACCTGGATGGCGGAATTATAACGCTCGACCGTATTGTTGTAGTATTGGCGGGCGAAGCTGATCTTGTTCTCCGTGCCCGTAAGCTCTTCCTGCAACTGCATGAAGTTCTCATTTGCCTTCAGATTCGGATACGCTTCACTTAAGGCGAACAATTGCCGCAGCGCGCCGGTGAGCATATTCTCCGCCTGCGCCTGCTCTTTGACGCCCTGGGCCGAGATCGCCTGCTGACGGGCCTGGACGACCCGCTCCAGGGTCTGCTTTTCGTGGGCCGCGTAACCCTTTACCGTCTCCACGAGGTTCGGGATCAGATCATAGCGTCGCTTGAGTTGGACGTCGATCTGACTCCACGCGCTCTTGACCGCCATCCGCAGCCGTACCAGACGATTGTAGATGCCGACGACAATCAACACCAGAACGACAAAGATGATGACCGCGATCCAACCCGCACTGAGAGTAAATCCCAAGACCATTTCTTTTGCCACAACCAAACTCCTTTCCGCAAGTGCAATTCATGCAAGCGGATGCCGGGTATCCATGATCCATAAATCTGAGGCGAAATGCAAGCGGAAATGTGAACTTGACCGGTATGCGGGGCACCGGGACCGTCCCATCGGGTCCAGTATGGAGTGCCCCATGGCAGACCATCACAAAATTCTGGCTCGGTTGAGGATATGGCGAAAGATTGTTTTGATTCTCGGACAATATTTATAGAATAGTCTCCAGAAAGGTTCGGACGATGGCTAAGTCATTCCTGATGTGTGTTGTTACGCTAGTTGTGTGTCTTTGCCCCGTTGCGCTCAGTGTCGGTGACGTCAAAGTACCGTCAATCCTCGGTGACCACATGGTCCTTCAGCGTGATACGAAGGTGCGAATCTGGGGCTGGGCTGCGCCCGGCGAGAAGGTAACGGTCGAGTTCAATGGCCAGAAGGGGATCGCCAAGACCGACAACGATGGCAAGTGGTCGCTGTTCTTGATGCCAATGAAGGCGGGCGGGCCGTACGATCTGACCATCACTGGTAAAAACATCGTCACGCTGAAAGACATTCTCGTGGGGGACGTCTGGGTCTGCTCGGGCCAATCGAACATGGCGATGACGGTGGTGAGTACGCTGAACGCGGATAAAGAGATCGCGGCGGCGAATTATCCGAAGATCCGGCTGTTTACGGTGGCCCAGAATGCGAGCGCCAAACCGCTGACGGATGTGACGGGGGCCTGGGCGGCCTGCACGCCGCAGACGGTTCCCTGGTTTTCCGCCGTGGCGTATTACTTTGGCCGAATGCTTCATCAGGACCTGGATGTCCCGGTGGGATTGGTCGCCAGTGCGTTGGGTGCGACGAACGCGGAGAGCTGGACGCCGCGGGAGGCGTTTTTCACCAGTCCTGCGTTGAAGCGTTTCAGCGAAAGTTTAGATCTTTCCGCCACGGATGAAAAACAGGCGATTCGGAAATATCAGGAATCCCTCGCGGAATGGCAAAAGGCCACCGGCCGTGAGGACCCGGGAAATATCGGTTTGGGCAAGGGCTGGGCCGATTTGAAATTGAACACCGCGGACTGGAAGGCGATGGGGCTTCCCAACTGCTTTGACGGGATCGAGGGCACGACGGACTTTGACGGGATCGTATGGTTCCGCAAGGAGTTTGATGCCCCGAAGGAATGGGCGGGCCGGGAGTTGGAACTTCATTTGGGCGTGATCGACGACTTCGACACGACGTATATCAACGGTAAAGAAGTCGGGCATACGGGAAGCGATACCATCCGGGCCTGGCGTACGGATCGAGTCTATAAGATCCCCGCCGGGGTCGTGACGCCGGGTAAGAACCTCGTCGCGGTTCGGGTGGTGGATATGTATCTGAGCGGGGTCATGGCAGGCCCGGTGACGGAGATGTATTTGAGGCCGGTAAAGACGACACCGGAGGATAAATCGATCTCGCTGGCCGGACCGTGGCAGTATAAAGTGGAACACCGAATGGTTACGAAATCGCCGAGCCTGAGTAAGCCTTTGGAACCGGCGATTGGCTGGGACGCCAGCGTTCCGACGTCGCTCTATAACGGAATGATCCATCCCCTCACGCCGTACACCATTCGCGGCGCGATCTGGTATCAGGGGGAAAGCAACGTGGTGAACGGCAGGGAATACCGTTCGCTGCTTCCGGCCATGATCCAAGGCTGGCGCAAGGCCTGGGGGCAGGGCGATTTCCCGTTCCTCGTCGTTCAGTTGGCCAATTTCATGATGACCGATGCCGACCCGTCCGACACGCCCTGGGCGAGACTTCGCGAAGCTCAACTGCTGTCGGTCCAAAGGACACGCAATACAGCCCTTGTCGTGGCCATCGATATCGGCGATGCGTTGGATATTCACCCGAGGAACAAACAGGAGGTGGGCCGACGACTGGCTTTGGCGGCCGAAAGGGTCGCGTATGGCCAGAAGATCGTGTATTCCGGGCCCATATACAAGTCGATGAAAATCACGGGCAACAAGATTCACTTGAAATTTGACCATGTTGACGGCGGGCTGGTGGCCAAGGGCGACAAGCTCACCGGATTCGCCATCGCGGGAGCGGATAAGAAGTTTGTCTGGGCCCAGGCGAAAATCGAAGGCGACAAAGTCATCGTCTGGAGTGAAAAAGTGCCTAATCCCGTGGCTGTGCGCTATGCCTGGGCTAATAATCCCGTGTGCAACCTGTATAACAAGGCGGGACTTCCCGCATCACCGTTCCGAACGGATCAGTAGAAAGGACAATCGTTATGAAGAAACTTGCATTTCTGTTGGTACTGGCATTTTCAGCCTGCTCACTGGCGAAGGTTGAGCTTCCCGCGATTCTGGGCGATCATATGGTGCTCCAGCGGGACATGAATATCCGCATTTGGGGCTCAGCTGCCCCGGGCGAGAAGGTAGCAGTGAAATTTCGCGATCAGCAAGCCGCTACGCAAGCGGACGACAAAGGCGCCTGGTTCGTCATGCTCAAACCCATGAAAGCGGGCGGGCCGGATAACCTTACCATCACCGCCAGCAACACGATCATCCTCAAAGATGTCCTCGTCGGCGAGGTCTGGGTCTGCTCGGGTCAATCCAACATGCAGTGGCCGGTGTCCGCCTGCCTGAATGCTCCACGGGAGATCGCCGCGGCGAACTATCCGCAAATCCGATTGTTCTCGGTGAACCGCCGCCCGCTCGGTTATCCGTCCGACCAGACCTTCGGACAATGGAACGTCTGCCAACCCGCGACTGTGCCTAACTTCAGTGCCGTCGGGTATTTCTTCGCGCGATTCCTCAACCAGGAACTGAAAATACCTGTAGGCATGTTCGATAGTTCGTGGGGTGGTACACCCGCAGAGACTTGGACGCCCCTGGCCGCCCTGAAAGAAAAGAACCTCAACCCCGGACTCATCGCCGAGTACGAAAAGACGCTTCCGAAGCATGCCGAGGCCGTTCGCGCGTATGAGGAGAAAATGGCCCAGCGTGAGAAGCTGCTGAAGGAAGGCAAGCTTCGTGAGCGGCACCTGGATCCGGGCAACAAAGGTGTTACGCTCGGCTGGGCAAAGGCCGATTTCAAGGACGCGGACTGGAAGAGCGTGGATCTGCCGCGGTCTGTGGACGATCTGCTCGGAGGCGATGGCGCGATCTGGTTCCGCCGACGCGTTACCATTCCCGCCGAGTGGGCGGGGCATGACCTTCGGCTGTGCCTGGGAACGATCGACGATTACGACGTAGCCTACTGGAACGGTGTGCAGGTCGGCGAGACGACGCAGAAGACCAATCCCGGCGACTGGTGGGCCTGCGAACGAAAATATACGGTCCCCGGCAAATTGGTGACGGCTGGACCTGCCTTGTTGGCTGTACGTATGTTCGATGACCTCGCCGGCGGCGGAGTGATGTGTCCCCCGGACGGAATGTTCCTGGAAGACACGACCACTGGGAAACGGATTCCCTTGACGGGCCCGTGGTCGTGGAAAGTGGAGGTATCACTGGACCCCGCAGACCTGTCATCCATGCCGGCTGCACCGTTCGGACCGGACAACCCGAACGCGCCGGGAACCCTGTATAATGGAATGATTCATCCCCTGCGATTCTATCCGATTCGCGGGGCGATCTGGTACCAGGGCGAAAGCAACGCGGGCAGACCCGCGGAATATGTATCGCTCCTCTCGACAATGATCGAAGAGTGGCGCCGCGCGTGGGGCAACCCGAACCTGGCGTTCGGCATCGTTCAGCTGGCCAACTTCATGGCTGTCCAGGCGGACCCGAACGTGGGAAGTGCGTGGGCGGCCCTGCGGGAAGCGCAGACAACAGTCGCGCAGACAGTTCCCGGGACCGGACTGGCGCTAGCCATCGACATCGGCGACGCCGGCGACATTCACCCCAAGAACAAGCAGGATGTGGGTAAACGGCTCGGACTCTGGGCCTTGGCGCAGGTCTACGGCCAGAAGATTGAGTACTCGGGACCCATGTACAAATCGATGAAGATCGAGGGCGACAAGGTGCGTCTGAGTTTCGACCATGTCGGCGGCGGACTTATGGCCAAGGGTGACAAACTGACCGGTTTCTCTATCGCCGGAGCCGACGGTAAATTCTTCTGGGCCCAGGCCACCATTGAAGGCGACAGCGTGGTCGTTTCTTCCGACAAAGTGGCCAAACCCGTAACCGTACGTTATGCCTGGGCGGATAATCCTGTGTGTAATTTGTATAACAAGGCTGGGCTACCGGCCGTACCGTTTAGAACAGATCGTTAAGAGAAGGAGTCCTGTATGAAAAAGTTCGCTGTTTTGCTGCTACTGGCGACTGCTCTTCCCGCGTGGGCGGAGATTAGGCTGTCGCCTCTCCTCGGTGACCACATGGTTCTGCAGAGAGATGCCAAAGTGCACATCTGGGGTACCGCCACACCCGGGGAAAAGGTCAAGGTCGAATTCAACGGCCAGAAGAAGAAAGATAAGGCCGACAAGGACGGCAACTGGTCCGTCTACCTCAAGCCCATGCAGGCGGGAGGTCCCTGCGAGATGACCATCAGCACGAAGACTGAAAAAGTCGTGCTCAAGGATGTTCTCGTAGGTGAAGTGTGGGTGGGCTCCGGCCAATCCAACATGGAATGGCCCGTGGCCGCCTCCGCGGACGCGCAGAACGAAATCGCCGCCGCCAACTATCCCAACATTCGCTTGTTCACCGTCGCCAAGAATCCGCAGGTCAAACCGATCATGAACCTGACCGGCAATTGGGTGGCTTGCACGCCTCAGACCATTCCCGGTTTCTCCGCCGTTGCGTATTACTTCGGACGCAAGCTCCACAAGGACCTCAATGTTCCCGTGGGTCTGATCAACAGCTCCTGGGGCGGAACCAACGCGGAAACGTGGACGTCGTACGAGGCCCTGAAGTCGAAGACCGAACTGAAGCACTTCTGGGCGGCGATCGACAAAGCCAATGAGAACATCGAACAGGCGATGAAGACGTATCAGGATCAACTGGCCGAGTGGGAAAAGGCCACCGGTCGCGGTGACCCTGGAAATGTCGGTGTCACCAAGGGCTGGGCCGATCCGAAATTCAGCACCGCCGACTGGAAAACGAAGAACCTGCCCGACGGCTTCGATACCATCGATGGGAATACCGACTTTGACGGCATCGTCTGGTTCCGCAAGGAAGTGGACATCCCCGCCGCGTGGAACGGCAAGGATCTGGAACTGCGTCTCGGCGCGATCGACGACTTCGACATCACGTACGTTAACGGCAAGGAAGTCGGCCGAACCGGCAGCGAGACGCCCGGCGCCTGGGCTGTGGCGCGAGTTTACAAAGTGCCCGCCGCATGCCTAAAGCCCGGAAAGAACGTAATCGCTATTCGGGTGGTCGACAACTTCCTCGGCGGGATGGTGGGTAACTCGGCTGCGGAATTTTGCCTGGTGCCCCTGGCCGACAAGCAGAAGGAAAAGCCGCTCTGCATAGCCGGTCCGTGGCAATACAAGGTTGAATACCAGATGACGCCCAAAGCCTCCAATATCGGAAAACCGACGCAGGCGGGAGTGGCTGGCGAAGTCAATCAGCCGACTTCACTCTACAATGGAATGATCAATCCGCTGACTCCGTACACCATCCGCGGGGCGATCTGGTATCAGGGCGAAAGCAACGCGGGCAGGGGGGCTGAATACCGGGTTCTCTTCCCCGCCATGATCGAAGGCTGGCGAAAGGCGTGGAATCAGGGCGATTTCCCCTTCCTCTTCGTGCAGCTTGCCAATTTCACCCCCGTTGTTCCGGATCCGGTTCAGGAAGGTTGGGCTGACCTTCGCGAAGCCCAGATGTTCACCCTGAAGACCCCGAATACGGGAATGGCCGTCATTATCGACATCGGCGACGCCGCCGACATTCATCCCAAGAACAAGCAGGATGTCGGCAATCGCCTAGCCCTCTGGGCCCTGGCCACCACCTATGGTCAGAAGGACCTGGTCTACTCCGGACCTTTGTACAAGTCTATGAAGGTCGAAGGCGATAAGGTTCGCATCAGCTTTGATCACCTCGGTGGGGGCCTCGTGGCCAAAGGCGACAAGCTCACCGGCTTCGCCATCGCGGGAGCCGATAAGAAGTTCGTCCACGCCCAAGCCAAAATCGAAGGCGACACTGTGGTTGTCTGGTCCGAAAAAGTGGCCAATCCGGTCGTCGTCCGCTATGCTTGGGCGAATAACCCCGTCTGCAACCTCTACAACAAGGCGGGACTCCCGGCTTCGCCCTTTAGAACCGATCCGTAATTCAAACGTATAATAAGTACACACAACACACTTAGTTTCATACGACGACACGGCTGGGACCACCAGCCGTGTGCGTTTTTACGCCCAGTTTCCTTCATGCCGTCATTTCCGGCTTGCCGAAGTATGCCTAATAGGAGGCATTCATCGATGAAAGTGTTGCTGGTTGTTTATGATAATGATTCATTTATCCACTGGTTTCCCCTCGGGCTTGGCTACATCGCCGCCGCTCTGCGAAACGCCGGACACGACGTCACCATCTACAACCAGGACCAGTACCATTACCCGGACTCCCACCTGACTGACTATCTCAATGCCAACCATTTCGATATGCTCGGCGTGAGCATCGTGGCTGGGTATTATCAATACCGCAAGCTCCTGAAGATCTCCCAGGCTGTCAATGCCGCCGCCGATCGTCCGTTTTATGTGATAGGGGGGCACGGTCCGGCGCCGTCTCCAGATTTCTTCCTTCGAAAAACCGGGGCCGATGCCGTTGTCATCGGAGAAGGGGAGTTGACCGGGGTTGAACTGCTCGACGCCCTTCAGCACAAAAAGGATCTCGCCACAGTCAAGGGAATCGCCTTCCGGCGCGACGGAAAAACAATCGTTACCGAACCCCGCGAACTCATCAAGGACATCGACACTATCGCCTATCCAGCCTGGGACCTGTTTCCCATGGATTACTACAGCCTGCTTCGCATGCCACATATCCGCAACAGCGACCGCTGTTTTCCCGCCCTCACCGGTCGCGGCTGTACCTTCAAATGCAATTTCTGCTACCGCATGGATAAGGGCATGCGCGTCCGATCGCCCGAAAACATCGTCGATGAAATCCAGCAGCTCAAGAAACGCTACCAGATCACCTACATCGCTTTCGCCGACGAACTAACGATGGTTTCCAAGGAGCGAACCATCAAACTATGCGAAGCCTTCATCCGGGCCAACCTCAACATTCATTGGACCTGTAACGGTCGACTCAATTACGCTGTTCCGGACGTCCTGAAGGTCATGAAAGACGCCGGCTGTGTCTTCATCAACTATGGCATCGAGTGCATGGACGACCGCATCCTCAAAGTGATGGATAAGCACCTTACCACGGACCAGATCATCCGCGGAATCGAAGCCACTCTCGCCGCGGGACTTTCGCCCGGCTACAACATCATCTTCGGAAACATCGGGGAAGATGAGGAAACGCTTCAGAAGGGGGTTGACTTCCTCCTCAAATACGACGATCACTCCCAGCTGCGCACCATCCGCCCCGTAAGTCCGTACCCCGGCTCACCACTCTTCGATTACGCCGTCGAACACGGTCTGCTCAAGGACGTCGAGGACTTCTACGAAAACAAACACGTCAACTCGGATCTCTTGTCGGTGAATTTCACCAAGCTCACCGACGAGCAGTTCCACGCAGCCCTGTTCCGAGCCAACAAAACGCTTCTCGAGAACTATTACAAGCACAACCTCGAACGAGCCATCGATTCCGCCCGCAAACTCTATATGGAAAAGGATGCGTCATTCCGAGGCTTCCGCCAGACGTGACGCAACCTCCCTATCGGGATTATCGGACGTTGCGAAGAACTGCCTTCTCTTGCCAATCTGAGTGGTATGGCGTCACTCCAAAATCCTTGTGCGTCATTCCGAGCAGAACGAGGCAATCTGGTGACCAAACGCCCATACACATTCGCTCGCCAGATCGCCACGGCCCTTACGGGACCTCGCGATGACGCCGCACGGATGATTTCAAGACAACACTCGGGGGGCTGCGACAGATAACCCGTCACGGAACATGCCCAAACTAACCAATAAACCGAGCTGCCGCGGACCGTGGTGGAAAATGTTCGGAAGGCCACGGAACGCCGGATTTGAGCCATTATACGCGTTTTCCGTGTGCGTAATGCGGAGCGCAACATAATATCTATTATAGGACGTAGGAAATTTCTTCTTTTGTACCCGTCATCCCAAATTTCTTCATCCACTGACAGGGGGCTGAAGTGTCTTTTTCCGCCAAAGGCACCCATTGGAACATGCAAAAACCGAATCGGACCTCCCCTGCCTGAATATATATGTAATACTTATAATGTTTGTATATGTCAGGAGCATCATTGAACCACGCTGGTATGCGGAAGTTTGAACGTATTTTCCGCCCTCGAATTGCCGATAATGTAATAAGCCGTCATATTGGCGACAGGTCACAACATTCAAGAATTATCGCAACAAAGGTGCCCCAGTATTTCTGCCGATATTGGCTTTCAGGAGTATCGAAGGGAGCGTCTGGAAACAGACAAGTGTTTGAATTTGAAAGATGGAGGTCCATAGCAAATGGCAACCGTAACGCAGAACACAAAAAGTACTGACACCGATCTGTCACAAACTCTGGGCGGTAAGTATCTCACATTCAAACTGGGAGAAGAGGAATATGGTGTTCAGATTCTGAAGGTCCGTGAAATCATCGGCCTGATGGATATCACCAAGGTTCCGCAGATGCCCGGATACGTCAAGGGGGTTATCAACCTTCGCGGAAAAGTCATCCCCGTGATTGACCTGCGGTCGAAGTTCAACCTGCCTGAGGTCGAGTATACGGATCAGACCTGTATTATCGTCATCGATGTCGGCGGCATGGTTGGCACGATCGTCGATAATGTCCAGGAAGTGGCGGATATCTCGGGCGAGCAGATCGAGCCCCCGCCGCCCCTCGGTTCGGACGTCGACAGCGCCTTCATTCTCGGACTAGCCAAGTCGAAGGATAACGTCAAGATCCTTCTTGATATCGATAAGGTTCTTGAAGTGCACCAGTGGAAAGAACATTTCGATAATGTTCCGACGGAAGAAACGGCGGAGTAATCTACCGCTGAACCGCCTGATCGACCGATTCCAGGACCTCGTCCCGGGATCGCGATTTGCGAAAACCTTCAGCACCGAGCCGCTCAGCAAGCAGCTCGGTGCTTTTTGTTAGCAGTTGCGTGATGAGTTTGTTTCCCCCCTCTGTGAACTCCCCTGCCTCATAGTTGATTTTCAAAAGCCAAGCCGCGATCGCGTCGTCCAATTCCTGGGCATAGCGCATCACCATCGCATAAGGATATGTCTCGCCGGCAGTCTCCACCAGGTACAGGTCGAACTCGCCCGGCGGGCAGGCACTTTCACTCAAAGCCTTCAACTCATCATACGCTTCGACCGCCTCCGGCCGATCCGAGAACCAGAACACCATTCCCGCCGGAAAACGCCACAGCAGGGGGTTCACTCCACGGATTTCCAGCGTACCGTCCGTGTTCGCCCGGTAGATCTTGTACACCTGGCCACACTCGTATCGCGGGTCCGCCAGCAGATACTCGATCTCCTGGGCCGTGTACCCGACCGCCACACGTCCTTCGCCGAAATCAAAAATGTAAAGCCCGGCATATCGGACAGGATCCCGCAATGCCGGAAGCCGATTAATCATCATGAGCCTCTATAAAATCCTATTCACCACAAAGACACGAGAGAATGTCTAATGACGAATATCTAATGACTATTCAATAACGAAATCCGAATGACGAAGAATCATCCGCGAATGGACATCTCTCGTCATTTGACATTAGTTATTCGTCATTGATCAGACATTCGTGATTAGGAATTAGTCATTCAAGTGCTGAACTACCCCACGACGAGTTTTGCGAATTTCCGCCGCCCTACCTGTACGACCATGCCGTTCTTCGGCGTGATCTGGCTGTTGACGTCCGAGATCGCCTCGCCGTCCACCTTGACGCCCCCCTGCTGAATCATTCGCCGGCCTTCGCTGTTGCTCGGGACCAACTTGATCTCCGCCAGGAATTTCGCCAGCAACTGTGGCTGGGCGTTTGCCACCTTCACTTCCGGCATGTCCTCCGGCAACTGGTGCTGCGCGTGGACCCTGTCGAATTCCTGCGCCGCCCACTCGGCCGCTTCGGCGTTATGGTAGTATTTTACCACTTCCTTACCCAGGACCATCTTGGCTTGTTTCGGATGTGTCTGGCCCGGATTCGTCAATCGGTCGATCGTCTCCTTGTCGATGTCCGTCAGCAGCGTCAGGTACATCGGCATGGCCGTGTCCGGAATGCTCATGATCCGCTCGAACATCAGCTTCGGATCGTCGTTCAATCCGACATAATTCCCGAGCGACTTGCTCATCTTGTTTACCCCGTCCAGTCCGACGAGGATGGGGTTGATGATTACCACCTGCGGCTCCTGGCCCGCGTCGATCTGCAGATCGCGTCCCACCAGGTTGTTGAACGTCTGATCGGTCCCGCCCAGTTCGATGTCCGACTTGATCACCACCGAATCCCATCCCTGCATCAGCGGGTACAAAAACTCGTGCACGCTGATGGGAATTTCCTGCTGGAATCGCTTCTGGAAATCGTCGCGTTTGAGCATCTGTCCGACCGTCATCTTTCCAGCGAGCTTCAGAATATCGACAAAGTTCATCTTGCTGAACCACTCGCTGTTCGACCGGATCTCCAGATGTTCCGCGTCCGTCAGCAGGATCTTGCCCGCCTGCTGAAAATACGTCTGGGCGTTCGCCTGGATCTGCTCCTGCGTCAGCACGGGCCGCGTCTTGCTCCGACCCGACGGATCGCCCACCATGGCTGTGAAATCACCGATGATCAGAACCGCCTTGTGGCCCAGGTCCTGGAACTGCCGCAGCTTCCGCAGCTGAACCGAATGTCCCAGATGAATGTCCGGCGCGGTCGGGTCCATCCCAAGTTTCACCCGCAAAGGCTTGTTCGTCTCCACGGATTTCTTCAGCTTGGCCGCCAGCTCCTGCTCGCTGAAAATACCTTCCACGCCACGTTTCAAGATCTCGAGTTGTTCGTTGACTGTTTTACTCATAGTCCGCTCATGTTACTGGTTCGTTTCATTTCGGTCAACCGCGAATATGACCCCGCCTGACCATTTCTTCATAAGACGCTCGACCGCCCTGCTGCGTTCGCGCGAATCTCGCCATGTCCGATAATCCTCACTGTTTCACATTTTCCTTTCCCATTGCCTCATTAAAGCAACACAAATGGCGTCTTCCATCACATGGTCGCGTGCTCGTCATCCCTAACTGCCATTCATTGCCGTACTTCTGTAATTATATCTTTATGTTATCGGACACGGGAAAATGATTGACAGCCCTTTTCGCTTTCGGTACACTATGAGCAAGAAACAGATAAACAGTTCAGGTGGCCTATGTCTCAACAGTCATTGACAGCCGGTCTGATCTCGGGGAATAAGGTCCCGCTCTACCATCAGATCGCGCAAACGCTCAAGCAGCGTGTCCGCACCGGGCAATACCACACCGGCGGGCCCCTGCCGTCGTTGCGAATGCTCAGCGAGGAATTCCGCGTCAGTCCCAGCGTCATCTACCGGGCTGTGCGCGACCTGGAAGAGAGCGGAATCGTCAAGACCCATCACGGCAAGGGAATGATCGTTACCGGCGATGAGCCCTGCGAGCAGGCCGCCATCATCTTCGGATTCATTCATCCCTACCTGAGCTCCATGAGCTACCATCGCGAAATTCTCGAGTACGTCGATGAAGCCTTCACCGAACGCGCCAATTTCGCCGTCGTTCGATCCTCCAAGGACGACCCGGCCCTCGAGCGTCAAATCGCCGAGCATCTGATTGCCAACGGTATTCGCGGGCTCATGGTCTGGCCCACGAGCGACGATCCCAACGGCGATTATTTCACACAACTTGCCTTGCGGATTCCCGTGGTACTCGTCGATCGTCTGCTGCCCGGTGTGTCCCTGCCCGCCGTCGTCCACGATTTCCAGACCGCAGGCCAGGACCTCTGCCGATTCCTTCTCGAACAACAACACAGAAAGCGAATGCTCGTCCTCATGGACGACCTGCGCATCAGCGCCTACGACGAAATCGCCAGGGGCATCAAATCCGCCGCCCAAGCCATGCAGCGGCTGCGCGATATCACCATCGTACAACTTCCCATCACCCAGGTGATCCGGAACATCAACCAGTCGGTCTTTAAGGATGTCGATTTCTACGCCGAATATATCGAACGCCTGTTGACTGAAGGCGGCTACGACAGCGTCTTTTCCACCCAGGACGAGTTCGTCGAATATGTCCTGGTTGAAACGGGTCTGGCTGAGAAATTTCCTAACACACAGTTGGCTACGATCCGCAGCACGGGTCCCAACAACCGATGCCGAAAATACCGCCGCCTCGGATGCGTCGATGTCATCTCCGATTCCACTCAAATGGTCTCCCGTGCGGCCGACATCGTGCAAAAATGGGTGCTGTCGCGCCAGCCGGCGAAGGAGATTGTTCGACTCAAACTGGAAATTGCTATGAATCGATTAGAGGAATAGCCCATGAAAAAAAGAACGACAGGTTTCACGTTGATCGAACTTCTTGTCGTCGTCGCCATCATCGCCGTGCTGATCGCCATCTTGCTCCCAGCCATCCAGCAAGCTCGCGAACGCGCCAGAACAATCCAATGCCTCTCCAACGTCAAATCCCAAGCCCAGGCCGTCCTCATGTACGAAATGGACAACGGTGTTTTTCCGCCGGTATACTGGGGATGCTATGGAACTTATCCCTACGATCGGACCTCCTGGGCCCATTTCATCTACTCGTATCTTTCGGGCGGAGTCAAAACTCACATTATGACTCCCTTTGCGTGGTGGCACGGCGGGAACGCGGTATCCGTGTTGAAGACATTTATTTGTCCATCCGCCAAAAGCTCCTGCGCCGGCTTCTGCTATCCGCCCGACTCAAGTATTCATGGGCCGAATTACGCGTATTCCGATCTGGTCCACCAGATCTGGAACGACTCCGCAAGTGAGAAGGATACTCGCTGGCTGCGATCAAGTGAACTGACCCGCCCCGCGGAAGTCCGAATGATCTGCGACAGCGAAACGTATTTCACCCATTACTGCCCGGTCCATGCGGAAGGATGGTTTCCAAGCACATGGCCAAAGTTGGACACTCCCGCCTTCAGCCGACACTTGAGTGGCGTGAATATCGGTTTCTGGGACGGCCATGCGGGATGGATGAGTGATGACGATATCAGGACCAACGCCACGCTGAGTGGCTGCAACGGTCTGTAGTTTTTCATAGCATCCTGATCCGATAGTCTACAAAAGGATAGTCCTGCTATGCCCAGACAATCTTGCCGCGTCAATTTCGTCCGGACGAGCATCCTTCTTCTGGCACTGCTTGCCGGCAGCCCCGCGATATCCGCCGACACCACCGCGTTGCAGAGCATCAAAAACGGTTCCTTTGAACAAACAGACGCCAAGGATTCCTCGCTGCCGCTTGACTGGGGCAGTTCGTTCTCCGGCTCCGCCAAGGGCGATATCCGAATAACCCGCGACGAGAAGACCAGCGGCAATGCTTCGCTCCAACTGACCTATTCCCAAGATTGGAAAGCTGAACGGTGGGTCAGGACAATTCAGCGATTCAAAGGGCTCAAGGCCAACGTCCCCTACACTCTGACCGCCTATGCCAAAAAGGTCAAAGGCGAGGGCGCTCACCGCGGACTCACGCTCTTTCTCGGCAATCGCTGGACCTGCTACGACCTCCTGACGGATCAATGGGAGAAAGAGTGGAAGAAGATCACGATCCATTTCACTCTCACGCCCGCCGACATCGACGCCTCCGGCGACATCCTGATCGTGATCCAACTGGACGTCCCCGGTATTTATTGCATCGACGATATCCAAATCCAACCCTATAACCCTATCGAAATCGTTCAGTTCAAGGACTTGGAAAAGAAGAAGGTTTACCTGGTCAAAAAGGAAACGGAAATAAAGGAAGGTGCTACGGCCATTCCTCCCGGCCTGCCGGTTTATTCGGTATCCGCGGACCCCAAAGCCACCTCCGATCCTTCGGACACATACGCCCGCCTCACCGATGTCAAAGATAATCGCGATCTATCGGCCACCTATGCTCTGGCCTGCAGCGATAAAGGGCTTCATTTATATGTCGATGTGGTTGACGACGTGGTTTATATCGAAAAGAACTATCTCTCGCTGACACCGGAAAAGAATGAAGGATTATATAACGTCGACAGCATTCAGGTGTCGATCGACCAAGGCCTGGAGCGAACGTCGCGGTGGGACGAGAACGACGTGGAATTCGGACTCGCCCTCGGACACCAGCCGGACAAGCCGCAGACGTGGTGCTGGACATTAGGCCGGGGATTGGATCGGGGCGATGGCCGATGGAGTGTGACGCGAACGCCCAAGGGGTATTTTGTCGATGTCCTCCTGAGTTGGAAGTTTCTCGATAAGATCGATCGGCAGGGTAAAAGAGCTTTTGGCTTTAACCTGCTTGTGAACGACAACGACGGCAAAGGCCGCAAAGGCTGGATTTCCGTAACCAGGGGCATTGGGGAAGTCAAGTACACGCAGGACAACGTCGTGGCGATTTTGGATGACGGGAACTTTAGCGCCCTCGGGTTGTTCAAAGCCGCCTACGCCGGCAGCAATGTATCCGCCCCCCTGCTTTTGTATTCACTGGACAAACTCAACGGCCGGGTCTTTAACCTCCTCGCCCGAGACGAACAGGGCAAAACGCAGAATCTTCTATTCAATCCGTACGCGCTGGATATTCCGCCAAACACTTTGGGTCTGATCGACGCAAATTTTAACCTGGACACCTTTAAGAGCGGGACCATCACCGTTCAAGTCCTGGCCGATGAAAAGCCGGTAAAGGAATTCTCGTTTAAAAAGATCGGCATTCAGGAGAGTCTCGATACTTTGGAAAAGCAGATCGCGGGTCTGGCCGGAAAGGTCGAAGAATTAAGGAGGCAAAGCAAACCCACGGGTTACCTGACGAGCAAGCTGGCCGTGCTATCGAGCCAGACCCTTTTCGCGAAGGACAACCTGGCCGATTATACCGCCAACCATTCCGCGTATTACCTGGGCAAGGCCATGAGGCGGATATCGGAAAACGAAGCCCTGGCGAACATGTTGAAACAGGAAATCGACGAACTTGCGAAAGGCTCGCATGATGAGCGGTTTAGGACGTATCGCTATGTGACCTCGCCGATCTCCTTGCAGGACGGCTACCCTTGCGCCAAAACCGTGGATGATTTCGGTCAAACCGCTGTCCGGCCGTTGGTTTTCAACGGATATTGCATGGGCATCGACTGGAATACCGACACCGCTGCGGCCACGGGCAAGGCAACCTTCATCAAAGAAACCGGAGAAAAGGTCGAGGTTGCCGGCAACATCGGCAAAATCATCGATTCTCCGAACCTGGCCAATTCCTCGATGAGCTTTTTCAAGAACCTGCCGCTATTGAAGGCGATGGGCGGAAATGCCATGATCGAGATGTGCAAGCCCACTTGGTCGTGGCAGATTTACAATCTGGATTATCCGCCGAACTTCGCGCAACCGGAGAGCCTTTATACGCTGGCCAAAGGCATCAAGGGGCCCTTTTATTACAACAGTTTTCACGACCGGTTCGCGGACTTTTACAAATCCGCGTATGAAAATGATTTTATCATCACATATAATTTCTGGGCGGTCCATCTCCTTCCGTGGGTTTACTCGAAATACCCGGAGATGCAGCTTCCCGCCGGATATGGCGGAGGATTCGGCTGGTTTAATTACCAGATCAATACGCCGGGGGCCAAAAAGGTTCTTGGGTTCTTGGTCAAGAATCTCGTCCAGGAAATAAAAGAAGATAAATATGGCCGGGCCGTCGTCCACAGCTTTGACATCGCCAACGAGACGGCGTTTGAAGACAGCCTGTATACCATCCCACTTCAGCGATCCTATTTCCTTGATCATCTAAAGGCAAAATATGCTCTGAATATTCACAACCTGAACAAGGTTTGGCATTCCACCTATAAAACGTTTGAGGAAGTCCTGCCCGGAGATGCCAAGGGGCTCGTTCCGTCCAACCGAGTGGTATGGTGGGAATGGAAGGTATATGCCCAGGAGTCGTTTAGTGCCTGGCACAAATGGCTTGCCGACGTGGTCCACGAGGCGTGGCCGGAAGCTCGGGTCTACGTAAAACCCATCGCCAGCGGCTTTGCCCGATCGCATGGGTCCAATGCCAATTTCGAACTTTTTTCCGAATGGATCGATATGAACTCCTGTAATACCTATTTGTATTACAAGGAAGGCGACTATATCAGCACTTGGCTGGACACCGCCCTGAACTATGATTTGCTCAGTTCGCTCAAGCGGACGACCATTCTCAACGCGGAAAACCATATCATCCGCGACGCCGAGGGACGAGATATTCCGTACGATTACGTTTACACCGCGCTGTTTCAGCAATATATGCACGGGCTTTCAATGTCTTCCACATGGTCTTGGATGGAGCAGCGGGAAGACAGCGGCTACAACCACGTCAAGGGGCTCTTCGCCGAACGGCCCATGTGCATCGCCGCTTTGAACCAGGCCACCTTGGACGCCAACCGCCTGATCCGTGAAATCATGGCCTTTTTTAACGCCAACCCCCGCGTCGCTATTCTCTATTCTCCCACAGCCATGATCAAAGACACCTCAAATGCCAATCCCCGGAACAACTACGATACCTGTGGGATCCAAGCCTACAAGATCCTCAGCTCACTTGGTCACAAAGTCGGTTTCATCAGCGAAATACAAATCGCCAAAGGCCAATTCGCCGATCTCGATGTCATCATCGCGCCCCAAGCCGTGCATGTTCTCCCGCAGACGGCCGAAGGACTGAAGAAATTCACAGCCGCTGGAAAAACAGTCATCTCCATCGGAGAATCCTGTACGAAAGATCAATACGACAACCCGCTCGTCTCAGAAGTCCCGATGATTCGCATCGATAACGACCCAAAATCGCTGATGATCGCAACACACAGAATTCTCGGCCGCCATCCGATCGAACTCACCGTCGCCAACAGCGATATGCCTGACGGCATCGAATGGAGAATCGTCAGCCGCCAGGATCATTACCTCCTGAACGTCGTCAACTACAACAAGGACGCACGAGATATCTCGCTAACCCACGTTTCAGGCTCCAAGATGCGTCTGACCGACTTGATTACTTACGAGCGTCTGGATGATCACCTCGTTCTTCCCCCGCTCAAACCAATGCTCCTTAAAGCGGGTCTTCACCCGCCAACCACCGTGAAGCGTCGTACGGATCAAACGCCAAGCTTGTAATAAACTGAAAACCGTCTGAAAATGTCATATTGAAAGGATTGTGCTTCATGCTCACGTCGATTCTTCTCTCGCTTGTCTCGCTTATGTGCGGTGCCACCCCCCCAGCCGTAACCGTTCACCTGGATATGAACGATCCCGGCAAACCTTTCGCGAAGGACCTCCTGGGCGTCAATATCGACACTGAAGATTCCCTGGAACCCAACTCTCGCCTCGATCGCTATTATGAATCGCTTGGTCCGCTCCAGACGCCTGTGGTGCGCTTTCCCGGTGGGTTGCTCGCCAATTCTTACCACTGGGTGCAGACGCTCGGACCTCTCGCCCAGCGCAAACCGCAATGGAACTGGGACCACACCCGCACATTTCCTCCGGTCTGCGGCGCGGGCGAATATCTCAAGCTCCTCCAGAGGATGAAGGCCCGCGGAATGATCATCGTGAACGTCTGCGACGGGACAGTTGAGGAGGCGGTGGCATGGCTTGCTTTCTGCCGCGGCCGGCTTGGCGACAAGCGCGTGATCGGCAAGGACAAGAATGGAGTCGACTGGAAAGACGTCGATTACTGGGCGAAAAAACGCCTTGCGGAAACGGGCATCCTGGAGCCCGTGGACGTGCTCTATTGGGAGCTCGGCAACGAAGCCGTCGGCGGACCGAAGTTCAACGGAAAGGAATATTCGACCGCTGCGGAATACTGTCCCGTGGTCAGAGAGTTTGCCCGGGCGATGCGGCGAATCGACCCGAACGTGTTTTTGGGTTGGTTGGCTTGGGACGACAAGACGATGGGCAAGGAAAAGGACCTGTTGGATTTCATCATCATCCACAATTACACCGGCTGGCCCCGATACGGCGAAAAGATCATGATGTGGAAGGCCGACACGCTGACGGGAACATTCACATGCCCTGAATCCGGCGAATACACGGTCGAGCTGAAGCTCGCCAGCAACGGAGTCACTCCCGAAGTCATCAAGGCGAACAAGATTCCGCAGGTGAAGATCGGCATCGACGACAAAGTCTTCAAGACTATGACGCTTCAGCCGAATTACGAAGTGGTCCGCCTGAACGCGACGCTGACCGCAGGTGAGCATCGCCTCCAGGTCACGTTTACCAACGACTATTGCGCCCCGGACGGCATCGACACAAATGTCGACGTGGCCAAGGCATACACGGTGACCCGAAACGGCAAGACGTCAAGCTTTACCTTTCCCGACAAGGATACGGACTTTCGGGAGGATTTGAAGGGCGTGCAGAAGATGTTCGAGGACCACGCAGCCGCCTTCAACAAGGAGTTCCCCAACGCCTTCACGGCCGTCACTGAATTCAACCGGATGGAGTGCGCGTGTTTCGATCTCGCAACCGCCCTCTATGCCGCCGAGTTCCTGCGCATCTGCGCCCAGACGCCCCGCATTCAGACGGTCGAGATATGGGACGCCTGCGGATGGAACTTCGGTATCTTCAAGAGCTGTGCGGGCAAACGCAGACCGGTGTATTACACCTACATGCTGATGAAGGATCTGCTGGATCGACAGATTCCCATCTCGGGATTGCCGGCAGACGGTCCGATTCGAATTCTGGCGACGCGGAACTCGATCGGCAGTGAGGTCGCCATCCTGATCATCAACCTCGAAGCCCAACCGCGGCAAATCAAATTCACCCTCCCCGCTGGAGTCAAGCTGATCGGACAGCAGCGTAAGATGATCGCAGGAAAACAGTTAAACCTGGACAACGAGCTATCGGAACAAGTTCCGCTGATCTCCAATCCCCTTGCCGGCGAAGTCGGTACGGTGGACGTTCCGGGATACTCGCTGACGTTGATTTCCGGGAAGTCAGCACGATGACAGTTTGTTAACCTCTTAACTGGCAAGCTATTACACAGCCTTCAACGTAAACGTATCACTATGCGATGAGCGTTTCCAGAAAACCATTGACAGGATAGGGCCAGCTCGGTTACAATGCATCACGAGAACAGTATAACAGTTGACAATATGGCGTTCTAACAGGCTTTATCGCGGTTTCTATCATATCCTAATAACAGTAGAACAGAATTATGTCGCGAGTTATCTCAGGAAATAAGGTTTCCCTCCACCAGCAGGTGGCCCACCTGATCAAACAGCGGGTCCGAACGGGAATTTACCAGCCGGGAGCCCCCCTGCCGTCGGTACGAACGCTGTGCGACGAGTTTCAGGTGAGCGTCAATGTGGTGTATCGGGCAATCCACGAACTGGAGGAACTCGGGATCGTTAGTACGCACCACGGTAAGGGAATGATGGTGACCAATGGGGACTCGTGCGACAAGGCCGCCATTTTCTTCGGGTTTATCCACCCGTACGTGAGTTCGATGGGCTACCACCGGGCCGTGTTGGAGTACGTCGATGAAGCCTTCGCCGAGCGATCGAATTTCGCGGTCGTCCGGTCGTCGAAGGACAACCCGGCCTTGGAACGCGAGATTGTCGAACACCTGATTACCAATGGAGTGAAAGGACTCATCGTCTGGCCGACGAACGACGACCCGAACGGCGAGTTCTTCATGCGGTTGTCACAACGCATTCCCGTCGTGCTGGTGGACCGATTGCTTTCCGGAGCGGAATTGCCTGCGGTCATGCTGGATTACATGGCGTGCGGGCGCGAAATAGGCGAAACGCTGCTTGGGCGGCTGGGGAAGAAACGATTGCTGGTGATCATGGACAATCTCCGGATCAGTTCATACCAGGACATTATCACGGGGATCGAACGTTCGGCTCGGGAGATGGGACGGAGCAAGGACGTCACCATCGTTCAGATTCCGATCTCGGAACGTATCTGCCAGAAGACCAGCCGGTCGGACTTCAGCGAAGTCCCTGCCATCGCTGCCCATCTGGAGCGATTGCTGGCGGAGGGTGGGTACGACGCCGCTTTTTCTTCGCAGGACGAACTGATCGATTACGCTGTGGCTCAGACGGGAATGGCGGCCCGGTTCCCGGAGGTCCGATGGGCAACGTTCCGAAGCGTGGGCCCGAATGATCGGAGCATGATGTACGCCAAGATGGAGTGCCTGGAGTGGTACGCATGTTCCGGGGAAATGGTGTCGCGGGCGGCGGACCTGGTTCAGCGGTGGGTGTTGTCCCGGCAGATGCCGAGAGACGTGATACAGGTAAAGCTCAGAATGGGAAGATCGTAGGCACCAGTGCGTGTGCCGCGTTGCAGAGAAGATGGTGGGTCGAGAAACCCGCCCTGCAAGGAGAAACAAGACATGAGATCCTCTACAACAAAACGTGGGTTTACGCTGATCGAGCTTCTGGTTGTCGTCGCCATCATCGCCGTGCTGATTGCGATATTGCTGCCGGCATTGCAGAAGGCGCGCGAAAGCGCGCGCACGGCGATCTGTGCGACCAATATGAAATCTCAAGCCAATGCGGTCTTCATGTATGAGATGGATTGGCAGATCTATCCTCCGATTTACTGGGGTACTCCGAATACGCTGTCGTGGTCAATCTGGTCGCAGTATATCTCCAATTATTTAGGCTCTGAGAAATTCAAGACGATGGCATCGGACGCCTGGTTTGATCTTTATAAGCCGACACGAATGAAGGTATTTCAATGTCCTTCGGCGGAGTACGACCCTCAAAAGATGAGTGTGGACCATCCCAACTATTGGGAGCTGAAGTATGCTTATTCCGATCTGGTGCATCAGATAAGGAACGATTCAGGACCTTACACCACCACCGGATGGCTGCGCTCAGGCCAGTTTAAGGTTTCGCCCGATACGGTACGGATGTTCTGCGATTCACTCACATGGTATACCCACTGGTGTCCTCTGGACTGGACCAATGCGTTGGAGTCTCCCGCTTTTGATCGTCACGGGTCTGGATTGAACGTCGGATTCTGGGATGGGCATGTACAATTCCGAAGTGATACCGACGTTAGTACAAACGGGGGAATAAACGGGCATGATTGTAGAGACTAAGAGGTTTTGCGTGAACACATCCAGATTATTACTGCTTTTGATGTGCATCATCGCCAGCGTTGGGTTCGCGGCCGAATCCATAACGCCCGTGTCGATTACGCTCGATGAAACTCATACTTTTGCGTTTCCGAATATGATATTTGGCGTTCAGGAAGAGGTGTTTGTTACTCCCTACTTGAACCAGAGTCATCACGACGGCTATCGAAGTTTGGGGCTTTCCGCTTTTCGATACCCGTGCGGGACGCCGTCGGAATGGCTGGCGTGGGACGACATTGAAAACAGCTACTGGCCTTCGGATTTCGAGAAGAAGCGGATGAAGATGGCTCCGGATGCCTTCCTGACGTTCTGCGGGAACATGGGATATACACCGATCATCACGGTCAACACCAACATCGCCGGACCGCACGATGAAAAGAACCGCATCAACCCCACTCGGGTTGAATCCATACGCAAGGGCGCAGCCTATGCGGCCAAGTGGCTCGAACACGCCAACATCAAAAACAAAGCTGGGGTCAAGTACTGGGAAATCGGCAACGAGACCTGGGTTTGGATGAAAGAGGAGGAATATCCGGTCTATGTGCGGGAATACGCCGAGGCGATGCGGAAGGTCGACCCGTCGATCACCATCATCGCCTGCGGCGCGACGGAAAACGGGGAGTTTCAGCCCGTCTGGCTGGACTTCCCCAACGATCCGAAGTGGAAGCCTCGAAAGGTCCACAAAACCAGCTACGCCAAATGGACCCGGCAGCTGCTGCGGCAGGCCAAAGGCTCGTTCGACTACATCGCCCCGCACATCTACATCGACGGCGATTCACTTGATCCGGTCAAAAATGGCGTCTCGCTATTTGCCAACATCGACAACGGCGAGCGCATCTTGCAGGAACAGATTGCGTTCATCAAAGAGGCCAAGTCTCCTGCTCGCCTGGCGGTCACGGAGTGGGGAATCAACTGGCACTATCTGCCGGATCTAAAGGGCATCTTCCTGGCCAACAAATCGATGACCAAGGACGTCTACGATACGATGGGCTCGGCCAATACGCCCTTGTACGCGTTTGTCTCCGTGCTCGGGTCGGCAGACTGGCTCGGAAAAATGATCGCCACGGGATACGTCGATATCGCCGTCAATCATACGCTGACGAGCAGCCTGGGCCTGGCCTGGGACGCCGAGTCGCAAAAGACCATCGATCCGATCCTGCCCAAGCCGGCGGGAGTGGCGATGGAGCTCTGGAGCCAGTGTAAAGACCACCAGGTCGTGCCCATCAAGTTGGCCAACGTCCCCACCTACAACCACAAGAATAAACAGGTTCCCCTGGTCACCGCGTATGCCACAACCAGGGGCAACAGCCTGAATGTGATCCTGATCAACCGTTCGCCGGACCAAACGTTTACCATCGCCCTGCCGGCGTCATTCAAAGGCAAAAAAGCCGCAAAAGGGACCGAACACGCGGTCGCAGCGGAGTCCTGGGCCGCCAATTTCTGGCCGGCGGTCAAGGATCGGAGCCTGTACCCGTTCAAGAAGACGTCTCGGGCTCTTTCGGCCGATTCCCTTTCGACGTACGAACTCAAGCCGTCCAAGCTGGTGCGGCTTGAAATTGAGTTCTAAGAATGAGGGTGGGCTTGGCCCATCCGACAGGAGACTAGATTATGAGACGAAGACATGGATTTACGCTGATCGAGTTACTGGTTGTCGTCGCTATCATCGCTGTGCTCATCGCGATCTTGCTGCCAGCGATAGCGAAGGCGAGGGACTACGCCAAGGGCGTTCAGTGCGCTAACAACCAGCGACAACTTGGACTTGGGTTCATGGCGTATGCAAATGACTACAACGACTCATTCCCGACGTCCAGCGGACCATATGTGCATGACTCGAAAACCTGGGTATCGCTTTTTCACAATCTGGGATACATCAAAGGCATGGGCGGGAACCCAGCCGGATATTTCAACATCAAACCTCCGAGCATCTGGTTGTGTCCCTCGGATAAGCGTGATCGTAAGGAAGACGGCACTTTCCATTCGCTTAGTTACGGCTCCAACCGCTTCCTCACCGGATTCTACGCGGACTGGCAGGGGAAGAAAGCGATGGAACCGTACAGGGTGGGCCAGGTTGTAGAGCCGGAGATGACCCCTCTTCTTTCGGATAGCGATATGTGGGTGGGATGCTATCCCGCTCATATCCCGGAGACGCATATGCTTCCTCAGTATCCGTTCTTCCGCCATTATCACAATGATGGTGATTTCTTCCTGTATGTGGCTGGGAGTGTGCGTTGGGTGCCGAACCTTGATGTGGCTGGTGATCCGTTCTCGACGCGGTACCGTTATATCTGGGCGGCGACGTATTTTGTTCAAGATCCGAGATTCTGGTATTAACCGATTCTGGTATTAGTCGTGTCAAAGGAAACATCTGCGATGCTGAAGAAGTGGACTGTATTGGTTGTTATCGTCTTGTCCTTAGCGACCTTGACGATGGCCTCGGCGCCGGCTCCGTTGCCCGAGGGGCAGTTTGTGACGGTGAAGGACGGGCACCTGTGGTACAACGGGTCGCGGCTGCGGCTGTGGGGGACGAATTTCGTCTGCAACGTGAAGCGTCAGGGGAAGGATTTGGAACTTTGTTTCGATCGCATGGCGGACGCGGGATTCAACGGAGTGCGGCTGAATTTGTTTCAGCAGACGTTCCTCAGCGGGGATAAGAAGAACAGCTATACGGTCCCCGCCAGCGTCAAGGGGAGTAACAGTCCCATGGAACTGCTGGACCATAGCGTGTATCTGGCCAAGCAGCACGGTATGTTCTTCTGGTTCAGTTTCAGTCCGACCAGTTTTGTGGCTGGTGACTACGACGTGATGCCGGACGACGGGACACGCGAACAATGGACAAAAATGGCGGCGGAAGCCTACTACCATGCGATGTACGTGGACGAGCGCGCGGAGAAGGTATTCCAGGAATATGCCCGAAGCATTCTGGAACACGTCAATCCGTACACGGGCAAACGCTACGCCGACGAGGAGGCGATCGGCCTATATGAGATTGTCAATGAGAATGGGTTTGTCGAGTCGGTGTTGTCCAATGGGCTGCCTGGATTGGCAGGCGAGAAGCTTGCGCAGAAGTGGAACGCGTGGCTCAAGACGCGGTATCAGACGGCCGCGCGATTGACCAAGGTATGGGGAACGCTGGCTGAGGGCGAATCGCTGTCGAAGGGGAACATTGCGTTTCAGCCGGTGCTGGAAGGCGTGGAGACATATCGCCAGGCCGGCGTACAGAAGGAATTCGAGGCGAAGGACAAGAAGAACGTGAAGAAATATCCTTACCAGCGGGGTGAGGATCTGGCCCGATTCGTCTGCGAACTCTACCAGGGACACACAAAGCGATTCATCAAGTTCGTTCGCTCTCTCGCGAAGCCGGGAGTCGGGATTTATGTGGTTCCGATCACGGCAACGGGGCGTTTCGGCCTGAGCATCCCGACGTATTACGCTGCTTCGTGCGGTGATTTTGTATCGATGGGCGTCTACGGGTTCGCCGTTCGCCCGTGGGAAGTCAAGAAGGACAATCCTTATTATCCTTACGTCGTGCGAAGCAACTATCACCCGACTATGGAGCAGCCGATCGATCTTTTCCGGGCGAAAGGCAAGCCGTACTTGATCTATGAGTGCAACGACACGCGACCGAACCCATTCACTACCGAATTCCCCGCCCGGATCGCCGCCTACCTGATTTGGCAGGACTGCGACGGGGCCTTCTGGTTCCACTGGGACTCGGAAGGATATCTCCAGAATCTCAAAACGGATGAAGACTACGCTTTCAACAACCGCCTGCCGATTCCGGACACCAATTATCCCAATGCGGGGCTGATCCACGCCAATGACGAGGCCTTCCTGGCGGCCGTCAAATCCATGGGCACGCTCTTTAAGTCCGGTGCGATCCCCCCTGCTGAAAATCCGGTCCAGGTCACGATCGGCAAGGATTACCTGTTCAATCTCAACGCCAGCCTGCTCGGCGGTCTGGAAAATCAGACCACGCTGGAATCGACCCTGCGTGAAAAGGTCTGGCGCTACGGAATGCGAGTCAAGTACGACCCCAACGGTCCGTCGAAACTGCCGACGGGCAAAGAGTCCCACGGGCTGATCAACATGGGCCCCTACATGTCGTACTTCTGGAATGGCGAATCCGGCCACTTCCGCGTCGATGCCCCCTCGGCCAAAGTCTTCTGCGGATTCCTGAAGCCGACGCTCGATTTTAAGGACCTGCGGATCACAGGCATCGACCGCCAGTTCGGTATGATTTCCATTGTGGTCGCCATTATCATCGCTGTTATTGTTGGCGTTCTCCACGGAGAGAAAGGTATTCCTAATATGACTCCTTTCGGTTTCGCCTGGAGAACCGGTGTGGCCTTCCTCGTAGGTGCGATCTGCTCCGGTATTGCTGGTTTCATCGGTATGATAATCGCCGTAAAATCTAACTGCCGCACTGCCGCAGCTTCACAGAAGAGTTTAAATGAAGCAGTTCAGGTAGCCCTGCGCGGCGCTGCTGTGCCTGGCTTTCTGATTGTGGTTCTCAGCCTGATCGGGGTCACGATTATCTTCTTCGCCTATGGCGGCAGTACTACCCCTGATATTGCCCCTAACCTCATCCTCTGTTAAAGTTTCGGGGCCTCCATCGTAGCTCTCTTAGCTCAACACCGCGGAGCTATCTTCACCAAAGCGC
>CAZLZE010000037.1:0-39158 GCA_964563935.1 uncultured Phycisphaerae bacterium | reverse complement strand
CAACGTCTGGGTGAGGGTCGGTCCGAGTTCCTGGGCTTTTCGTACGATCGTCACCACAGATATTGGAGTTGGAATTTTCAGCCGTCGGTATGCTCCGATTTATCTCCCACTTGGAGTTGCAGCATTTTTTCTCCAGGTTGGTGCTTCGAGCGGGGTTGCCGGTGTATTTTACGCAGGGGTTCAACCCTCGGCCGCGAATCAGCCTCCCTGTCCCGCGATCGGTGGGCATCGGGTCATTGGATGATCGGGTTCGCATCGAACTGTCGGAGTCCCTTGAGGCGGAGGAGGCAAGAAGCCGGGTGAGCGGGTTTATGCCGGCGGATCTGGAACTCAAGAGTGTTCGGGTATTGGAATCTACGCACCTCGAACATGTTTCCGCGATCGAGTGGCGAATTGATCTGGGCGACGGTGATTGGGAGCGGGTATCGACGAGGATTGAGGAAATCCTATCGGGACCGTGCCTGATGCCACGGCAGACGAAAAAAGGCAAGGAATATACGGCCGACTTACGGCCATTGATTTTGGAACTGTCCCGGCAGGACGACTGCGTGCGGGCGAAGGTCGCCTATACGCCGCAGGGAAGTCTTCGGCCGGGAGAACTTTTGGAAATTCTGCATTTGTCCAAGGTGGAATTCCTGGGCAGAATGACGCGGGTGCGGACCTATTGGAACTGACGGGTAAAGACCGAAGCCGGAAGACAGTTTCGTGTGAGCCGCAGGTCCGGGGGCGCCCCATTCACGTTAGGCAGAGCAAGAAATGAGGTAATGACATTGGGAAAAGTAATGCTTATCAACTACATTCCGGGTGAGGAATGCCGTGTGGCAATTACCCACGACGGAAAGCTCGAGGAGTTATTCACCGAGCGGGCTTCGTCGGAATCGCACGTGGGAAATGTGTACAAGGGACGAGTGACGAACGTCGAGCCGAGTATCCAGGCGGCGTTCGTTGATTTCGGATTTGAGAAAAACGGATTTCTTCACATTTCCGATCTTCATCCGCAATACTTTCGTCAACACCCGCAGCATCAGCATCAGGACAACGTCAAGGAACGCGTCGGTCAGAAGACACCCCGCCGCGCGCGGCCGCCGATCCAGCACTGTCTGCGTCGCGGTCAGGAAGTTGTCGTGCAGATGACCAAGGAAGGCATCGGAAGCAAGGGACCGACTCTGACGACATATGTCAGTATTCCCGGACGATACCTGGTGATGATGCCGGGCATGAGTCGGCTGGGTGTTTCACGCAAGATCGAAGATGAGGAAGTGCGCAGGAAACTGCGACAGGTGGTTTCCGAGCTCGAACTGCCGGAGCACATCGGGTTCATCATCCGAACCGCGGGAATCGACCGAAACAAGCGGGAGTTGCAACGCGATTTGAACTATCTCAAGCGGTTGTGGAAAGTGGTTCAGCATCGGATCAATACGTCCAAGTCGCCGGTGGAAGTGTATCAGGAATCGGATCTGGTGACCCGGACGATCCGGGATATTTTCACTCCTGAGATTGAGAAGATCGTGGTGGATAACGCGGACATCGCGAAAAAGGCCAAGGACTTCCTTGGTATTGTCATGCCGAGATATCAGGACCGGATCGAGATATACCAGGACAAGACGCCCTTGTTCTTCAGGCATAACATCGAGGATCAGATTGCACAGATTACGTCGCGGCGGGTGGAGCTTGCCAGTGGTGGATTCATCGTGATCGATCAGACGGAGGCCTTGGTGGCGATCGACGTCAACAGCGCCAAATTCCGTCAGTTGGCGGACGCGGAGCAGACGGCCCTGGCGATCAACCGGGAAGCGGCGGATGAGATTGCCCGGCAACTCAAGCTTCGCGACATGGGCGGAGTGATTATCATCGACTTTATCGACATGCGGCAGGAGAGTCATCATCGGGATGTGGAACGGCGGCTTCGGGAAGCCATGAAGGATGACCGGGCCAAGACGAAGATCCTGAAGATGAGTCAGTTCGGGATTATTGAGATGACGAGGCAGCGGGTTCGCGCGTCGCGGGAACGGTGTCTGCATACGGATTGTCCTTACTGTGGCGGCGCGGGCCAAATCAAGACGCCGGAATCGATCAGTCTGGACGTGATGCGGTTGATCCAGTTGGCGCTATACCAGAAGAACGTGGATCATTTGGAAGTGACCATTCCCGCGGCTGTGTACGAATATCTGCACAACCGGCGGAATCGGGAGTTGATACATCTGGAAGAAGACACGAAGAAGAAGGTGCGTTTGTTTGTCGGACGGGATCTATCGCCGGAAGCCGTTGAAATACGTTGTCTCGACGCCCACGGTCGGGAGATTTCGTTGGACCATGTGACAAGGGCGGCTGGGCGAGAGGTCAAGCCTCAGGAACCAAGAGGCGCACATCCACATCACAGAGAGCAACAGGGGGGGCAGGAAGCGACCAGATCTGCTCCATTGCCGGAGCGGGAGGACCGCCGCGAGGACTTTGAGGACGATGAAGGTCCGCTGGACCTGGATGAAACATCGCCACTGGACGAATAACATCCAAGTTCTACAATCTTAATCCGTCTCCATGTGTATGGCAGGCCGTTGAGACTTTGCCAGAAACACAAAGGTCAGGATTGTACCGGGGATAATTCCCGCCGCATCGGCCAGCCAGTCGCGCAAATCGCAGGTTCGATTGACGAGGGGCTGTGTGATTTCATCGACGGCTCCGAGAAGGAGCAGCCCCAAGATGAAGCAGGCAGCATGAGTGAGATCAGGTCGTCGCAGAAATCCCCAAAGGACCAGGACGGCGGCCAGAAGATAAGCGATGAAGTGTATTGTCTTATCCTTGCCCGGGATGTCCGGAAGCGGTCCCACCCTGGGAAGGTGGGTCAACGTCAGAACCAGGGCCAGGTACAGGATTGCGAGGATCTGAATCAGCGTCCGGTGACGCAGATGTATCCGATTGTTCATGGGACGATTCTCCGGCATCGGTCGCGAGTTTGGCGGAAGGTTCGACGGATGGCGCCGCGGGCGTGGGTATCGCGGTTACGGGCGCCATTCCCATTCGCAGGACTTCCCCAGCCAACGAGGCATAGTCTTCCGCCCCGTTGCTGGTGGGGGCGTAGGCGAAAATATCCTGGCCGAAGCTCGGGGCCTCCGCAAGCTTAATGTTCCGGCGGATTCGCGTTCGGAAGATCGTCGCCTTGGACCATGGGGAAGTCTGTCCTCGCGCATCCAGGAAGAATTGCTCCATATCGGCGACAACTTCGTTGGCGAGTTTCGTTCCTGTTTCGTACATGCACAGAACCACTCCGGACACCTTCAGTTCACGATTGATGCGCTTGGCGACAAGATTGATCGTTTCGAGCAATTTGCCCATTCCCTGCAGGGCGAGGAAGTGCGGCTGAAGGGTGATGAAGACTTCGCTGGCGGCGCACAGGGCATTGATCGTCAGAATACCGAGGGACGGCGGGCAGTCCATGAGGATGAAGTCATAGCTTCCGGGGTATTCATCGATGGCGTCGCGAAGAATGACCTCCCGGCCGACGACGCTGGCGAGTTCCACCTCGGCGGCGGCCAGATCGATGTTGGACGGGGCGACGAGGACGTTTTCTCCGGCAGGCTTGAGTACGTTTTCCAGGGCTGTATTGGTCGTCAGAACCTGGTAGAGGTTGGGAATATCGGCGCGGGGTTCAAGTCCGAAGTGCATGGTCAGGTGGGCTTGAGGGTCCAGATCGATCAGCATGACCTTCTTTCCCGCCCGGGCCAAGGCACTGCCGAGGTTGGCCGTGGTGGTTGTCTTGCCGACGCCGCCTTTTTGATTGATGACCGCTATCCGCCTCATAGCACCTGCTTTGTTTGTAAATTATGGACCCCATTATAATTTCCGCAGGTCCGATTCGGAAATCCTTTTTTCCCTACGTTATGGATCGGCGGAGGATTTCGGTCAGGCCGGCGGAATCGGTGGGTACAGGATCGGCATCCACTCGCGTGGCGAACGCAGAGCGTACTTCTTCGGCGATAGCGGGGAAATCCGCTTCGGGGACACCGAAATCGGCTGCAGTCTTGTCCATGCCAATGGATTGGAGAAATCGTTCAATGGCTTGGATGGTCCAGTCGGCCAGTGTCTCCTCATTCCCGGACTCTGTGCATCCGAGAAGGCGGGCAATGTCGGCGAGTTTGGCGACGGCGCCTTTTCGGGAATGCTTGAGACAGGCGACGGTCACGCAGGCAATGGCACGGCCATGCGTAATACCGTAGCGTCCGCCAAGGACCATTCCGATGACGTGAGGGATGACGACGGCGTTGGTGGCGAGGGATACGCCAGCCAGGGTGTCGGCCCAGGCCATCTGGGATCGTAAATCCAGATCGTTGCCGCGGCGAATCGCCTCGGGCAGAATCCTATGAATGATTCGCATCGCCTCCCGTGCGCAGAGATTGCCCATGGGATTCTCTTGGGACGATAGATAGCCTTCGAGAGCATGGGCGAAGGCGTCGAACCCGGTGGATGCGGTGACTTCCGGCGGCATGGTGCGCAGAATTTCAGGATCGCAGAAGGCGGCCTTGGGGTACATAAAGTCTGAAAAGAGGGCGCGTTTGATTTTTTGTTTTCGATCGGACAAGACGGCGACTCGCCCGACGTGCGAACCGGTTCCGGACGTGGCGGTGATGGCGAGGATGGGGAGCGTGTCGCCCGTGATGGTTCGCGATCCTCCGCCGCGATAGTCCATGATGGAACCTGGATGAGTGGCGGCAACGGCGATGGCTTTGGCGGCATCGAGAGCACTGCCGCCCCCACAGCCAATAATCGCCTGGGCGCCGCATTTCCGGGCCAATTCCGCAGCCTGCTCCACTTCCTCGTAATTCGGGTCGGGTGAGATCTGATCGTATAGTTCGCTTTCCACATTCACCGACCGAAGAAGCGTCTGGAGGCGATCCGTCACACCGGCCTTCTTCATTGCGCTGCGGCCGGTGACGATAAGAGTCTTGCGGTACGCTTTAACGTAGTTCGTGATTTTGGATAGACATCCCGAACCAAACTCAACGGGAACGGGTAAAGACATTGTCCACGCGTTCATGGGGCCTCCAAAAAAGAGAAACAAGGGCGGAATATCCCACCCTTGTTTCGATGGAGTGCATTTTACGCAACGGCGAAGGAATTCAAAGCTATTTTTTGCGTCCCTGTTCGACGAGGGCGAGGAGCTTTTGGGATTCTTTGGTGATGACGTCGAACTTGCCTTGGGCATAGGCATCGGGTCCGCCAATGCCGTTGCCCAGGACACAGCAGGCAGCAGTCCCGGCGGCGATGTAGTCGGGGATAAGGTCAGTCGAGCCGATGGCGGCGGCCACGAAGGGGATACCCGGGAAAGGTCCGGAGACCTCGCTGATAAAGCGGGGACCGACGCAGCAGGCGGGGAAGAGCTTGATCAGATCTGCGCCGGCCTGCCAGGCCTGCAGGATCTCCGTGGGGGTGAAGGTACCCGGGGTGACGGCCACGCCGTAGCGGTGGCACATCTCGATCATCTTGAGGTCCAGCGTGGGCGAGACGACGAACTGCGCCCCGGCGAGGATGGCCAGGCGGGCGGTCTCGGTGTCCAGGACGGTGCCGGCCCCGAGGATCACGTCCTTGGGCAGCTTGGGCAAGGTCTGTTCGATCAGGGCCAGGGCATTAGGCATGGTGAGGGTAAATTCCAAGACCTTAATGCCTCCGGCCACGGCGGCCAGGGCGGCATCAATCAGGTTCTTCGTGTCATCAGTGCGGAATACGGCCACGATTCCGCAAGCTTTGGTTTTCTGGGCGATTTCCGATCGGTTCATCTTGATCTTTTCTCCTGATTCCGGATTATTGCTCGTGGCAGGCTTCGAATAGCGCCCGGAGGTTCTCGATGGGAGTTTCCGGGGGAAGCGAATTGGCAGGTGACAGAACAAACCCATTGCCGAAGGGGCGGCCCAATGTATCGACAAGCCCACGGATGTTATCCTTGATCTGTTGCGGAGATGAGGATGTCAGAAGATGCTGATCGTCGATGGCGCCGTGGAAGGTGATGTGTCCGCCGAATTCCTTCGCCATCTGCCGGATGTTCATTGGTCCGGGCTGGAGGGGGTCGAGAACATCCAGTCCAATATCGATCAGGTCGGGGACAATGTCCGTGACGTTCCCGCAACTGTGGAAGACGATATCCATGCCGCAGCGGTGAATATGGTCGAAGATGGTCCGGTAGTAAGGCTTGAAGATTCTACGCCACATATCGGGTGAAATCATCAGGGCGGTCTGGGTGCCCCAATCGTCGGTCATCAGTAGGCCATCAACGCCAAGTTTGCCCCAATCGCTGATCAGGGCAAGCAGGTACTCGGTGACGGCATCGGCGAGTCGCAGGATGTCCTTTTCATTGGTGTACAAGTCCTCGAACACGTTTTCCATGCCGCGGATGCAGTGGATGCGTTCGAAGAGGGTAAGCTGCACGGCGCCCATGCAATATTTGGTTTGTCTGTGGGTTTGAAGGGCGGGAATGACCGCGTCAAGCCGGCCCGGAGCGTGCGGATTGGGGATACGATGGCGCAGGTAGTCGTCAAGCTGCGCCCAGTCTTTGAGCGGGCTGTCAATCGCAGTGGCTCCGACTCCGCCGAAGGCGTGCGCCCAGCGGGTACCCCATTCGTCGACCCATTCGGCATCTTCCATGAGAACCTTGAGAGGCTTGATTGGATCTTTCTTGTCGCGTGCCTGGAATCCGACGAAGATGTGGTATGCAGACAGGAAGACGATATCGTCGGGGAACTCGTAGAACAGGTCCGCCAGAGCGTCCCCGTGCCGGATCATTACGTCATAGGACAGTCGATACAAACGTGATGGACACCGCGGAGCGTTCTGCCGCTTGATGGCCTTTTTGACAAGGTCCTTCGTTGGTCCGTTCTTCCGCTGGCCTTCTTCCTTTCGGGCCTCAAAGCGATTGACGATGGCCTCCATTTCCTCAATGGGCAATCGCCGGTAGTCTGTCGTTGCTGGCATGGCTCTTTCCTTTTGAGATATATGATCAGATCTTTCCCTTGTCTGCGTTGACCAATTCCTTGATGTCCTGGGCCTGTTTGCCCGTGACGGGTTGGAGGGGAGAAACCGGCGTTCCCTGGCCCATGCCCATAAGCGAGAGGGCGTATTTAATCCCGGACAACCAGCAAGCGCCGCCGAGAAGGATTGTGGCCCGTTTCTGCAGGATCGTCTTGTGAAGGGCCAGCAGCTCGTCCTTCTTTCCAGCAACGGCAGCGTGGTAGGCTTGGATGAAGAGCTTGGGATCATAGTTGGCACACACGGGGACAATTCCCACCGCTCCGCCCACCAAACCGTCTGGGATCAGAATCTCATCGCCCATGAGGACCTTGAGACCAAACGGTGCGCCCGCCTGGACAACCTGGTTGAAATATTCCAGATTGCCTGAGCTTTCCTTACAGCAGCGGATCCAGCCGCGTTTGGCCAGCTCGGCGAAGGTTTCGGGGGCGATGACCGACCCGACGCACTGGGGAATGTTGTAGGCGATCATCTCCATGTCGCCACCGGCCTCGCGGGCGGCACCGAACGAACGGAGTTGTTCTTCGGCGAGCTTCGTACTGATGTAGAACGTGGGCGTAACGACGTACCGCGAGTAACCGATCTTCTTCAGAATATTGATCTTTTCAATGACTTTTCGGGTCGAAGTATCGGATACGCCGCCAAGCAGGGGAACCTTATCGCCGATTTCGTTGGAGGCGATCTCCACCATCCGCTGCCACTCAGCAGGCACGAGGAGGGGACCTTCGCCAGCCGATCCGCCAACAAAAATCCCGTGTACACCGGCCTTGATGAGCCGCTGCAGAACCATGCGAAATGCCTGTTCATCGATGCGATCATTCTGATCGGTCGGGGTGACAACGGGAACAATGACGCCACGCAGTTCTTCATTTTTCATTTTTTTATTATTTCTCCACAGAAGGTAATGGGAATGGAAGGCTCAATTCTTTCGCCAAGTCCATGAGAATACTCTTCACGTCTTCGGGAAGCAAGATTCCTTCTTTCTTCGCTTTCTCGTACCTTTCCCATTCCATTTCGCCCGGCAGGTAGATGCGGTCTGATCCCTTGGCTTTGGGGGCGTTTCGGATATCCCGGATCATCTGGTCCATTCGGCTCTTGAACGTATCCGCGGGTCCCATGACGCCCGGATCGATGGCGAAGAACGCATGGCAGTGTCCGGTGGGTTGATCGTGTTTTTCAAAGATCCAACTCACGATTTCCCATCGGCAGCGTCCGCCGGTCAGCAGTCCGGAGAGTGTCTCCACCATCATGGCCAGGCCATAGCCTTTGTGTCCGGACATGGGCAGCATGGAGGCTGAGTGCGGGTAGCAACTTCCATCCGTGGTAGGCAGCCCGTCCTGATCGACGATCCAGTTGTTGGGAATGGGCTTTCCCTGGCTGACGGCCTGGTAGACCTTGCTTCCGGCGACGGTACTCATGGCAATATCAAGCAGGAAGGGCTTTTCCGAGCCCGCGGGAATGGCGATGGCGAAGGGGTTGGTTCCCAGGACGTGGCTTCGAGCGCCGGGCACCGTCATGCTGGGAACATCATTGCTCATGGCCAATCCGATCAGACCATTTTTCGCCGCCATGAGGGCGTAGGCGCCTGCAGCTCCGAAATGACAACTGTTCCTGACACCGACATAGGCCAGTCCCATTGTCTGGGCTTTCCGGATGGCGGTTTCCATGGCCATTGTGGAGGTGACCATCGCCATGCCCGAGTGACCGTCGACGACGGCCCAGGCGGGTCCTTCGGTGACGATTTCAGGAACGGCTTTCGGATTCAGTCCTCCAGCCTGCATTCGCTTCAGATATCCGCGAAGCAGTTTTGTTCCGTGGGTGTGAACGCCCAACAAATCGGTGCCGACCAATACCTCCGCGGTAGTTCTGGCGTCCGATTCGCTCATTCCACATTTGGTCATCGCCTGAATGCAGAAACGCTCCAGATCTTTCTGAGAAATGATCATATTCATCCTTTCCAAACGTCGCGGCAAATGTCATCCCAGTGATCGGCGATCTCTTTGGCTTCGCCGACCGTTTGGGAGGGTATGTCGAGAAACAGGCCTGAGGGCGACAATTCCCGCAGGACCGGCCTCAGTTCCTCGAGAGGGAACTTTCGCAGGATCAGGCAATGCGTCTTTTGTATCTGCTTGAGCAGGGGAGCCAAATCCGCCAATGGAGGACCGGCGGGGAAATCGTTGACGATCTGAATACCCAGGACATTCTTCAGCTGCAGGAAATTCTCCACCTGGTGCGTCTCGCCGCCGCTGTGCACGTGGACCCATGTGCTGTCGACGGATAAGGCGTATTCCTGGTCGTATTGGAACAGATGTTCCTTGTACATGGCCGGTGAGAATACGCCGGAAAAATCGGTGGTGAAGTATGCCGATCGGCCGGGCATCCACATGCTGTAATAGTCGCAGTATCCTCCCGCGAGCGGGGGAATAGCATCCATCTGGTGAGCGATGATGCGTTTGTAGGCGTCGGTACATCGTCGGGCCAACTCGTGGAACCGTTCCGGATTCTCGGTTACGTCAACGCATAAATCCGTCGGGTTTCGCAAGGCAGCCATGTATTCGGTGGGACCCTGAATTCGAAGCCCGACGGCGTATCGTCCTTCGCACCGGCTGCAGAAATGGTGCATGAGTTGGTCGAAATATCGGCCCCATTTGCAGTCGAAATTCCAGCAGATCGTGTCAAGCTTATCCCAACTGTCCAGGGGATGATCGGACCATGACGTCAAGTCATCGAAGGTGACTTCCCCACCCAGGAGACCGCCGGTGAAGCCCGCGCCGAGGTCCAGCGACGCGGTGGGGACGTAGTCGTCCGCCACGTCGATCCTCGCGGCAAACATATCCTCATAAAACTTCAGATATGCCGCCGGATTGGTGAAGTACTCGTCTCGAATCTGCTCGATTTCAGCGATACGGAGAAGAAAAGGGACTCGTTTGTTCCGCTTCTTCCAGAAATCCCGGTAACGCTGGAGGGTCTGGTCGATGCTTGGTTTGTAGAACATGTCCAGTTTACCTATTGTTTGACGCCATTGACGATAGTGGGAAGCTTTTCGCCCCGAATCGCCATAGCGACCAGGTTGGCGACGCTGGTCCGGAGTTTCAACACCGCGGCGGCGCTGCAGGAGGCGATGTGGCTGTTGATGATGACGTTGTCCATCTTCAGCAGGGGGCTATCGGTCGGAATGGGTTCGGGATTGGTGACGTCCAGAGCTACGGCGCCGACCTGCCCGCTTTGCAGTCCGGCGATCAGGTCTTCGGTTTTGACCAGGTCGCCCCGAGACGTGTTGACGATCAACACGCCCTTCTTCATCTTCTGAATACTGTCGGCGTTGATCATCAATCGCGTGTGGGCATTGCTCGGGCAGTGCAGCGTGATCAGGTCGCAGTTGGCGTAGATTTCATCGAGAGTCGCGGGAACGCATCCGGCACTTTTGATCGTCGCAGCGTCGATGACAGGATCGAAGACCATGACTTTGGCCTTGAAGGCTTTGAGGCGAGCGGCCACTTCGCGCCCGATTCGCCCGAACGCGACCACACCCACGGTCATGTCCTTCAGGGTCTTCATGTCGGACAGCGACACCGCGAGTTTCCATGAGTCGCTCTTGACGCAATTGGAATTCTGGGTGATCCGACGGGTGAGCGACATGGCCATCGCCAGCGCATGGTCAGCGACCTCGTCGATGCAATAGTCGGGCACGTTGCAGACGGGAATACCCTTCTTGGCCGCCGCTTCCAGATCGACATTGTCCACGCCGATACCATAACGAACGATGATCTTGTTCTTCTTCATCGCGTTGATCACTTCGGCGTTTACTTTCGCGAACTGGGTGATGACGTAGTCCGCGTCGGACGTCAGCTCAATGAGCTCTTCCGTCGTCTTGCATTGCTTCAGAACGACCGTGCACCCCAGAGGCTCGAGGATTTGCGATTCAATGCTAACTTCGCCGCCGCCAAAATCTGTAACTGCAACTTTCGTCATGTTCACCATTCCTATTCTACGAGTTATTCACTTACTACCGTATTTTTCAGGATCCCGATCCCCTCAATGTCGACTTCCAGGTTGTCGCCCGGTTGGAGGATAACCTTGGGATTTCGCGCGAAGCCTACGCCGGCGGGGGTACCGGTCAGCAGGATGGTTCCCGGTAGCAGGGTGATGCCGTGGGAAAGATAACTGATCAGGTTGGCTACGCTGAAGATCATCAACGATGTATTGGCATCCTGCAGGGTCTCGCCGTTGCGCCGCATCTTGATGGGCCGGTTTGTGGGATCCAGTTCCGTTTCGATCCACGGACCGATGGGACAGAACGTATCGAAGGATTTGCCTCTCGCCCACTGCCCGTCGCTCATCTGGCACTCCCGGGCGCTGATATCGTTGGCACAGGTGTATCCGAAGACATATTGGAGGGCATCCTTCTCGCTGACGTTCTTGGCGGTCTTGCCGATCACCACGACCAGTTCCGCTTCGTAATCCACTTCGTTCGGGGCGACTTTCGGCAGGACGACCGGAGCGTTCGGGTGATTCAGGGCCGTGGTTGTCTTGATAAAGAGGAGCGGCTTTTTCGGAAGGTCGTCCCCGCATTCCTCGGCGTGGGCCTTGTAGTTCTTGCCAATGCACAGAATATTCGGCGGCGTGACGGGCGCCAGGAGCGTGACCTCGCTGAGCTTGAACGTCTGCTTGCTGTCCTTCCACTGTCCGAAGATATCTCCTTCGATCACGGAAACCACGTCGTCACGAACGATACCGTGGTGAATCTGATTATTGTTGGTCTTGAATCTGGCGATGCGCATTCGATTACTCCTTTTCTAGAAATCTCTGGTATATCCGCAGGTCCAGCCACCGTCGATGATCATGACGTGGCCGGTCATGTACTTGCTTTCTTCTCCCGAGAGGAACAATACTGCGTTGGCGATGTCGTCGGTATCGCCGGGCCGGCCGAGGGGAACGTGTGACAGCATCCGTTCACGGAATTCCTTCTGATCGGCATCATCCGAGTAAAAGAGGTCCTTGGTTCCTTCGGTGAGGATGGAACCCGGGGCGATGGCGTTGACGAGAATCCCGTGGGGAGCAAGTTCCAGGGCCATGCCTTTGGTCATATTGTGGACGGCGGCTTTGGCGCCGACGAAGGCGATCTGCTTTCTTGCCGGCACGTGACCGAAGACCGACCCGATATTGATGATGCGTCCCGATTTCTGCTTGATCATAACGTGGGAAACGCACTGGCAGCAGTAAAACAGACCATCGACATCGACCTTATAGATCTTTTCCCACTCATCCAGCGGGAACTGATCGACATCCTTTCGCTTCTTGCCGGGAATATTGACGCCGGCGTTGTTGACGAAGATATCGATTCGGCCGTAGTCGCGAGCGATACCATCAATGAACTGCTCGACGGCCTGACGGTCGGCGACATTGAGGTGGAAATACCGGCAGTCGCCCGTTTGGGAGATCTGTGCCTCGGTCTTTCGCCCGTCCTCGTCGAGGACGTCGCAGATGACCACGCGGGCCCCATTCTGGGCCAAAAACGCGGCGATCCCTTTTCCGATTCCTCGGGCCGACCCGGTAACGACGGCCACTTTGCCTTTCAAATCAATTTTCATCAATGACTCCCGAAGGTACTCTTATGATGTTGCCTTCTTGATTCTGTCTTGGTAGGTTTTCACGAAGTTCATATAACCGCTTTCCATATGACGCTTAAGAACCTGTTTGGCCTTGTCGTAATCCTTGGCGCGGATCGCATCAATCAGCACCCGGTGGGAAAGGTCCGTTCGCTTGGGCAGCGTGGCGATCTCGTCGATATTCCGCGAGAAGATCAGGAACCAGATCTGGGACTTCAGTCCCTGCCAATAGGCGATAAGTCGCTTAAGGCCGGAGGTAATGACCAGTTGTTCGTGAAACTTAAGGTCCAGATCGACCGCCTTCGCCAATGAGAAATCCTCCTTGACCCCCGCAGAGAGTTCCTGGACGATTTCCTGCAGGGCATCAAGATCCTCTTCGCTGGCCCGCTCCATCACATACCGGAGGGCAAGGCCCTCGAGGGCGACGCGAAGTGCCCAGACTTCCTCAACATCCTCTATCGACAAACTGATGACCATCGCCCCGCGATTTCGCTCGCGGATGACCAGCCCCTCGTGCTCCAATTCAATAAGGGCGTCGCGAACAGGTCCGCGACTGGTCTTCATCATGGCCGCGATGTCTTCCTCAATGATTCGCTCGCCCGCCTTGATCCGTCCATCCAGAATGGCCTGGCGGAGCTTCATCGTCACCTGTTCCGTAAGAGAATTGCGTTTGACGGGGGCAATTGTCTTTTTGTTTTTCATTGATTACCCATCGCTTTCCTGGTAAATTGTTAACAGTTAACAATTGTAATTTTTAACCTGAGTAAAGGCAAGAACTTTTAGACAAAAATATCATCAGTTCTTCAAGGAAAAAACATGAGCGAATTGGCGGAACAAATTATCGGTACCAAAGTACGTCCGGGAACGGTCGGGATCTTCTTCATCGGGCAGGCGGGATTCGTCTTCAAAACGTCGGCCGGGCGGATCGTGTATGTGGATCCGTACCTGTCGGACTCGTGCAACCGCCTGTTCGGTATCAAGCGACTTTATCCGTCGCCGATCCGGGCGGAAGAAATCAAGCTGGATTCCTTGATCGTCACGCATGAGCACGCGGACCATCTGGACGAGGAGTCCGTGCCGACCATCGCAGCCTCAAATCGCCAAGCCGTCTTCGCGGGGCCCGCAACGTGCCTTCGCATATTCCAGGGGATGCAACTGACGGTTCCCATGACGTTACTCAAGGTGGACGAACCTGTACAACTGCTGCCGGATGTCAAGGTTCTGCCCATGCCGTGCGACCATGGCAAGGATACGCCCGACGCGCTGGGGCTCTTGCTGGAGATTGAGGGCATTCGCATCTACATTCCGGGTGACACGGTGTATCGTGAGGATATCTTCCGGGCGGCCGCGGGCAAGAATGTGGATGTTATGATTCCGGCGATCAACGGAAACTTCGGCAACCTGGACTCCGAACAAGCTGCTCGTGCAATACAGATCGTCCAACCAAAGCTGGCGATTCCGTGTCATTTCTGGATGTCCATCCAGCACGGCGGCGATCCGGGCTCATTCCTCGCGGCCTGCGAGAAACTCAAGCTTGAGTCGAAAATCCTCGTCATGGCCGTCGGAGAAAAGTTTGTCTATCCCGAGTAGTTGCCAAGGTCTCGGCGTCAGTCAATATACTTGATCGCCTTGAGCGTAGTCTGGAAGTTCTTCGGCAAGGGCTTTACGGTGCCCTTGCAGAATCCTGACGCGTAATTGACCATGTTCAAGAGGAGCCGATCGGCGGCCGGATGCGAACCGAGGTTCTCCAGAATACGCAGCGAATTGATCACAAACCGCCCAGCCCCGAATGGGTAAGACGCAACGAGCAATCCGGAGACATAGCCGCCTTTGACGATATACCCCGCGCCGAAACTGGCGGCGGCGATATCGTCGGAGACTTCCACGTCCTCGAAGACAGTGCCCGTATTGACCGGTCCGTAGTAGTCCCAGTCCATGATTCCGTGGTTCATCAATCCCATGAAAACAGGATGCCGCTTGGCCACCGAATCCTTGTGGTACAAATCGTCCTTGTAGAACGCGACCTTGCCCTTCTTCTTCAGGGGTAGCCACTCGCTGTCATCTCGCGTGCATTTCATCGCTGTGTCTTCGACGAGCAGTTCGCCCTTACCGTCAAAGATCCTCAATCGGCTGAGGGAAGGTCCATTCGAGGGGCCTTGTACGAGATCGATGCTAATCCGGCCTTTCTTCGGCTGAACCTTGAACTTTCGGACAACCGCGAGATGGGTTCCGCCCGCTTCTTTCGCGATGTCGAAGTTCTTGGCTACCACCTCGCCGTTGATCTGGATGTCGAATACCCGTTCATTTTCCCCGCTGCAGTATCCTTCGCAGAATCCCATCTCGATCTCGTAGTCGCCCTTGGGCAGATCCGACATGACGTAACTGATCGGGCCCCAGAATTCCTTGGAGAATACCGCTGCATCATCCTTCGACACATTGAGTACTTCAAATTCCCGCCAGGAAGTACCGCCGAACTTGAGACGTTCCAGTCGGCCCACTCTCGAGACGAAGGGTGGTTTCTTGAACACTGCCGGTGAGAGAAAGACAACGCAGCTTCCCGTCGCCATTCGCTTGGCCAGCGTTACCCACGATTCCCGATCCTCGTTCAGCGCCGCCGAATCCCCCACCAGGATAGTTTCTCGCTTCTTGGAGGCGGATTTACCGAACGGTCGGCACTTGATACCGTGCGACGTCAGCCACTTCTGCGTCTTCTCGTCGACGCCCAGTACCTTAACCGCGGTCCTCGCCTTCGGCCATTCGGAGGCATTGGACACAAAGAACTTCAATCGTCCGCCGAAGGGGGCACCGCCGTGCTCCATATAAGCGCCGAATTCATATTGGCCTGTTGGCACGTTCAGAGTGATCTCCTGACAGAAGACAGGTATTGCCAGAGGGCCGTCTTCTCCGGGCGTGACTTTGGGAACTGTTACTTCTGTGCGTTTTTCCCAGACGATTCCCTCGGGGCCCGAAATACGCAGACACACCGGATAGGTTCCGGGGGCCAGCACGTCTTCATTGGCGAGCACGGCCTCGAACTCCGTCTTCTTTCCCGCATAGGCGTGAATCGGATCGACAAAGAGACACCACCGAACCGGTGCCCAGCCGTTCATCAGGCCTTCCGCGATTCCCGGCTTCCATTCCCGCCAGAAGGTCCAAGCCCCCTCGCCGGACATTCCGTGATCGAGCATGCCCGTCAGGTTGTATCCGCACAATCGCGGGTTGGATCGCACCATGTCGAATCCGAGCAATCGCTGGCGAGTGTGACGGCGCTGACTTTCCCACAGAAAATCTTCCGTGAACGTGAACGTGCCGTCGAATCCCCACCGTTTCCAGTCGGCGTTCAGTCGGTCGGCCATGGATTTGAGCAATCCTGAATCAACCAGATCGAGTCTGGCTCCCATCTGTTCGAACCACCGCAATTCCCGCAGTACGTTCATCATGCTGCCGATTCCGTATTCCGACAGAAATACCGGCCGCGTGTGCTTGCCAAGGTTGCGGATGATGCGGACCCAATCTCGCGTGTGGGGAATGAGCGGGTAGTAGTGGACATCGCCCATACGATCGACGTACCAGGAGTTGCTCGGATCCAGCGATTTCTTCGGGTCGAGGGTAAGAGTCTCTTCGTTGCCCCACTGGTATTCCCACTGAGTACTGCCGGGGTTGCTCATCGAACCGATGGCTCGGCTGCCGTCCGCCGGCGGCTGACCGGCGTCCGTTCGGCCGGTGTTCAACACAACGATTCGAGTATCGTCCAGCGAACGTACCAGCGGCAGGGACGACACGGCATGACGATAGACTTTACCCTCCGGCGTTTCATTCAGCAGTCCCCAGATGGTTATGCAGGCATGATTCCGGTCGCGGAGGATCATCTCGCTAAGGTTCTTGTCATACAGTTCCGCCATCCGAGGCGAATCCTGCAGGCACCACCCGGCGGAGCATTCTTCATACACCATCAGGCCGATTTCGTCGCAGAAATCCAGCTGCTCCGGCAAAGCCATTCCGGCGATGAACCGTACGCAATTGTACCCGGCCACCTTGGCCATAAGGAAATCTCGCCGCATCAACTCCGGGCAGGGCGGGGTAGCCCAGCTGATCGGGAAATGATTGCCCGTATGCGTGGATTTCAGGAAGATCCGCTTGCCGTTGAGTCGGAAAAAGCCCTTATCCACCCGCAATTCACGGAATCCGCAACGGACCGCTTTCTCATGTCGCAAGATGCCTTGGGCCTGAAGCTGAACGGTGACTCGATACAGGAATGGATCATCCAAATTCCACAAATGCGGCTCAGGGACATGTAGCAGAGTCTGATGCTCGCTGCTGCCGGGTTTGAACTCCCCGGAGAGTGTCGTGGAACTCACAGTCTCGCCATTTCCCGACGCCGGACCCGTGGAGACCCTCAATTCGCCCTTCACCGACTTGGCTGTGTCGTTCTGAACGGCGATTGTCAAACGAATCTCACCTGTCTTGGGGTTGGCTCGGGCGAAGATGTCGGAAATTCGCAACGCGGAGAGAATGTGAAACTCCACCTTGCCGAGCATTCCGCCATAGTTGAAGCTCCACCCCGGTTGGAAGGCCTTGAAGCTGAGTTTGTTTCGGTGCGGCGTCTGATTCAGACAGATACCATCGATGCCGTCCTCAGTAGGGTTAAGGACTCGAATCGCGACGAGGTTCTCTTTTCCCGGCTTAATCGCGTCGGTGACATCCAATGAGAACGGCGTCTCGCCAATCTCGTGCCCGCCGACGGGTTTTCCGTTCAGCCACACCTCAGCCAGGTAATCCACCGCGCCGAACGCGAGAAAACATCGTTCGTCGGACCCTGCGGGGCGGAACGGCGTGAACGTTGTCCAGTACCACGCTACTCCATGATAATCTGGAAATACCTGCTGGATGACCCCCGGTACGGGAGCATCCTTCGCCTCGGGCCGAATCGCTTCGAACCATTTTTCTTCACGCCCAACATTCTGGGGGTCAGTCGCCAGCTTCCACAGCCCATTTAGAGTCTGCATGTTATTCCTCGATATATCCGATTGCCTTCAGGGTTCTATCGAACGTCTTCGGCAAGGCTGACGTTGGTTTGCCGGCGTAACTTGAGGCATAGTTGATCATATTGAGCAGCAGTCGATCCGCAGCCGGGTGCTTATCGATCTGGTCGAGAACATTGAACGTATTTACCAGGAACCGACCCTTGAGGAACGGATAAGACGCCATCATGATTCCCGATGCATATCCGCCCGGGCAAGCATAACCGGCGGCAAATGCGGCGGCGATCACCTCATCCGGATTTTCTTCCACCTCGAACAGCCAGGATGAAATCACCGGACCGTAGTAATCCCAGTCCATGATTCCCTTGGCCTGCAAGCCGTCGAACACCGGATGAGCCTTGGCTACACATTCCTTGTGATACAGCCAGTCGCCGAATCGGTAGCACCGTCCCTTTTTGGCCAGCGGCAACCACCCGAGGGCGGCTCGGCCATTCTTAAGGGCGGTGTCTTCCACGATCATCTCACCCTTTTCATTATAGATTCGCAGACGACTGATCGACGGGGCGTTGATCTTGCCGAAGGCAAAGTTGATTTCAATCTTCCCTTTCTGCGGACAGACGGAGAATTTCTTGACCACCGCCAGATGTGGCCCGCCGGCCGTTTTGAGGATGTCGAAATCTTCCAGGACCTTTTCGCCGTTGATCAGTACGTTGAAAAGCCGGGAATCCGCGGCGGTACAGTATCCTTCACAGAAGCCCAGCTCAATTTCGTACTTGCCCTGCGGCAAATCGGAAATGATGTAGTTAAGAGCCCCGTAAAACTCTTTTGAGAAGACCTCCCATTCATTTTTGGGAACATTGGCCACCTCAAAATCGCGCCAGGAGAACCCGTATTCGCCCCACTGGCCTCCAGCCCCTTTGCGCTCCAGTTTGCCCATCTTGGCTTGGCCGGTGGTGTTTGTGAACGCCTTGGGACTGAGGAAAACCGCCGATCCGCCCTGGGCCAGTTGCCGGGCTACATTCATCCATCCGTTCGCATCGCTATTGAGGCTCGGCGAATCGCCGACCAGGATCACTTCACCTTTCTTGGGCGTGGATCTACTCAACGGCTTACACTTGATTCCCTGTTTCGTCAGCCATTTCTCGACCGATTTATCGACGCCCCAAACCTGGATCGTCGATTTGCTCTTCGGCATGCCCGCCGGATCGGTTACGTGGAATTTCAGCCGTCCGCCGAAGGGGGCCCCGCCGCGCTCCATGTAGGCGGTGAACTCGTACTCGCCCGCCGGAACCTTGAGCTTGATCTCTTCACACAGCACGGGAAACGCCAACGGATTCTCTTCGCCCGCCTTGGGCTTGGGAATTCGGAGCGTCGCCTTCTTCTCCCACACCGTTCCGGCCTTGCCATGAACGCGGAATGTGCACGGATATTCGCCTGGTCCCAGCACGTCTTCATTGGCCAGCACCGCCTCGACCTTAAACTTCCGGCCCGCGTAGCCGTGCATCGGGTCGACAAACAGACACCACCGCACCGGCGCCCAACCGTCGGCCAGCGCCTCAGCGGTTCCAGGCTTCCACTCGCGGAAGAACGTCCACACGCCCTCACCCGTGATTCCGTGATCAAGAATACCCGTCAGATTAAACCCACAAATCTTCGGGTTGGACCGGATCAAGTCGAATCCGAGCAATCGCTGCCGTGTGTGCAGCCGTTGACTGTCACGAAGAAGGTCCTGAGTGAATGCATACGTCCCTTCAAAACCCCATTTCTTCCAGTCGCCTTCCAGCTTCTCCGCCATCGTCCGGAACAGCGTAACGTCCGACAAGTCCGGTCGGGCCTTGATCTGTTCGTACCAGCGGGTTCCGCGGATCACGTCCAACATGCTTCCCGTGCCATATTCCGAGAGGAAGACCGGCTTGGTGTTCTTTCCGAGGTTGCGCAGGAAATCGAGAGTGACCGGAGGATGCGGGCAACCCGGATAAACGTGAGCATCCCCGGCGAATCGGAAATATCCCCCGTGGTTCGGATCGCCCGCGTTGGGTTCGCCCTTGGCGTTCGGCGCCTCGGGACCCCATTCATGTTCCCACGTGTCGCTTCCCGGATTACTTACCGACCCGATCTCCGGGTGACCGTCCCATCGTCCGCTCGACAGCAGCACCAGCCGCGTATCGTCCAGCGATCGAACCAGCTTCAGCGTATCTACCGCCTGGCGGAACACCGGACCATCACCCGTCTCGTTCAACAGGCCCCACATCGCTATGCTCGGATGATTTCGGTCGCGCAGAATCATCTCCCGCACCGAAAGCTCGAATCGCCGCTTCATATCCGGCGAATCTTCCAGGCACCAGCCAGCCAAACACTCCTCGTACACCATCAATCCGATTTCGTCGCAGAAATCCATCTGCTCCGACCAGCCCATCCCGGCGATGAATCGTACGCAGTTGTACCCAGCCACCTTGGCCATGAGGAAATCTCGTCGCATCAGGTCCGGGTCCATCGGTGTGACCTGGCCGATCGGGAAATGATTGCCCGTGTGCGTGCTCTTGAGGAAGATTCGCTTGCCGTTGAGTCGGAAATAGCCTTTCTCGACCCGTAATTCCCGGAATCCGCAGCGAACCATTTCTTCATGCGCGAATTTCGTATCTTTGCTGCTCAGTTTCGCGGTTACACGATATAGATAGGGATCATTCAGGTTCCACAGATGCGGTTGGTCGATCCCAAGCCGCACCTCATGTTCGCTGTCGCCCGGCTGAAACATGCCGTCGATAGTGGCGGTTGTAAGAATCTCCCCGCCGCTGGCCGGGCCGACCTTGGCCGTTAGTGTGCCCGCCACGGTCGCCGATGTGTCGTTGCGGACAGTAATTGTCACGCGAATCTCCCCGGTCTTAACGTTCGGCCGGGCGAATACGTCCGTTACTCGCACCGCCGGAACAACCGCCAGTTCGACCGGGCCCACGATTCCGCCGGAGTTGTAAGATCGTCCGGGCATATATCCCTGAACTTCCTTATTACGGTGAGGAATCTCCGACAGTTTGATCCCGTCAATGGGAGCATCCGTCGGATTCAGCACCCGCACTGCCACCAGGTTCGACTTGCCCGCCTGAATTGCGTCCGTTGCGTCCAGGATGAACGGCGTCTCGCCCCCCTCATGGCCGCCGATATGTTTCCCGTTAACCCAAACATCCGCCAGATAGTCAACCGCTCCGAACTTCAGCAGATACCGTTCGTTAGACTCCGCCCGGCGAGCCGGCTGGAACTCCCGCCAGTACCAGACCACCCCGTGGCAATCGGGAAACACCTGCTGGATAATCCCCGGTACCGGGGCCTCTTTCGCCTCCGGCCGCATGCCCTTGAACCAGCCCTCTTCCCTCCCGACATTCTTCTTATCCAACGCCAGTTTCCACGTACCCGACAGATTCAACACGACGAAGCTCCTTTAATTGTTAACTGTTAACAATCCGCGGACATTCCGGGCGATTATAGCACTATTTCCACTTAAATCAATGGAAAAGTAAAAGGACGAGACGGGCCTCGATTGACCCGAAATGGGCGAACCCGGACCGCGATAACGGTGGGATTTTCATTTCTGCATCGATGATCGATTGGGTAAGATTATACTGCAAACGAAACGCAGGAGAATGACGATGAATAAGAAGGTTCTGATGGTCGTTCTGGTTGTGCTGGCCATTGTGATTGCCCAGCGGACCCTGTCCAAAACAGATAAGAGCAAGGAAACGCCTACCCCGGGGACCAAACCCGCCAGGCAGCGGCAGATCGCCGTAATTCCCAAGGGAACGACGCACGATTTCTGGAAGGCTGTGCATGCCGGGGCCCTCAAGGCAGGCCAGGAGACCGGGGCTGCCATTTTCTGGAACGGTCCGAACCGGGAGGGCGATCGCGACGGGCAGATCGGAATTATCGAGGACTTCATCGTTCGCAAGGTGGACGGTATTGTCGTAGCTCCGCTCGACAGCAACGCTCTCGTACCGAGCGTTCTAAAAGTCAATAGCGCGAACATTGCCTGCGTGATCTTTGATTCAGGCGTCAACGTCGATAAATACGTCTCCTTCGTCGCCACGGACAACTACAACGGAGGGAAGTTGGCCGCTCGCCAGATGGGTGGAATTCTCCATGGGAAAGGCAACGTCATCGTCGTTCAGTACATGGCGGGTTCGGACTCGACCACGCAGCGGGAACGGGGCTTCATGGAGACGATCAAACGCGAGTATCCAAATATAAAGATCGTCGACAGCAAATACGGTCTGGACACGGTCGAGACCGCCCTGCAGGCGGCGGAGGACCTGCTTACCCGTCATCCGCAACTGGACGGTGTCTTCGCCTGCAATGAGTCGACCTCCGTCGGCACGCTTCGAGCGCTTCAGAGCCAGGGCAGGGCGGGCAAAGTGAAGATGGTTGGATTCGACTCCTCGACGCCGCTGATCGAAGCGGTAAAAAGCGAAAAAATTGATTCGCTGGTCGTCCAGAATCCCTTCATGATGGGCTACCTTGGAGTCAAGGCGGTTATGGACAAGCTCAACGGCAAGCCGGTCGAAAAACGGATCGACACCGGCGTGAAACTGATCACGAAGATGAACCTGGGCACGCCCGAAATTCAGCAATTGCTGAATCCGAAGTAGACCATACGAACTGGACGGTAGAAGATCAGATATGCTCCAAACACCGGCGCTAAAGATGACAGGAATCGAAAAACGGTTCGGCCCGGTGCGTGCACTGTCGGGAGTCTCCTTTTCCGTTCGACCCGGAACGGTCCATGCCCTTGTCGGCGAGAATGGGGCGGGAAAATCCACGTTGATGAAGGTCCTTGCCGGGGTCTACTCACCGGACGCGGGAACCATTGAGATCGGCGGCCAGGCTCAAAAATTCTCGAACCCGGCCGAGTCCCTGGCGGCGGGAATTTCCATGATCTATCAGGAGCTGAACCTGGTGGGGGATCTTTCTGTGGCCGAGAATCTCTTCCTCGGGCGCGAGCCGAAAGGCCGATTTCCCGGAACGGTGGACTTTGCCCGGATGACGGAGCAGACCGACTCCATTCTCGGCGCCTTTGGATTCCGCATCGATTCCCGGGCGTTGGTGCGGGACCTGTCCGCCGCGGATTGCCAGATCGTGGAAATAGTCAAAGCCTTGGCGCGGGATGCCTCGATCATTGTCATGGATGAGCCGACCTCGTCCTTATCTGAAGCCGAGACGCAGACGCTGCTGAAAACGGTTCGCGACCTTCGCGACCGCGGTATTTCGGTGATCTACATTTCGCATCGCCTGGAGGAAGTCGTCACCATTGCGGACGACATTACCGTGCTGCGCGACGGGCAGGTGGTTCATACCGGACCTTCAGCCGACTTGTCTATGGAGATGATCGTTCGGCATATGGTGGGCCGGGAAATGAAGGAGTTCTTTCCGCCGCGACAAACGCGGACCGGCGCCGTTCGGCTTAAGGTCGAGAACCTAAGTTCGGCGAAGGGAATTCGAAACATCTCGTTCGCTGTTCATGCCGGTGAAGTGGTGGGCATGGCGGGACTTGTGGGTGCGGGCAGAACCGAAGTGGCGAGGGCGGTGTTCGGGGTCGATCATGCGACATCCGGAACAATTCAGATCGATGGCCAAACAGTCACGATTACCTCGCCTCAGGAGGCCATTTCCCGGGGGCTGGCATTTCTGACCGAAGACCGCAAGCGAACGGGCTTGTGCCTCGGGTTGCCCGGTTCCTGGAACATCACGCTGCCTTCACTAGATAAGATTGGAATGAAGCGATGGGTTAGGCCCGCCAAAGAGAACAAGATCGCGGCGGATCTGGTATCGCGCATTTCCATCAAATGGCCAGGACCATCTGCTCCGGTGAATTCCCTGTCGGGTGGAAATCAACAGAAACTGCTCGTCGCGCGGTGGCTTCTGGCGGAGTCAAAAGTTGTAATCTTCGACGAGCCGACGCGGGGGATCGATGTAGCCGCCAAGCATGAAGTGTACGAACTCATCAATCAACTGGCGAGCGAGGGCAAAGCCATCCTGTTTATTTCCTCCGAGCTTCCCGAACTGTTGGGGATGACGGATCGTATTCTCGTGATGCGCCGCGGACGGATCGTAAGCGATTTGCCGACGCGCTCGACTACCCAGGAACAAGTAATGCATTTGGCGGCAGTGCAGGAAGACCGGTGCAGCTGAGGAACTCTGATGAATAAAGTAATACGCGAGATCTTGCCGTTCGCGAGTCTGATCTTGATCGTCGTTATTCTGGCGATTTTGCGGCCGAACGAATTTCTTACCGTCGATAACGTCCTGAACGTGCTTCGCCGATCGTCGGGTCCGGGTATCATGGCGGTGGGAATGGCGTTCATCATCATCTCCGGTGGAATTGACCTGTCGGTGGGGTCGATGTTGGCGCTCTGCGGAATGATCGGAGCGGGCCTGATGCTGCTCCTGGGAGGCGAGAGTCCACAGGGAATGAGTCTGCTCGTCGGGACAATGGTGGGCGTGGTAGCTGGCGGTGTATGTGGTCTGGCCAACGGTATTACGATCACCTGGCTTCAACTTCCGCCCTTCATTGTGACGTTGGGATCAATGAGTCTGTTTCGTGGAATTGCCTTGGTGATGAACGACGGTCAGCCGTACAACGTGCCGACCTACGCCTATCTGGACAGCGGAACTCTTCTGCACGTTCCTGTTTCCGTGTGGATATTTACCGTTGTGGCGGTGATGGCATGGTTTCTTCTGAAATATACTCGTCCCGGTCGGTACACCTATGCGATTGGTTCGAACGAAGAGGCGGCCTATCATGCGGGGATCGGCATTCGCGGGTGCAAGATCTTCATCTACACATTCTCAGGCATTCTTGTCGGTCTGGCGTCGATGATCGCCGTCAGCCGGACAATCTCAGCCCAGCCGACGGCGGGCGCGGGGGCGGAATTGGACGTGATTGCCGCCGTGGTCATCGGCGGGGCAAGTCTGTCCGGGGGGCGGGGCTCAATCGGGGGCACGATCATCGGAACATTCCTGATCCAATTCCTGCGCAACGGCTGCACGTTGATCGGGATCACCACCAACGCGCAGCTCATTGTGATCGGGATTGTGATCGTCGTCGCGGTAGCGGTGGATCAGCTTGCTCGCGTGCGAGTACGGGCGTAATCTGAAACATGTGTGCGACTGTGGATTTTTCGCTGGACAGGAGATGGTCCGTATGCCAAAATTCACGCAGTTCTTCTGATTGAACAGAAATCTAATATGTTGAATGCTCGCAAATGGATCTGATCGTGTGCTTTTACGTGGAGATCAGCCGAATGTGGAGGAAAAATCATGCCTGTTCCCAATGATCGCAAGTATCTCAAAACCCATGAATGGCACAAACTCGAGGGAGGATTGGTCGTGATCGGGATTACGGATCACGCTGCCGAGGAACTGACGGATATCACGTTTGTTCAGTTGCCGGATGTGGGGCGAAAGGTCAAGGCCGGTGAAGGCTTTGGCGAGGCCGAGTCGGTCAAGGCGACGTCGGATCTGTATTCGGGTGTGGATGGCGAAGTCGTGGAGGTCAACGAAGAACTCAAGACCGATCCGGGGCTTGTCAATCGCGACCCGTTCGGTGCGGCATGGATGATCAAAGTCCGACCGTCGAACCCGACGCAGTTGGACGGTTTGATGTCGGCCGAGGAGTATCAGGCGAGTATATAATTGTTGTTGGCGGCATGCTGGCAAGCGGTGGGAAAGTGGGGAAAAATAGAAGATAAAGGAAGCGACGAGTGACTTTCACGTGTGTTAGCGACAGTGAAGCTGAAGCGATTCTGGCCGAGATCGGCGAAAAGCGTCTGGCGGACCTTTTTTCCGCGATTCCCGCGGAACTGAGGCTCAATCGACCGCTGAACGTCCCCCAGGCCATGGACGATATCTCCCTGCAGGAGCATCTGCGGGAACTGGCTGCGAAAAACCACGGGACGGACACATGCGTCTCGTTCCTTGGCGCTGGCAGCTATGATCATTTCATCCCGCCGGTGGTGGATGTACTTGCCGGTCACAGCGCCTATGTGACAGCCTATACGCCTTACCAGGCGGAGACATCGCAGGGGGCATTGCAGATATTCTACGAGTATCAAACCCTCATCTGCCAATTGACGGGAATGGATGTCTCGAACGCGTCGATGTACGAGGTGGGTTCGAGCGTGGCGGAAGCGGTACTGATGGCCAGGGATCTGACATCTCGGCCGAAAGTGCTCGTCGGGCAGAATACTCACCCGGAATATGTGCAGGTGCTGAGGACCTACCTGGCAGCGCTGCCCATGACGATCGAGGTGATCCCGACGCCCAAAGGCGTACTGGAGGTTCAGGCGCTGGCGGACCGCGTGGACGCGCAGACCGCTGCCGTAGTCGTGCAACAGCCGGATTTCTTCGGGTTGATCAATCCCCTGGACAAGATCGCCGAAGCGGTCAAGCAACATGAGACGATGTTAATCGTGGCCGCCAATCCGATCAGCCTGGGAATGCTTGCCCCGCCGGGCAAATTCGGTGTGGATATTGTGGTTGGCGAAGGTCAGCCCTTGGGGATTCGCCAGCAACTGGGCGGCCCATATCTCGGATTCATGGCCGCGAAGGAAAAATATCTCCGTCGACTTCCCGGACGCATCATCGGTGCCACGACCGATGCGGAAGGGCGTCGCGCCTTTTGTCTCACCCTGCAAACTCGCGAGCAGCATATCCGACGCGAACGGGCGACGAGTAATATCTGCAGCAATGAAGGTTTGTTGGCGATTCGCGCAGCCATCTATCTGGCGGCGATGGGCAGGACCGGGTTCGCCAAACTTGCCAATCTGTGTTTCCAGAAAGCCCACTATGCCGCCGGCCGAATCTCGGAGCTGCGAGGATACGAACTGGCGTTTTCGTCGCCGTTCTTCATGGAATTCGCCGTCCGTTGCCGCAAGGCGCCCGTGGCAAAGGTGCTACAGACCGCCCGGGAGAAGGGAATCTTCGCCGGCGTGGATCTGGGAACCTGGTTCCCGGAATTCCAGGATTGCCTCCTCGTTGCCGTAACCGAGAAACGAACCCGGAAGCAAATTGACCAGTTGGTGGACGTATTGGATAGAGTATAACTGAACCAAGGACAGTGTCGGGCGTGACAGCCCATCCTGTGACGACATGAAAGAAAAAAACGACATGGAACTGTTGTTCGAGAAATCCGTGGCCGGCCAGTCGGCGGTGAATCTGCCCCAGTCGGATGTCCCGCAAACGCCGGTGGCCAAATCAATTCCCTCGGAACTCCTGGCGGATCAGCCACCGGAGTTGCCCGAGCTCTGCGAACGCGAAGTGACACGACACTATACCCGCCTTGCCCTGCGAATGATGAGCGTGGACGCCAATTTCTATCCGCTGGGCTCGTGCACGATGAAGTACAACCCGAAGATCAACGAATGGGCGGCGGGGCTCGACGGATTCATGTCCCTGCATCCGTACGAATCGGAAAAGGACATCCAGGGCGCAATGGAATTGATGTTCCATCTGCGAAAGGATCTGGAGGAGATTGCGGGCCTGGCGGAAGTGTGCCTGCACCCGGCTGCGGGCGCCCAGGGCGAAATGACCTCGATCATGGTCGTCCGGGCCTATTACGTGGATCGCAAAGAGGATCGTAACCGCGTGCTTATCCCCGATAGCGCACACGGAACAAATCCCGCAAGCTGTTCGCTGTGCGGCGAGCACGTCACGGTGGTCCGGAGCACACCGGAGGGATTGGTCGATCTGGAGGATTTGGCCGCGAAAGTCGACGAGAAGACGGCCGCCATGATGATCACAAATCCCAACACGCTGGGTTTGTTCGACAAAAATATCGCCCAGATTGCCCGAATTCTGCACGATCATGGCGCTCAGCTCTATCTCGACGGGGCCAACATGAACGCCATCATGGGACAGGTTCGCCCCGGAGATTTCGGCGTGGACATCATGCACTTTAATCTGCACAAGACGTTCGCCACGCCCCACGGATGCGGCGGCCCGGGCGCCGGACCCATCGCCGTGGCAAAGCATCTATGTCCGTTCCTGCCCGTGCCTCAAGTGGACAAGAAAAATGACGCCTTCTTCTGGGACTTTAATCGCCCCAAATCCATCGGCCGGGTGCGAACGTTCTACGGACAATTCGGAGTGCTCGTGCGGGCCTACACCTATATTCGCTCGTTGGGGCCCCGCGGTCTGAAGAATGTATCGGACAAAGCGGTCCTGGCCGCCAATTACCTGGCGAGAAAACTCCAAACCCACTACACGCTTCCCTACGCGCTTCCCTGCATGCACGAGTTTGTCATCAGTGCGGACCGGCAAAAAACAAGAGGTGTTCGCGCCCTCGATATCGCCAAGCGGCTGATCGATTACGGCATCCATCCGCCGACAATGTACTTCCCGATGATCGTGCCCGAATGCATCATGGTCGAGCCGACTGAGACGGAAACGCGGGCGACCCTGGACCATTTCGTCGAAGTGATGCAGAAGATCGCCGACGAGGCGATGTCCGAGCCGGATCTGCTGCACAAGGCCCCCTGGACGACGCCCGTACGCCGCGTCGATGAAGTCAAAGCTGCCCGGGAACCCGACCTCTGCTGGAGAAGGAAATAGCCTTTTCTCTTGACAGGGTCTGGCGGATGGGCAAAATATCACTTAAGTAATGATTATTCTTTTCCAATGTGGAGGTTCTGCTGTGCTAAAGAGAACACTTTTGGTGGCCCCGATGCTCATGTGTGTTGGCTGCTCGACGGCAAGTTATTTCCTTATCACCGGATCGATCATTAACTCGACGGTAATTGCCGGTTTGGTCGCCACGGTTTTTGGACTTCCCACGCTTCTGAACAACCTGCGGGGAATTGTCCCGGGTCTGTAACCGCAAATTCGAACGTCTTGATATTCTTGCAAGACTTTTGTGCTTGGATTATGATACAACCCACTTCGGATCGTCCGGAGTGGGTTGTTTGTTTATGTGAGGTAGGAGATTACGAGTATGAGTATGAGTATGAGTATGAGGTTGTTTCTTCTGGCGGTTCCCGTTGCGGCATGTACCGGATGCGGCGCTGCGAATTTCTTCGCGGTGGCAAATAACGTGACCGGTACGATCATAAACCTGGGTATTATTTTCGGCGCCGGTGGCATCCTGGCCAATCTTGGTAACATTACGCAGTTGATCCAGGGATTGGTGGGCGGCTAGCAGCGGACCCTGACATTCTCGATTTGGAGTCACAGGCTGAAACGAAAGAGGCACGTGGCAGGTTGTACCGCGTGCCTCTATGTATTTCCATTCAGACGTTAATCCATCGGCAGGTATCGCTGCATGCGATTGAACTTGCGTGACCCCAATGTCCATTCGGGTACGCCTTCAGGCCAGAGCGAGATGCTCACGCTGTTAACGCCCTGCGTGTTGTCAAATCCAGCGGAGAGAGCAAAGTTCCACCGGGGCATCTTGCGGACGAGGGTGATCTCCAGATCGGAATTCCTTCCCGCGTCCAGGTCGAACTGCTCCTCCAGACCGATCGTGTATTTGGGATTCAGTTGGTACGTCGAGCCGAAAGCCAGAAGGTTCGAGTGGGTCATGCCGATATAACGGTGTCCGATGAAGAAATGCGAACGCGGCGAGCGGTCGAGAGCGAGCCCGATACCCGAAGAGCCCATGCGGCAGTCGTCGGTGTCCACGATGGCATCGTAGAGTAACGCGGTGGTATCGGAGATACGCCAGTTGCTCCGAACGGAAGCGTAATTGCTGGTAACGGAATTCTCCGGCCGATACGCGAACGTCTCCCCACGGGTCTCGTTCACCCCACGGTATGTATTGGCGTCGTTGAAAAATCCCGCCTCAAAGTTCAAAGTCAACCAGTCGACGGTGCGGAGCCCGTTGGGACCCGACCGCTTGGTCTGGAACCGGTGCTTCCATCCGAGGGTCGCGCCGTCCACTTCATCGATGGTCTCAATTCCCTGGTCGAAGGGCCAGATCTCGTCGGAGCTGACATTGCTGGCCGAACCCCACAGCACGAAGTATTCCTTCATGATATGACGGATGCGATGAATATCCCAGAAGCGGGAATCGATATTGTCATAATTTCGCCACTGGTACAGACTGCCCTTGACCCCTCCCTGACCGTAACCTCGCGCCAGACCGCCGTCGTCGGGACTGTCGTCCCAGGCTGTTCCACGAACCATTCCGAACGGAACCAGTTTCAACTTACCCAGGGTAACAGGTACGTCGAGTTCCTGCCGGGTGTCCGCCCGGGCGACAACATCGGACGAACTCTGGTTCGGATACTCCCTTTCGTATTCCAAGGGATAGTCATTCGAAGTCATTCGCCGTACCGCCCCGACGTGATTCTCGCTGAACCATGTGACGAAACTATCGCCAAGCTGCTTGCCGAGAACGTCGAAAACGACGTCAGGCAGCTTTTCCGTCTGTGTAAGGAAGTCGTTGATCCGCCATTTGCCGAGTACGGAGAACACGGCATCGCCGAATACCTTCTTCAGGTAAATGAGCGTTTCTTGTTCCTTGCCGTTCTCGAATTCGTTGCGGAAATATTCCCGAAGGAAATTCTTGTCGGTGAGGTAACTTAACTCCAGTGTCAACTCCCAACCCTGGGGCAGATACTGTCGATGGCGGACGAGGAATCGGCCGCGATTCTCGTACGGAGGCTCGACGTCGCCGCAGGCGCCGCCGAGATGGTCTTCGCCGGTGTCGTGGATATAGAAACTACGTACCAGGCCGTAATATGTCTCCCGCTCGTATTGGGCGTCGATACCCACGCCCGGTCCGTGATCGCCGTAGTAGTCCAGTTTCAGCGTGGCGTCGACGCCTTCCGGTTCCTGCAATCCGATCAGGGGGAACAGATACCACCGCGTCTTGCCAGTGATCCCGTAGTCGTTGTCGTAAGAGAAACTCAGACTGCGGATGGCCGTTTCGCTCTGCTTGAAATCGCCCTGAGAGTAAGGCCAGTAGGTGAGGGGAACGCCTTCGACGTTGAGCGTCGAGTTGTAGACTTTGTAACGCCCGGCAATCAAGCCGATCTGCTCTCCAGACGGCAATCGCTCGGTCCGATCTTCGAAGTACACCTTGGTCGCCCCAATGTGATAACTGGGCGTATAGAACTCGCTGGCGGAAATCTTCGCGCTCCGGGCCACATAGCTGGTCTCGGAAAGCTGACGAACCTCGTTTGCTCGAATATAAATGGGAACGTTGCGCTCGAGGGCAACCGTCTTCGCGACCACGTTATACAGCAGCGCCTGACTGTCTTCGAAGCTATAATAGGCCTGGTCGGCGCGAATCTGCCGGTATCCGCGGGTAATAACCACGTCGCCTTCGAGATAGGCGGCGGCGACATAGCGGTTCGTACGAGCCTTCTCCAGGGGAGTCAGCTTTCGCCCAGCCTCTTCCTCGGTGGGCAGCTTCTGAAGTTGCTTCTCCGCTTCTTCCTTCGAGAGGGTCGCCGGCATTGTGGACGGTTTCTTCTTCGGTTTCTTGGCCGTCTGTTTTTCGATCTTCATCGCTTCCGGCTTCAGGAAAATCACGGCGTTGGCGGCGCGAATTTCCGTGGCTTCACCGTCGACACCCGCGGCCTGAAGCAGATACACGCCTTCGGTACCGATGAGCACCGGCAGACCTTCCAGCTTCGGACCGACAACGAAATTTCCTCGAACGACGATGGGCCTGCGCTCCTGCAACTCCGGAACTTTGGGCTGCCGGCCGTGGACGATGATGCGCTCCTCGCTCGCGTTCTCCACCGATGCCCGGGTCCACAACTTCTCTGCGCGATTGTAGAGCTCCAGATTGCTTCCGTTGCGATAAGCGATGGATTCACCCGTCAACTCGACCGATCCGGATGTGAAGATCGTAACCGAGAGAATTTCGTCGGAAATGACCGTACCGGCCGATTCGATGATCCGCGCCCCGCCTTCCATGAAAACGTCAAGCTGCTTGACCTTCTGACCATTACGCTCGACGACCTTCAGCCAGACCACGGCGTCACGGCTGGTCAGGGTCTGGTGCGGCATGCACAGAAAAAAATCGCCGAGAAGCACCATGGCTTGCGTCTTATCCGGAAGGGACCAGACATACCCGAGTTTGGCCGTCAGCTTGGCAGGCTCAAATCCGCCGGATTCTGGTGACAGGGGTTGCTCCAGGGCTTCGTAATCCGCGTCGAGGATCTGTTCAACCACTCCGGCGCGAGTTAGCACGCACGGAAGGACAAGAAGCAAAAGCCCCAAGGCGGCCGATAGTGCTGTCGCATCAAGAAAAGACTTTTTCACGTAAATCCTGCCTGCTTTTATGATAATGGGTTATATTAATAGTGAATATGGGTTCGATTATAACCCCAACGCACCCTTGGTCAACAAAAAAGAAGGGCTTACGGCCCCACAGAAAGAGAGAGCGATGGATCAGGCAAGCGTGATGGACCGGATATACCGTTTTCAGCGTCATTTCTATGATATGACGAGGCCATTGTTTCTGGCGGGGCGAAACCGACTCCTGCAACGGATCCCCGCCAGTCCAGGCAGCACCATTTTGGAGGTAGGATGCGGAACGGCCAGAAACCTGATCGTGTTGGCCAGGCGATATCCGGAATTGCGGCTGTTCGGATTGGATATCTCCGAACAGATGCTCCAGACCGCCCGGGCGAAGACGCAGCGCCGGGGACTATCGCGGATTCAACTCGTCCAGGGCTCGGCGGAAGACTGGAACCACCATACAACCCTCAGCCTCGCCCAACCATTGGATGTGATCTTCTTTTCCTACTCGCTGTCAATGATCCCCGATTGGCGAAAGGCCCTGGACACAGCCGTGAGGAACCTTCAGCCGGGCGGGTCTCTACTGATCGTCGATTTCTGGGACCAGCGCGATTGGCCAAGGTGGATGCGGCAAATGCTCACCCGCTGGCTGGGCCTGTTTCACGTCCGACACGAACCAGGAACAATCGATTACCTTCAGACGCTGGTAACGAAAGGCAACTGGACGCTCGATCTGGAGTCGATCAGGAAACGATACGCGTATCTGGCACAGATCCATCGATCTCCGGAACAAACTCTTTGACCTTTTCCTCCATTAGTGGCCGCCGCTGAGTTGTATCGACTGAATGATGATGTTCCCACCAGCCGTCTTCACATCGACTCGAATCACATCCCCCACGCGAACCGGTTCCGGCGTAACCAACCCCACACTGCTCATTCGATCATCCCCTTGGGGCTTTCTGCACGGACACTTCTTACCGTTTACAGAAAAGACAATCCCGAATTCAGACTTAGGCCGTGCACCCGCAGGCCAGCGAACATCCTTCCTTGTCCGGAAAGCCGGGATTTTTTACCAGTCCCTGAAGGCGACTGTCCCTGCCGCATCCGCTGATCGCCAGGAGCACAAGCAGTGTTGTCGCGTATCGCATCGTGCGGATTCTCCATGATTGTTGATTGCGAAGTTCTACCGCTACGCCAAGGACCCCGTCTATTCTGCCCTCTCAGGCAAACAGCAGTCGTCCCTTGGGCTTGGGGATTGGGCGCCCCAGCTCTTTGGCCGTTTCGATCCACTCGCGGATCACTACTTCTGCATTGGCCAATGCCTCTTGGTAGGTCTTTCCGTCGGCCATACATCCTGAAAGTTCGGGTACCTCGGCGACGAAAGACCTATCCTCTTTGCTCCAGTATATGATAATCTCATATCGTGTCACGTTCATTCTCCTAGTCTATACTTGAGTATCAGATTGCGGATCTGCTTAACCTGATACGGTTTGGCCGATGATCCTTTCGGTTGCAGATTCAAAATCTCTGGTATCCGATCCTTGGTGAAAATATGGTGGCTCCCTCAGATGCGTTCCTCGAAACCGAGCGATCGCAGCAAAAGGCACACCCCTGCGAAGGGAATACTCGTATCAGACATCCCCAGCAAGACTTTCTTTAAGAGCTTGTCACGATGGCTCATCCTGTCCTCAAATTTGGAATACCAGATTATATCCTAAGTATAACCAGGTGATCTTCGACTGACAAGTTGTCAAGAAGGCGGGAGACGGGAACTGTCGAAACGTAAACCTGTTCATTCTGATCCCCATTTACGGCTCCATATTAGTGATGAAACGATTCGCCTCCTTTGACAGTTGCCTGAGGATCGGGAAGGGCGTGTAAATCTGATGGCCGGAAGGGAATTTGGCGAATTGAATGTTCTTTCGCAGAGCAGGGGGCATGTCCATGTGCTGAGCGGCATAGACGTTGGTGAAGTAGGGGGTGGTCAGGTCGTAGTATCCGCCGACGATCAGGACACGCAGATGGTAGTTCTTGATCATGGCTTCGCGGAGCGTCGGGGCGACGTTAACGTAGCTGTTGCCCTGGTACTCGAATTTCCATGCTTGATTGGCTTGGCGGTTGAGATACTCGAAGGGCAGATCGGTCTGGAATTGCAGGTCATTCCGAACGTAGTGGTTGATGGCGGCGTTCAGAGGCCCGATGGTCATGAAAAAGGAGGGATCGTATCGGGCGTACTCACCGGGGCGGTTCAAATCGTATCCGACAACCCGGCTGTCCATCAAGCCGAGGACACGATCCTCGCCGCGGAGCAATTCCTTGACGAACTGGTAAGTGCTGACGCGAAGGTTGCTGGAATCAATGAAGGAAGGCGCCAGTCCGGTGAAGGCGGCGAACTGATCGATGATCTTCTTTCGTTCGGCGTCGGAAAGTGTGTCACCCTTGGCGAGGGCGACCAGATAGTCGGTCATCGCCCATTGGCGGGCACGCTCGACGGTGTGATTAAAGTCCTTCTGCAACTCGGGCGAAAGTTTCTTATGATACCAGGCGGTTGTGGCAAAGGAAGGAACAGCCAGGGCATAGGGCAAGTCGTTTCCAGGCTCGAAAAGGATGGTTCTGAAGTCGAGGACCGCCGAGATAAAAATCACACCGTCGATATACAGCCCCATTTTGTCCTGAAGATGCCCAGCCAGGGCGGCGGCGCGGGTGGCGCCGTAACTTTCGCCCGTGATGAACTTCGGCGACAGCCAACGATTGTAGTGGGTCAGAAACGTACGGATAAACTGTGCAACCGATCGCGTGTCCCCTTCGACCTCAAAAAACTGGTTCGGATTCACGCCCGGAACAGCCCTGCTAAAACCACTGCCTACAGGGTCAATAAAAACAAGGTCGCTGAATTCCAGCCACGTATACGGATTGTCTGCCAGACGCGGGGATGCGGGCAGCGTCTTCCCATCATTCGGGAAGGGCAGATACTTGGGACCCAATCCGCCGAGATGAAGCCAGATGGATGACGCCCCAGGCCCGCCGTTAAAGGCAAAAGTGATCGGCCGTTTCGCAAGGTCCGGTTGAGAGTCCCTGAAATACGCCACGAAAAACATACGGGCAAGGTTCTTTCCGCCATCGTCGGTGATGGGCAGGAACCCAGCCACGGCGGTGTAGTCAATCGAGCGATTCTCTATGGTAAGGGTATGATGTGTGACCGCCGTCGGTGAGGGCGGTGGGGCCGTGACGGATCGCGTGGTCGGCCGCGTGGACGGCGGAGCGGCCCCAACGCTCAACGCAGCAATGGTAAGTACAACGAGACATGCCCGGGCGCAGATCAATGACATTGTTCGCATGGAAACCCCTTTATCCTCTGAAAATCACTGAACTATATATTAGTGGAAGATAGTGAAAAGTGCAAAAGGCAAAATGGACAGTGAATTTCCAAAAAAAATAAAGCGGAGTGCTTCATAAGCCGAATTCTGTACTCGACTTGCGTCAAGGATGGTCATTTGTCTGGGCCTGGCGTTACCGACAGGCTCAAGCGGCCTACCCGGGACTGTAACGAGCCGGGCCAACCCGTAACCGGTTTTCACCGATTTCGTCCCATATTTGGCCTTGCTGGCGGTGGGGTTTACCATGCCGGAACGGTCGCCCGCTCCGCGGTGAGCTCTTACCTCGCCTTTTCACCCTTGCCGGATCGGTTTTCACCAACCTTAGGCGGTTTATTTTCTGTGGCACTTTCCCGAGGGTTACCCCTGGTGGCCGTTAGCCACCACCGTGCCCTATCCAGTTCGGACTTTCCTCCCAGTTCGAAAAATCGAACTGAGCGACCACCGGAAGCACTCCGCCACAGCAATTATATAGGAAAATGCGATCGGTATCGAGTGGAATCAGACGCTCGTCCAGGCAGAATCGTCGGCCTTGGCGAGGACCGCGGCGTAAACTCTGGCTGCACCTGCTTTTTTGAGGGTTCGGGCGGCCTCGAAAAGAGTGGACCCGGTGGTCATAACGTCGTCGATGAGGCAGACGGTCGAACCTGTCACAGGCCACCGTTTTCGAGCCTCAAACGCATCGCGGATATTGTCGGCCCTTGCCGCGGCGGCGAGTCCGACCTGATGTGGGGTTGGTCTCACACGCTTGAGCAGACATATGGCAGGTTTCTGAGTTCTTGCGAATATCTGGTCAGCTAGGACTTGGGATTGGTTAAAGCCTCGCTCAATGCGCCGAGTCCAGTGGATAGGAACCGGGCAAAGAGCATCCACCTCGTCGAACCACGGCTGTTCGCGGATCACATCGGCCAACATATCGGCCAAGTAGTTGCCTAAACACTGATAATTGTGGAACTTAAAGTTCACGATGGCACGCGACAAGGCAGTTTCGTAAGTTCCCAGACGACAAATGCCGCCAAGCGGTACGGCGGCGTTTTTGCATCGATGGCATCGACGCTTGCGATCAATGGTCTGGTGAGGACCAAGGTTGGTGGCGCAGGTCGGGCAGTATTCGCGTCCAGTGGCCTGGGCAAATTCTGTCCAGCACGAAGAGCACCAGGACTGGCCGGGACAAAGCAACTGGCCGCAGGATCCGCATCGCGGTGGAAAAAGAACAGCAGAGGCATGCTCCATGAGTGATCGGAGGACAACGCTTATTCGCCAGGTTATCGGCATATCGATGATCCCGCCTGTCCAAAACCAGTGTTGCATAACCATTCGCAAGTTGGTATTTTATCGCTTATTATGATCTACGTATTACAAAAATACATACTAAAAGAACTGCTCCGCAATTTTGCGTTGACGGCTGTGGCCATGACCTGCATGTTGGGGTTTGGCGGCGGCGTGATGGATATGCTGACCAGTCAGGGAATCACGGCAAGAGAATTGATCAAACTGATGGTGTATCTGATTCCCATCGTACTGGCGTACTCCCTTCCAGTGGCCGCGCTGTTCAGCACGACAATCACTTATGGGCGCCTCTCGGCGGATAACGAAATCAATGCCTGCCGGGCGAGCGGGATCAACATCTACCGGCTGCTGATGCCGGCTGTGATTCTGAGCATCATCGTTTCCTCGGTGACATTCACCCTGGAGAACTACACGATCCCGGATCTGGCTTCGCGGATTGAACAACTGGTCAAACGCGATATTCCCACGATCGCGTATATGGAACTCAAGACCCGCAAGTACCTGAGCAAGATGAAGTACGCGTTGTATTGCGAGAAGGTGGATGACTTCGTTCCCCCGCAGCTTCAGGATGACGGAACCTACTCGACGGGACAGATTCAACTGTCGAACGTAGCGTTCTTGTCGCACAAGGGGGAGATGCCCATGCCTGTCTTCTACGGAACAGCCAAGACAGCGCTGATTCTCTTTGAAAACTACCACAATACCCCGACAGTGAGCGTCCACCTGAACCAGGTTCGGGCGTTTAACGAAGAGCGGGGTGAGATGATGCAGGTGGCGTATCACCCGATCGGTCCGTACGCCATCCCGTCCATGACGGTGACGAAATTGAAATTCCTGTCGCTTCCCAAATTGCTGGAGATCCGGGAGGATCCCTTCAAGTACACCCGACTCAAAGACGCGAAGGACTCACTCTACGCCACGCTTCGAAACGCGATGTCATACGAATACTACATTAATCAATTGAAGAAGCATGGGCAGGTGGAGTTCCGGGATCCGCGAAATCGGTGCGTGGTGACGGCGGACAGCTATCGTCGGACCGGCAAGGACGGACGAATCGTTCTGGAAGGAAACGTAGTGCTTAATTCCAAACCATCGGATGGTCCGCCTGCGCGTTTCACGGCTCAAAGCGCGGTGATTTCGGTCAGCTCACTATCGGAAGACATCCCCCCGACGGCGAGTATCGAGTTGAAGGATGTGAAAGTGACTGAGACTCGAGGGGGGAACGTACAGCGGTTTGCCAGTCACGAACGATTCTCCATCGGTCCCCTGGAGATTCCGGCGGAAGCCCTGGAGCCGGCAAGTGAGGCCAAGGTGTCCGTGGCCCAGTTGCTTTCACCGGAGGGTGACTTCAACTCCAGCGAAGTGCTCCGCCAGAGCCGGTGGTTTGTGGCCAAGGAGCGGGAATCCACGATCAGCAAATGTGTTGCCGAAATCCACAGCCGGTTGGCGTACAGCGGAAACGCACTGGTGCTGCTTCTGCTGGGCGCAGGGTTGGGGATTATCTTCCGAGGCGGCCATTTCGTCAGTGCGTTCGGGTTGAGTTTCATCCCGATGATGGTGGTCGTGGTCCTGATCATGATGGGCAAGCAACTGAGCACTTCCGGGGCCGTTCAGGCGGGAATTGTCGTGATCTGGCTGGGATTGGCGATAGTGGTTCTGGCCGATGTGATCGTCATGGGCAAGTTTTTGAGGCGATAAGATGGCATTATCGAGATTACCGATAAAAACAATAGATCGATACCTGATCAAGGGATTCACATACAGTTATGTGATTAGCGTAATCATCATGATTAGCATGTATATCATCCTGGACCTCTTCGCGAACATCGATGAATTTACGCAGGGCGACAAGAGTCGGAGCCAGATCGCCACTGAAATCCTCAGCTACTATACGTATCATAGCTTTCTGTATTTTGCCCAGATTGCCGGTATGATCACGCTGGTGGCGGGCAGTTTCACTCTGGCCCGACTGCAGCGGACCAATGAATTGACAGCGATGCTCAGCGGCGGAATTTCCCTGTACCGGGTGGCCATGCCGATCATCGCGGCGGGTCTGGCGTTCAATGTGCTATGGATCGTCGATCAGGAAGTGATCATTCCCCAAATCGCGGATAAACTCGTATTGGGACACGATGAGGCGAGTGGAAAAAGGTCGTTTTCCCTGTGGTTCCTTGAGGACCGGAACAATACGCTTCTGTCGGCCATGAGTTACGACCCGAATAAACGTCTGATGGAGCAGATGATTGCCATCGAACGGAACAAGCAGGGACAGATCATGTCGAAGATTTCGGCGGACGAGGCCGTTTGGAACGACCGGACCAGAAGCTGGCAACTGACGCGCGGAATCCGCTATGCACGAACCATCGGAGAACCGGAATTCGTGGTATCCGCGAGAATGGAGCGATCGCCGATCGAATATTACGAGAGCGATTGGAAACCCGAGACAATGGTGCTGCGCCAGGCGGCGAACTGGACGGGTTTCCTGAGCGTGCGGCAATTGACGGCGCTGCTCAAGAAACCGAACCTGGTCCCCAACCTGAACGAAGTGATATCGGCTCGTCACGTGCGAGTGATGCAGCCGTTCATGAACATGCTTCTACTGATCCTGGGACTGCCGTTCTTCCTGAACCGGGCACCGCACAATGTGTTGGTCTCGG
>CAZLZE010000036.1:0-39182 GCA_964563935.1 uncultured Phycisphaerae bacterium | reverse complement strand
GCACCTTCTGGCCAAGTGTTGCGGATTGATTTCGGGCTGGGATCGATTACACTCGCTTTTCCACGAGCGAATTCTTCTCTACGTTGCGGATTGATTTCGGGCTGGGATCGATTACACTTGTCTGCCCTGTAACCACTCCCGTGCTGAGTGGTTACAGGGTTTTGACGCCTGAAAAACCGCTAGAACATCTCCAATTGGTTCAGTGGAGCCTCCGGTTTTTTCCGTCTTTTTCCCCAGAATATCCGCATCCTTTCGAACTGCTTGTCGGTAATGGTCAGAATCCGTACCTCTCCATCGGGAGGTACATTCTGCTCCACACGGGCGATATGCACGTCGCCGTTTTCCTCGCTGGCACAATGCCGAATATACACCGAGTACTGCATTTTGGCAAACCCGTCCTTCAGGAGTAGTTTGCGGAAGAGCGCATATTGCCGACGAGCCGTTTTGGTATCCGTCGGCAGATCAAACAAAACCACAAGCCACATGCAGCGATACCCGCTCAAATACATATGTTACGCCTCCGGCGTGCCTTCTTGGTCCGCCGCCGGACATGGAATCGAAAGACGCTTATCCTCACCGGAAAAGCACCGGACCAAGGAAGCCGCGTATCGGTGCAAGGCGACCATGAGCGGACCCGTGAAATCTCCCGTTCGTACCGGAAACGCAAGAAGCTGCAATATCTCCGCCTTGACGCTCCGGTCCAATTCAAGGCGATCTTGCCCCGCCAACTCACGTACCCGAAGGTCCACCAGCGGACGCAGGGGTTCAACAAGGTCATCCGCCAGGCAAAACGCATTCGACCGGTTGCGGTGGAAAATTCCCAACGATGGGCTCAACCCCGCCGCGACTAATGCCCGCGCCACAGCCGCCCGAATAACGGCATACCCATAGTTCAGAAGGGCGTTGATGCCCTCACCGTCATAGTCGCGTCGGAACTTCGTGCTTCCGCCCAGCCATGCGGACCAGTAGATTTTCGCGGCCTGGGCCTCCACGTTCGTCGGATCGCCGGAATGGACCTGCTCGGACAGAATCAGGAGTTTCTCCCTCGCCGCAGGATCGTGATGGAGGTTATTCGCCTGTCCCCGAACCTTGGCGACCACGATCTGCTGCCACAGCCGCTTTTTCAGGGGAAGCGATGCGCCGATTTGGTCCTGGAACCGGGGAACGATCTCGCTGTGTTCGGACAACGGCAAGAGCAATCCCGCGGGAAGGTGATTCCTCCCGCAGAGAACCACGGCCGCTCCCGCCTCGACCAGTTTTGCCAGGGCCGCCTGTGAACATGTCACCTGAGGATGATCCAGAATCAGTACGCCTATGTCCTCACACGCAATCGATGTAGTCGAGTCCTCGTCGCCGTCCTTGCGGCTGATGAGCAGTTGATCCAGCTTGACCGAGAGGTACGCCGGATTTTGCGAGATTTCAATCGTGTGCTTAATCATTGGCCCACCGAACCCTGCCAATCGGATCGACGGTGACTTTCCTCGCATTGAGCGTATTGGCGGTGAAGACGAATGGTTTTTGACTTTTGCCTCGACGTGCATCGGTATGCTCAACAAAGTAGATTTGTCCTTGCGTGGATGCCGCCGTCCTGAAAACAAGGAGTTTCTCCTCACCCTTGTAGTTGGCCAGGACCATTTCGCCTGCGCTCAGCGAGAAGAGGAATTTGGCGTCGGCTGGGATCGTTGGATGATCCTTGGGGGGAATACGCTCGATGAGAGGTGCAGCCTTCGACGCTTGTTTCTGAAAATCTCTGTATCTTGGGTCTCGTTTCGTCAATGCCTTTCCCGTTCGTTTCTCATGTTCACGGAGCAGACGCTCAAACTCCTGTTGTTGAGCCTTGACTCGCTCCATTGCCGCCAGCATCGTCACAAAGACAGATCCTCGCTTTGTCTTTCCGTTTTCCTGCCATTCAAACAATGCCAAATGGTGGGTGGACCCCGGATTAACACAGACCTCGTGCGGCGTCCCTTCGCGAATTCGCCCAATCGCGTCGCTGGTTACCCACAGCCGAACTCTTCTAATCGGGGGACCTGCGGCTGGCTTGGTGATCGTCTTGCCGGAGGCATCCTTCTCTTTCTTGGGCATTCTCAGACCGGAAAGCGCCTTCTTCATCGCCTTGGCATCGGGTTTCTTCCCACGACCGAATTCGATTCCGGCGGCCGAAAGTGCTTCAGTGACGATCTTCTTGATTCCGCCGTCACAGATGTTTTCGACCTCGCTTGGACTGAGGGATTCGATCGCCTTGCGCTTAACAAAACGGCCCGGTTCCTTCGTCGGACCGAAGGGGTTGTCGTCATGCAGTTTTCCAGCGACCTTGCGCTCGGCCCGATGAGACACCTTTATATCCCTTATGAGTGTGCGTACGTCCTCGCGAAAACTCTTCCATGGTTCGAGTATCTCGTTACCACGATAAGCCTCATGATACTTTGCTTCCCCCGTTTCCTGATCGATCCACTCTACCACCTCGAAGCCCTTGGCTAGTTTCTGCAGGCGGCTCCGGTCCGTCAACGCCAGCACGATGGCGTCAATCGCGTGATGGCGGTGGTCCGCGCGATTCTTTTCGCCGTCGTGAAGTGTACCGCCTTGCCGCCATGCCGGACTGTCCGGCAGTTCGGATAAGATCGTATTCAGGCCCCATTGACGGCGGAGGGTGGATGTCAGTTGCCCTTTGAGGCCGAGCACGACCCCGGTCTTGTTCTCGTCATCGTCGAACAAGCAGCGAAGATATTCGGCGGTCGCCTTGGCGATATAGCGGGTGTCATTGAGTTGCCGGGCGATGAAATCATCAAGCTTGGCTTCCTTCTGCAAAAAACGCTTGTACTTCGGATAGGGAAAAAGTTTCTTGGCCCGCCGGCAGACATCCTTGTACTTGTCGATGTGCGAGGATTCCAGCCATTGGCGAGGGGTCTGCTGGCCCTTGCCTCGGATGGGATGGTTCTCCTCCCGGAAGCAGACCACAAGGTTCATCTGTGAATTGTCGAGCGATTGGGAGCGTGGAAGGATGTGATCGATCTCGATTTCCTCAGTAAAGAGCTGGGCGAAACTGATTGCCCTTGCCGGATAGGAATAAATGCACTCTCGTCCCTGTTCCTCCCAGAGCAGGTATTTCAGTATGTTTCGCCCGTTTGATCCGAAAGGAATATTGTTCTTGCGCAGTTCCTCCTTGGCGTGTTCCCGCTTGGCCTCCCGTTCCTTCCGCTCGTCTTCCTCTTGCTTGTATCGCCAATACGCCGGGCTGCTGGAGTCCTTCGGGCGTGATCGAACGTCTCGCCCCATTTCGACATGCACGGCGTCGGGCCTCCATTTTGGATTTCCGGTCACGCGGCGATGTTCGGTGAGAATCGCATTGATCAGTTTTCGCAGTTCCACCAATGTTCGTTTGACGACGGGATTGGGGATATCTCCAATGGGACAATCCTTCGTTCGGGCGGGATCGGGCAGTTTGTCAAATATGCGCCGACGCAGGGCCCAAGGGTCGTCGTACCCGGCGGCGGCTCTTGCCGATTTCGCAGGGTCTTTGTGTTCGTATATCAGGCCTTGTTCCATGTAAGGCAGTAATCTGTTGATGGCCTTCAACGAGAGGTTCAGATAGCCTTCAGGCAGATCAACGGTCAAAGCGGCGTTGGCCTGGGCGGCGTCCAGGTTGAACTCCGTGGTAAGGCGTTGGAAGGTCTCATCATCGTCGACGCTGTTATTCAACGCGTATACTACGCCGGTTTTGACTTCTTCCGGCAGGCCGTGCCATTCCTTCCCGACGGCCTTGGCCATCAGCCAGTCCACCACCATGCCTTTTATGCTCGAACGCTGCCCCCGTTCGAGATTGAATCTGTGGGCTTCATCCAATCCCAACAGCTTGCGAAGATCCTCAAACGTCGCCTTCTCGCGGGTACTCAGGTAGGCGACTATCTTGTCTCGCTGGTCCTTGTCCAGTTCCCGCTCTTCCAGGCGGTCGGGGTCAATATACCGCAGATTGTTCACTTCTTGAAGCAGGCGAAAACGCTGAGCGCGGCGGTCGGCCCTTGGGCAACGTCGCTCCTTCGGCTCAAGCTCGCATAAACCGATTGCTTCCTTCGGGACGGGCTTCAGGGTGCGATGAAAGAAGATCAGACCGAACAGGCCGAACGCCTCAAGGTCACTCATGCCGTATCGGGGGTTCCGTATGGAATGGTTGCGGTCGAGGAATTCCTGACTTTTCGGCAAGGGCCGTTGAATGTCCTTGGGTCTTCCGAGTTTGCCATAGGCAAGCTGATCGCTCAGCGCGGAAGGATGATGCTTGCTCTGCTCCGCCCAGATGAGATCGAACTCGTCCATGAGCATCTTTCGCAGTATATGCCGTCCGCGAACGTGATCATCGTCCTTGCGTTCCATGTGGTTAAAACGATCGTTCTTGCGGTGAAGGTATTCGCCGATGGTCCGGGCGTCATCCTTCCTGACGGCCTGTTCCAATTCCCGCATTTCCAGAAGCATGTCTTCGGTCTTCTTTTCCGCGTCCGGCTTTGGCTTCTGATCCTTCTTCGAGCAATTTCGCTTGGCTTGCGATTCCTCCTTGGCTTCCTCTTTCTTGTTGGATTTGAAGCCACGCCGTTGATTCAGATGAAGCAGTACGCGGCCAATCTCATGGAGCGTCAATGGCCCGTCAAGGGCGCGGGTTCGCAACTCATACGGATCGGCTTGGAGAAGTCGTTCTTGTTCAGCGGCATCGGAGGGAAACAAGCCCGTCTCGATCAGGGCCTTCTTCAGCAACCGCTTTCGCCGGGCCCGACGAGCGATCTGTCGGCGCATTGTTCGAGCCTTGCGACGGCCCTCATTCTTGGATTCCTCCTTGGCCGTGTCAAAGTTTTCAACCCCTTCAGGAAAAACCCGGACCCCAGCCCCCAATATCTTCGCCTTCTCTTCGTCCAGAAGTGCCCAACCGATGGAATTCGGCCCCAAGTCAAGCCCCAGTGTTACGGACATGGTGTGAAATCTCCCGCTATAAAGATGAAAAGTATTTAACTTGACAATTTTGCATGAGCTTATATATTGATAGTCAGTGTAATCGATCCCGGCCTGAGTCTTTTCGTAACAAGACGAAAAATTCGCAGGCCACGGTCTACGGACCGACCGGCCGTCATGCCTTGGCAGGACGGCCATTTTAATTTGCTGAGTGCCCCTATCGCCAAGCCAAAGGAACTGATCGGGATCAGGGATACGACGATTGTATCATGAGTGCAATTCGTTTTCAATAATCATTTGAATCCATGATTGATACTCTCTCCTGGAAAGTGGCACCTTTCGTAACCCTCATTTTGACTCTTGAATGAAATACGAGACCTATGTTCCATTCCAAAAGATGTTTATCTTCACGGTGTGCGTGCTTCTGTGGTTAAAGCTTGTGTTTCCCGCCATACTTGTTCATAGTCTTTGGTTATTCATAATCATTCTGAATAACATAACCAGGAATATCTTTTTCAGTTTTTTGTTAATGTCCTGATTCCGTTTGACGATTGTAACAGTGTTCGAACGGGAAGGAAAAGTGGCAAGAAGCCACGAGCAAGAAGATATGGCTGTCAGCTTTGAAGGAAGTAGAAGAGAGTTTGTGGTTCATTGTGGGGGAAGTCGGGGAAGTCATCAGTAGAAAATCAGCCGTCAGGCGTTGCGCCTTTGGCTTAAGCTGAAGGCTGATAGCTGAGAACTGATGGCTGAGAACTGATAGCTGAGGACTGATACTTTTGAATCCGTGTCCATCCGCACTGTGCGGTGGGGTATAAGGTTTTCTCCAATGTATTATCTATCGAGAAAGGGGTGTAAACATGGTTAGCTTTCCGAAGACGGAAGCCGAAGTGGTGGGCCTGGCCCAGGTGATGACGACGGGACTGAGCGAGCACAGCGACGTGTATCCCGCGCCGCCGGTCGTGCCGCTGAGTCTTAAGGCGTTGTGGACGGCGGTTGTCGACGCCAAGGCCGCCGCGGCCAGTGCTCAGGCCCAGGCGGAAGCGGCGACAATGGCCAAACTCGAGGCCATCGAGGCGCTGGTGGCCGCGATGAAAAAGAATATCCGCTACGCGGAAAACACGGTCAATTTCGAGGACGATAAATTGAAACTCATCGGGTGGGGCGCGCCCACGCCGCACGGACCGGTCTGCCCGCCGGGTCAGCCGCGGGACCTCGTGGTCGATCATCAGGGCGAGGGAACGGTGGACCTCTCGTGGCGAAAGCCGGTGCAGCGGTCAGGCGGCGCGCTGCGGGCGTACCTGGTCCTGCGGCGGGAAAAGACCAATGGCGACTGGACCGCGTGGACGGAAATCGCCACGCCCATGGAAGCCGAGGCGCACTTGCAGAATCAGCCGACGGGAACCAAACTGGAATACTGCGTGGTCGCCGTCAATACCTCGGGCTCGAGTCTGCCGAGCAATACCGTGGCGGTCGTTCTTTAGACACGAATGACGCCAATGAACACGGATAAACGAAGAACGAAGTAAGACAAGTCGAAGAAGTCAGAAAGGAACGCAAGCGGGCCGTTCGAGCGAATCGAGCGGTCCGCTTGCCTTTTTGATCTTGTCCTCGTTCAATGTTCGAGGTTCAGCATCCGGTGCTTGCTATTCGAGGCCTGAACATTCAACATTCAATGTGCAACGAAGAGCAGGAAGAGCAGCCGGTGGAAAGAGCGGTTCGCGGACTGCGGACAAAAGACCACGGCTGAAGACTGAAGATAACTTGTCCACGTCCTCTGTGCCCTGTGTGATTTCAAGGGAAGCCTTCTCTGTTTCCTGTCCTGGCGCCTTTGTGGTGAAAGGCGCCCTGCTCACTGCTTCGCGAGGATCACGAGTCGGACATCGAGGCTCTTTAATTGTTCGGTTGCGGGAACGGTTTTTCCGGTGATCAGGTCCGTGCCGGTGATGGGGTTGCCCGCTCGGGTGATATTTACCGTTGCCGGTTTGTGGCCGATGTTGAGCAGGAAGAGATATTCGCCGCTCTTGTCTTTTGCGTATTGCCATTCGACGGTCGGATGGTCCGCACCGTCGGTCGTCACCGTCACCGGAGCGGTCAGGCCGAGGTTTTTCAGGTAGGGCAGGAGCTTTTCGCGTGCCGCCTGGGGTCGGCCGAAGGAATTCAGGGCGATAATGCCTTTGGCGTCCGGTTTGACTGATCGCGGCTGGGAGCGATGATCGAAGCCAAAGCAGTTGCCGACGAGCAGGACCGTTCCACCCCTGGCCGCGAACTGGCGTACCTGATCCACGACCTTGTCGGAGACGTAATCCGCCGCCGGGACGACCAGGAGCTTGTACGGATCGAGCCCGCCTTGCTCAATCTGCCGTTCGGTGATGAACCCCTGCTTGACGCCGTCGAAGAAGAGTCCTTCATAGACGGTTTTCATTTGGCGAAGGTGCGTGGAGACCTCGCGTCCGAAGTCGCCGGGATGTGCCTTCTTTGTCGGTACGGGCGCGGCGGGCGTGCTGGCGTGCGAATAGAGGATCGCAAGCCTGGGCGGTTCTTTATGAAAGGCGACCAGGGGGCGGGCGAGGCGGCGAAGGTTCAGGGCGGTTTCAGAAAGCTCCATCGCCACGCGGGCGTCGAGGAGAATGGCCGAGTCGACGGTGTCGGTGCGGACCCATACCCACGCGTGGGTTCCCGACAGGCCGTGCACGTAGCCCTGGAAGTAGATCGCGGGTACCCAGCCGTCGGGATAGGCTCGGCGTTCGTTGGCGAAATGATATTCGCCGTCGAACTGGGGCTTGCCCCGTCCGAAGGCGGCAAACAGGTCGCGGAACATGGCCAGCCACTGGATCGTGTTCATGGCGTATTGACGACTTGTAAAATTGCCGGCCGTGTCGCCGTCGCACACGTCATAAGCCTGGATATCGAGCTCCGGGTCCAGGGGACCTTCGTAATCCGCCTCGTCGTCCATCATGAGGTATGAGATGTACCCGCCGACGAGCGCATTGGGGTCGTAGCGTTTGACCTCGCGGGCGCACCAGGCCAGTTCGTCGCCGACGAGTTTTTTGGGGAACGTTATTCGATCGTACCGGCGGGCGGGGTTCTTCTCCTTGTCGCCGGGGAAATCGATCTGAGAGAAATCCGTAAAAGTCGTTCGGCAGACGCGGTTGTATTTGTCGATGCTCCCGTACTCGGATTTCAGCCAGGCGCGGTACTCGTTGAGATGTTCCTGCGGGTTGGGGACCGGCCGCTGACCTTCGGTGGCGACGGTGTAGTAGAAGATTTTGCTTTTTCCAACCTGCTCATTGATCAGGGTGTTGAGGTAGTTGCTGAATTCCTTCCGGCGGATGTCGGTGGTGACGGTGGGGTATTTTTTGGCCATGACGGAGTGGATCTGCGAGGCATGTGCGGTGATTCCCGCGGCGACGTTCATGGATCGCAGCGTCTCAACAGGCTGCGTTACGCTCCACCAGGCGAAATCGGCGGGGATTTCGCCTTTGTCGTTGAAGAACGCCAGCGGTTCGACGTTGGCCCGAACGGTGTTATAGCCCAGCCGGGCGAACTTCTCGCGATCTCGATAAAAGTCCCACTGCCAGGCGGACACTCCGACAAGCATGACGGGTTCGTCGCCGACGTAGAACTCGCCGTCCTTCGACTGGATCTTGAGTATATCCGGACGAGGAACGCGGAGCCGTTCGTCCGGTCCGTTTTGCATCTGGCGGTCCAGCGACCGGATTTGCCGGTCCAGCGATTCGGAGATGACCATGACGTTGCGAAGGGCGAGATTTTTGCGATCTTTCTGAAGGTCTTCATCGATGAAAGGAGCAAAGAGTTCGGCGACCGCGAGCGCGGCCTCGGCGTAGGCGGTCTCGATCTTGCGAGTCCTGGCCTGTGCGATGGATTTGGCCAGCGACGTCGTTTGGGTCTTGATCTTCTCGCGGAATCCGCTGATGGCCTCGACATCGACGCGCTCGAGGGTCATGGAGGCAGACGCGGGTTTATCCGAATTCTTGATTGTTACATCGGCGGAAAGGGTATACGAACCGGGCTTGAGCTTTTTCGGATTGAGGTTGATCTCGAAGGGCGCGATATCGCGAATTCCGGAGGCGGCCGTCTTGCCCCGCGCGTCGGTGACCCGCCAGGCGACGCGTTCGACACCGGCCGAGCCGTCGCTGATGATCTGGAATTTCACCGGATCGGCGCTGAGGACGGTTTGTCCGGCGATGAAGACATTTTTTTCCCCTTCGCCGGCGGCGGCTCCGGAAAAGACGACGTATCCGAACTGCCCGGGTGCCTTTCCGGCGCTGATACCGGGGGTCCACTCGATCGTCTTTTTGCCGCCCGTGTCCAGGTCCTGGACGAGGATCGTGAATCCGATCTTCTGCCCAGGCGTGGTCCGAAGCGATATCACTTGTTCCCACGGAACCAGGGCCTCGTAGATCACGCCTCTATCCGTTTTCCGTACGGCCAGGGGTACCTGCTCGGTCCGCCCCGGCACCAGGGCTGACGACGACACATGCCACCGATATACGCAAGGTCCGCCCGCGGTCTGTCCAAACCCATACTCGTAGTCGTCGCCGTCGTAGCCGGTCGTGCCGGTGCCGCTCATGTCAATGGCCCACTGAATCGAGTCCTGAGACCAGATTCCTTCCGCGCTGGCATCGGGCAGGTTCTGGATGACCTCGTTATCCGTCACGTCGATGGCGAAATAGAGGCCTTTATCGTCCCACCCGAGGCGGATGGCAGCGTGTGTGTCGTCCGGTCCCTTCCAGTCGCCGCTGGAGACCTGATCCTGTCGGCCCAGAAAAATCACGGGCAATTTCGGCCAGTCGGCGAGATCACCGTCGATCACCGGCGCTTTCGCCAGGCGATAGCAGGTGTACTGGGGGCGATCAGACCCGAAGACGCTGATCGTGCAGATCAGGGAAAAAAGAAGAGCAATGGGGATACAGATTCTGCTCATGCGTGTGCAGCCTTTCGCAATGGGTATTTGTGCGTTCACCAGCCGAGCGACTTACGTGACGCCAGCTTCGATTCGATTCGGCCGTCGGAATATCCGAGATGGGTGAGTTGTCCGTTGATGCCGTAGTGGTAGGGGCAGTTGATGAACCACCAATCAAGGGGAACCCTCTCCAGTTTGGACTCCTTCTCTTCCTGGGGCATGAAACCACCGACATATACGGCATCGACGGCGTATCGCGTGGAATAACTGCCATAGGGTTCCGGCCAGAGGACGTTGAAATACGTGATATTCTGAGGCGACGAGGCCTTTATGTATAGATCCCAGGAGTTCTCCTTGTTATGCCCCTGGTCGCTCGGGCACCAGAACAATCGGACGTCCTGCAGATATCCGCGATACCAAAGTCGCGCGTAATTGGTGATGCAATGCCACGGGCTGGTTCCCGCATAGAAGAGGTACGCGTTGGGCCAGCAAAGGGACCCGCTCGGCGGCGGGTCGCCCGGCCGATAGCCATGCGATCCGCCCTGGTAGTGTGCCGGAACGCTCTGCGTATATCCGTTGTTTGCTTCGGCACAGAACATGTAACTCAGCAGAATCTGACGCATGTTCGATTTTCCGACGGCCTGGCGGGCCTGTTCGCGGGCGAGGTTGATCGCCGGGAGCAGCATCGCCACGAGAACGGCGATAATCGCCACCACCACGAGCAGCTCAATGAGCGTGAAACATTTCAAATCTCGACTTGCAGATTTCGACTGTAAGAACTTTGCCGATGTGAATATCTTGTTCATTGCCTTCTCCTTCATCCATCAAACCCGAAATTCGAAACTCAAAATCCGAGATCCTCATCTCACCGTTCCCGACGACCCGCGGATGATGAGTTCCGGTGTCAGCCGGATCATCGGTCCCGGACGCTTGCCCTCGATCCGGTCGATCAGGTTATTCACCGCCGCCGTGGCGATCTCCGCGATGGGCATTCGAATCGTGGTAAGCCGGGGGATGCACGATCGGCTGATGGGGACGTCGTCAAATCCTGTGATCGTCAGTTGCTCCGGGACGCGGATGCCCATTTCGTATGCCGCCATCATCGCGCCGACGGCCAAGGCATCGTTGGAGCAGACCAAAGCGGTGATCTGGGGGCACTGCGTCAGCAGGCGGCTGGCCCCGGGTTCGCCGGTCTCGATGCTCTCAAGGTGTGTGACCATTCGCTGCTCGCTGAACGTCAGCCGTTTTTCCTTGACGAACATCTGCATTTGCCTGAAGCGCTCGGGGACCTCGCGAGGAACGCCGCAGAGGAATCCGAATTCGCGATGGCCCAGGCTGTAGAGATACTCGAGCAATCGTCGAAAGACGTCTTCGATATTAAGCAGAACGCCGCTGAGTTCCTCGTACCCGGGAATGATTCGCAGTGATGTGCCGACCGGATAGCCGCGATTGGCCAGCTCGATGATTCGTTCGTCGGCCAGGCTGCTGGTCAGAATGAGTACGCCATCCGCTTGCCCGTTGCTAAAGTCGTTCAGATAGCTTTCCATCTTTGCGGCATCGTCGCCCGTGATACCCAACGACAATCGGTATCCCCTGGCCGCGGCCGCCGTCGCGATGGCCTGGAGATGCAAAGGAAAATATTGATCCGACGCCTGGCGAACGAGGATTCCGATGTTCAGGGTTTTTCGGCTGGCGAGGACCTGGGCTGCGTAGTGGGGGCGGTAGTCGAGGCGACGGGCGACTTCAAAAATGCGGCGTTTGAGAGGTTCCGAGATTCGCCGCCGCCCGCTGAAGGCATGGCTGACGGTACTCTTGGCGATGCCAAGTTCCTTCGCCACCTCGGAAATGGTGGAGCGGCTGTTGCTGCCCGCCGCATGACCCAGATCACCCATCGATCGCCTCATTGATCAAACCGGTTTGAATTACTATTTCTAAAAAAAGCTCACATATTGCGACATACGAGCCATGAACGTACCTGGAGTTTACCAGAAAGCTGTGCAAATGTCAAATCGGTTTTCTTGTGCGTGGCTTCGAAAGCAAGCAGTCGCATCCTGTCAGACGAGGCGGTTACCTGGGTAGGGACCGGAATCTTTTCGTCTTGAGGAGCAGCAGCCCTGAAACGACGCCCAGAAAGGTTGCCGGTTCCGGCAGGGGCGTGAAGGATATCTCGACATTGTCGAAATGGACGTAGTTGTCGGAGTTGGCCCAGAAGTTGGCATAGATGTGTTTGCCGATCGAAGGATTGTCAGGGTCGACGATCCAGTCGAGATCGATCCTGGTCCATTTTCCAGGGGTCAGGCCCGGCCCGGTCGTCATAGCGTTCTGGTCGCCCCAGGTCAGGTCCGCGCATTCGGCGACGTTGGTATCGGCGACGAGGAACCCGGCGTTGAAAGTGCCCGGGGCGGCGTTGCTGAGTTGAGAGCCGGCGAGGAAGGATAGATGATACGTACCGGGTCGGACGGTGGTGCCGAGGTATTGATAGAAGGCGAAGTTTTTGGCAAAGGCGATCTGGTCACCGTCGGGCATCGGCTCGGTGTATTCAGTGGCATAAGCGGATTGGGTGCAGTTGACGATTCCTGCGAACCCGCCGGCATTGACGACGGTCCAGCCGTCAAGCTCGTTCGCTGTAAATGCTCCGTCGGCCAGGGCGGGGGATTCAAAGGACGTGTTGATGGTGATCGGGTGCAGATCGGTATCGACTCCCTTGGCGTTCTGAACGACGTATTCGATGGCGACCGCGGTATCGGCGTAGCTGGAGGAATGTCCGCCGGTGGGGCGGTAGAAGGAGATGGCATTGGGATTGGTCTGGGCGACGGTCCGGCTCAGACGCATGACGCTGTCGGATGGAACGACCGTGTCACATCCGCCCGCGGTGACGGTGAACGGCATGGTAAATGAGCCGGGGGAGAATTCCGCGCTGCGTTTGATGTATTCCTGGGGGACTTGCTGCTTGGTTCCACCGAAGGAGGCGGCGATGGCGTCCTGGAAGTTGGTGTACTCGACGTGGTTGGCCAGACCGTTCTGGGCGCTCACGCCATTGATCAGATCGGGGTGCAGGGCGGTAAAGGTCATGGCGGAACTGCCGCCCATCGATCCGCCGACCAGAAAGACATTGCCGACGTTATATTGCTGCTTGAGGGCCTGGATGAGTTGAACCGTATCGGCTTCCGCGGCGGGTCCCATCCAGGAGGTGGTGGCGCGATAATCCGGACAGATGTAGATCATGTTATGATTGGCGGCCACGTCGCGGGCGGCGCGGGCCTCGGGGAAGGTACCGGTCGCATATTGCCAGCGGTCTGAGCCGTGGCCATGAAGGGCGATCATGATGTCGACGGCCTGGTTAGGGTCGTATCCGACGGGGAGCATCTGAATATATCGCTGAGTTGTTCCGTCGTAGTCGGCGGTGAAGGCGATATCCTGCGGGGCGGATAAGACCCCAGCCTGGCACGTCGAGGAAAAGAGAATCGTCAAACACACGGTGATCATCGTTTTCATGGCTTGCATCGCTCCTCCAGTTCTTGTACGCATCGAGCATGGAAAGGAAAGAGAAGGTTGATGAGACCTTCTCCACCTGAATGTGAGATTATTTTCTTCGCAGGAACAGTCCGCCCAGGGCCAGGAGGATCATGCTGATCGGCTCGGGGACCGAGGTTGCGGTCAACGTGATATTGTCGAACAGAGTTCCGGACGATCCAGCCACCAGGGAGCAGGCAATAACCTGAACCGGTAATCCGACCCAGGTGGGATTAATACGGGTATCGACGGTAATCGACGGGAATTCCACGAACGTGTAATCGGCGGCAAGAGGCAATTCGGATGCATAGCCGCTTGGGCCGTTCGCCAGGATTAATCGGGGGGACGATACGCCGCCCGCTCGGGCGCCGTAGCCGGTCAAGGTGTAGATGGTATCCGCTTGGAAGACTCCGATTTCCTGGTACAGCCAGCCGCCATTGCAGATCGTCGCGTGCTGATTCCCGTGGGGTGCGGTGACGGTTAGAGTCCCGTCCGCCGTTGTTCCCGCCGTTTGGGTGGCAACCGCTCCATTCATGTTCATCGGGACATAATTCCATCCGGTGGGCGCGACAAATTGCCAGGCAATCGAGCCGTTCGTTCCGTCGGGGACAACCGTCGGCGATTCGAAGGATCCGTTGTTGATACCGGGTCCCAAGAGAATGGCTGAGGCTTGAGCCGATATGCTTGCCAGAGCGACGATCAGTGCGAACATCGGAACTAAGAACTTCTTCATACGCAGTCTCCTTTTGCCGGGCTACAGGTTTTGTGCCGTCCTTCGCTACCCGCCCGTATGAGTTTGCGGAGGACTCTCACCTTATTCAACTCGCGTCACTCGCTCTCGCTCGATACTCCACTTTGACTTTACCAAAAGCACCATTTTGGCCGATGGATGAACATATGGAATATGCGATTACCAATATGGACGATTCATCGAAGGGCGAATTGTTTTATCGGTCGCTTGTGGATATTCTGGATTCCCTGTCGCAGGGGAAACTTGTGTTCTTCCCGCCGGTTGGGTCCGGTCACGCATCTGCGTTGAAGCCCGTGAACTTCTTTTATCCGCCGGAATCTCATGACGTGATCGAGATGACGTTCTGCCTGAAGAATCGTGTTCACTTCTATGTGAATGGATTCCGGCACACATTTCGGTCCGGTTCGCTGAACGTATTTCTTCCCGGCGATGTCCACACGGAGCGGTTTTACCGGGCCAATCTGGGATACCGGGTTTTCTGGGTTCAGGTTATGTCTGAATATCTGGGATTTCAGATTACCTGTTACGAGCCGAACCGGGGATATTCTCTGCTGGGAAAGCAAATGAGTCTGAATCTCGAGTCCCGTGAGTCGCTGCTTGCGCTGGGGACGAAGCCGGAATTACGCAGCGACAAATTGGCGCAAATGCGTTTTCAGTGCAAGCTGATGGACGTTCTGCTGGAGAGCCTGCCGTTGATTCGACGAATTCCGGATCAGCAGAAGGCTCACATTCCCTTTTCCTGCTACCTGGTGGAGCAACTCAAGCATTATCTGGATTCCCATTTTCATGAAACGCTGTCGTTACCGAAGCTTGCCGGTATCTTCCATTACTCGCCGTCGCATCTGAACATGCTCTTTCGAAAACGTTTCGGGGTTCCCATCTTGAAATACATTCTGCACCGACGGATCGATCTGGCCGAACGATTGCTTCAGACCACGGACCAGGAGATCAAGCGAATCTCTTTTCTGGCGGGGTTTCGCGATCCGCTGTATTTCAGCCGGGTGTTCCGGCGGATCAAGGGGCGTGCGCCTTCGGAGTATCGGCAGTAGATCTTCGTCCATCACTGCGGGATGGGGATGCAGAGGCTGTCTTACACCACCGGTGTGAGTTCTTCGATGACGTGCGGATCGGAGCTCTGAATAATCTTGAACTCGCCGTTGAACTGACGCAAGGGTCCGATCCAGTGACTGGCGAGGGTCAATTCCATGCGAGCCGTTCCGTCAAAGTAATCCGTTTGATGGATATTTGCGTGCTGGCGGAGAAAACTCATCAGCTTTCCCGCCCGGCAATCGACGTCGAGCGTGAGATGCACCGCGGGGCGATGGAAATACCACGTCGCACGCTCCGTCAGAATGTCCAGCCCCTGGCTCTGGGCCGCCGAGATGGGTATCCCCACCGGATCGAATTGCTTGAGAACCTTCAGGGTGACCACCGGATCCGTCACACGGTCCATCTTGTTGAGCACCGTGATGATGTTCTTCTCGTTGCAGCCAAGATCCTCAAGCACGTGCTTGACCGTCTCCATCTGACGCAGTGCGTGCGGATTGGACGCATCCACCACATGCAGCAGCAGGTCCGCGTGGATAGCCTCTTCGAGCGTCGCCTTGAATGAGGCGATCAGGTGGTGCGGCAAGTCACGTACGAAACCGACCGTGTCGGACAGCAGTGCGTTTCGTCCCTCGCCGAGGTGCCACTTTCGCGTGCGGGTATCAAGTGTGGCGAACAATTTGTCCTCCACGTATACGTCCGCGCCTGTCAGTGCGTTCATGAGCGTGCTTTTTCCCGCGTTGGTATATCCGACCAGGCAGATCGTAAACTGGTCCTTCCTGCTGGCGACTTCGCGGAGCTTGCGTTCGTCGATATCCTTGAGTTCGCGGCGGAGCATGTCGAGTCGTTTGCGGACGATACGCCGGTCCACCTCAAGCTGCTTTTCGCCTGGTCCGCGCGTTCCGATACCTCCTACCGCGCCGACTCCCGTTGCGCCGCCCGCTCCCGCGATGCGCTCCAGGTGGCCCCACATATGCGTCAATCGTGGATACGTGTACTGAAGTTGGGCCAGTTCCACCTGAAGTCTGGCCTCCCGGCTGCGGGCGTGCGTGGCGAAAATATCCAGAATCAGTTCACTTCGGTCCAAGACCTTGCACTCCACGAGTTTTTCGATGTTGCGGATCTGGCCGGGGGACAGGTCATTATCGAAGATGACCACCTGGGCGGAGTGCTTCTTTACCCAACTCCCCAATTCCCCGATCTTTCCCTTGCCCAGATAGTATGCCGGGTCGACCGCCGGGCGCTTCTGCGCCATCTTGGCCACAATCTTCGCCCCCGCAGTCTCCGCCAGGGCTTCCAGCTCGGCCAGGTTGTCGAAATAGTCCGCTCGGTCCGGGGTAATCAGGGTCACGAGGATGGCCCGTTCCGCCCTGACCGTCAATTCTTCACGCATTGTTTTGGTCAATTAACCTTCCTTCACAATCAGCTCTACATATCCAGGAGTCGATCACGGCTCCGATGGTTCGGTTCTTTGCGATTTCTCGCAAGCAGCCCCATAGTGATTATTATATTTTGTCCGAGGCCAAATACCAAGGAGTGACAGCAGTATTTTGCTCTGGCTCGAGTTTGGCGACTGCTCATGCGTTGTTGTGTGTGCTGGGTAATCGCCTGCATTTCCACGAAAACTGGTGGATTTGCCTCTTTCCTTCCCTTATAGTGTCGCTTTATTCGTATTAGAGGCGACACGGTAATATCCAAGGGAAGCACAAGAGCAATGACGCACGAGAAGATGACGTTTGAAGAACAATTGGACTTTTATCCCTACGGTACGCAGTATCATCGGGCCCCGACGCCCTTGCCCGAGGAGTGGGCGGGCGACTTGGCTGAGATCAAGCGGGTGGGTTTTACGCATGTGCAGTTCCGGCCGCAATGGCGATGGCACGAGCGGATTCGCGGAAAGGCTACGTGGGACGACCTGGACCGCCTGTTCGACCTGGCTCGCGAGAACGGGCTGCGCGTTGTCTTAAAGCCCATGCTCGAAACAGCTCCGGACTGGGTGTTCACTGAACTTGGCGGGACGCGAATCGGATTTCATGGCGCGCCCATCACGCCGTTCGCCCACGGTGCGTATTATGTCGGGGGTTGGTGGCCTTGTTTCGATAATCCCGAGGTGATTGCGTCGGCCTCGGATTTTGTTCGCCGATTGGTCGAACGCTATCGCAGCCATCCCGCCTTGTGGATGTACGACGCGTGGAATGAGCCGGTGAGCAGGCCGACGGGGCAGTGTCAGTGCGAGCATTCGGTGGCCTCGTATCGCCAGTGGCTGCAGCGGCGATTCGGACCGATCGAACGGCTTAACGAGTTTTTCGGCAAGGCGTGGACGTCGTATGACACGCTGTTTCCACCGACGGTGTGGGAAGATTACGTCGAACTTTTCCTGTGGCGCCAATGGGCGGCCGAGTCGGTTGCCAGCCAGGTGAAGTTCGTCGCCGACGCCATTCGTCTGGCTGACCCGAAGGCGTTCGTCATGGTGCACGTCGGTCAGTCGAGCGTGACACAGGACCCCGTCTGGGCTACCAGCGACGATATGCTCAATGCCAAGACCACTGACCGCTATGGGACTTCGTTCTGGATTCCGCTTCATCCGAAAACGCCCATCGACCATGCCCATCCCGATTACCAGTCGGATTGGATCCGGCGGGTTGATCCTTCGTACTGGTGCCACGAATTTTACACGAATCACGGCGAGTGGTCCCGTCCGCCCGAGCCGCGAACGCTCAACCGCCTGATCTGGTTCGCTATCGCGGGCGGCGCAGCCGGTTTCACTTTCTGGCAGTATCGCTCCGAGCGTTTGGGCAATGAGACCAACGGCTACGGCATGCGCAATATCGATGGATCGCCGACCGATCGCAGCCAGGTCACCGACGGGATCGCCCGGACCTTGGCCAAGTTCGGAAAGAGCTTGGTGGGTACCAAACGTGTCCCGTCGCAGATCGGATTGCTCTACAGCCGTGAGTCGGACCTGATCATGCGAATCCAGGAATCGAATTCCTCGTGGGGAGAAGGTGGACTAGCGCAGGAGCGAGGAAATTCCGACTACACCTACAAAAAGGCCATCAAGGCCGCCCATGCCCTGTATCTCGGTTGCGGGCAGACCGTCGATTGGTGCGTTCCCGGCGACGATCTGGCGTCGGTGCGATTGCTGCATGTGACGTGTACAGAGATGATCGACGCGAAGACCGCGCAGTGGCTCAAGGATTTCGTGCAGAATGGCGGAACGTTGGTCGTCGAGTTCCCGTTCGCCTGCCGTGATGAGCGAACGTGGGTCACGCAGGCGATTCCATCGCACGGGCTGGATGGACTTCTCGGTTGTACGCAGGCGGACCGTGTGGTTACGGTGAAAAATGCGCCCGACGTTGCGACATTTACGAATGGTCGGCGAATCCAGGCTCACCGATGGCGGATTGTCCTTGCCCCCACGACGGGTAAACCGCTGGCTCACTGGCAGGACGGTTCGGTGGCCGCCGTCGTCAACAAGTTCGGCAAGGGAACAGTGTACGCGGTGGGAGCCAATGTATCTGCTGCCTTCAGCGATTCCTGGGACGATCCGGCGTTCGATCTTTTCAGCGAGTGGGTCCGATCCGCCGGTGTGGAAACGGGTTCCGGCGCGAGCCGGCATGTGTGGGTCCGCAAGCGAAGGGCCCCGGGACGCGAAGTCTGGTTCGTCTTCAACGTTTCCACTCAGCCCCAGAAGATCACTCTCCACGCTGTGCCAAAACATGTATGGCAGGATGCCGGCTGTGCGCTGAGCAAGTCAGACCTTCTTCTGGAACCGGGAGCGACCTGGGTCGCGGAATTTGCCGTGTGATTGTCGGACTGTGGGATCGATCAGACCCCGGTCACCGACTGCGGAACCACCGGCGAGAGGTAGCTCTGCCAAAACGAATTACTGGGGCTTGGTGTCCTATGTGGCCTGGCTCGACCGAAATGGAAGGCCTTTGGTCAGAAGCGGTGGTCCTAATTGGCGGCCAGGGGGACGGCGAAGCGGTCGTTGATCGATTCGCACATCTTGCATGTGCCTGTGAAGGTGACCTTTATGGATTGAACAGAGAATCCCGGCAGGACGTCTCGTTTGTCCAGGTCCACCAGACAGGCCGAGAAATTTACGTCGTAGATTTCCCCGCACCGGGTGCATACCGCGTGGTGATGGGGACGAAGCTGTCCGTCGAATCGCTGCCCGCCGGAAGTGGTCTCAATGGTTAGCAGAGCCCCTATCTTGGCCATGACCTGCAGCGTCTTATAGACGGTGGAAAGGGATAGCGTGGGGTGTTTATGTTTGAGTTGTTGGTAAATATCTTCCGCGGAGGGATGGCTTCGACTTGCCATGAGTGTTCGCATGATAGCCAGTCGCTGGTTCGTTGCTCGAAGCTGACATTTGCGCAATTGCTCGATGAACTTTCGTTCCGAACGGCGACGTTGCATAAAAGTTTTCTTTTCCAATTACTTACAAGCAATGGTTGTTGGGCCGATGGCAAGGCAAGCCGATCGTTCAGATTGCCCGGCCATGCATTCCTGCTAACCACGCGGGAACCCGTTGTTCCTGTTGTGCTCAGCCCACATACCACTTTCGTTTTACTTCTCCTTTTCTTTCTTGTCGTCGCCATTTTTATTGAAATGTGTGGCATCGGCACGGTTTGCAGGAGTCCTGGCCATCAGGAAATGAAGTCGGGCAAAGTCCTTCTCCCGCAGGCATGATCGCAACTGCTGGCGGGCGGCTCCTAAAGAGGTCCGCCGGGAAAGATGAACCAGCAGAATGTATTCATTTTCAAGGATGTCCTGGAGCTTCAGGAAGTCGTCCAGATGGAGGTGGTATCCAGCCTGGGCGCGGGAGCGATGGTCCTCTTCCACGAAAGTACATTCGAGGATGAGTACCTTGGCCTTGCGGACCCAGTCCAGCTTGAAGAATTCCCCGTAGGCGGTGTCACCGCAGTAGCAAACAAGGGGCACTTCCACGGTATAGGTCAGTTCCTCGCCGCTGCGCCGGAGGTTGGCCAGTTTTGGACCGGGAAGCTCGAGGTACTCCGGTTTGAGCTTCTGACGCTTCTCCACCACGGAGTATCCCAGGCACGGGCCGCCGTGGACGGTCCGAAACGATCGCACGAACAGTCCCCGCCGGATCTGGTATTCCTCATTGGGGTCCATGCCCACGAGACGGTAGGGGGTGCGATGACCTTCGATTTCCCGCCACGCGTCCATCAGCCGGTGGATCGGCTGGATCAACTCCTTTGGCGCGACCATCGTCCCGCCGGAATTGTCCAGAAAATTGCGTTGGGAAAAGTAATATGCGATCCCGGCCGCGTGATCCATATGTCCGTGCGTGAGAAGCACGTTATCGATATTGAGGATCTCGCTCGGGGCTCGCCCGATATCGAAACAGACGTTCAGTTCCGGTACTCCAACCACGCTCTCCTCGCCCGCGAGGGAGTACCCGATGAACGTATATCCGCCTAGCTCAACCTTATTTACTCGTGTGCTCATGTTCCTATTTATACAGAATCCGAGTTTTTTGACAAGCGTCTCTTGAAATTCCAGACCTCCGAGGGTTTAATATTACGCCGGTGTGAGAAAAGGGTCCGACTTTTTATCAAGAACCAGATAGTTTTGAAAGGACATACCATGTTCGAACGTCTCGAAATGGCGCCGCCCGATCCGATCCTTGGTCTGACTGAAGCCTTCAAGGATGATCCGAACCCGAACAAGATCAATTTGGGTGTCGGTGTCTACAAGGACGAGGCGGGCAAGACGCCGATCTTCTCCGCCGTGAAGAAAGCGGAGAAGATCCTCGTCGAAAAGGAGTCGTCGAAGAACTATCTGCCCATTTCCGGGTCGGAGGAATATGCCGCTGTCGTCCAGGATATGGTTTTCGGCAAGAACCATGAAATCGTCACATCCAGGCGGGCTGCCACGGCCCAGACGCCCGGTGGAAGTGGTGCCCTCCGCGTGGCCGGTGATTTCCTCAAAAAGTGCAGACCCAGCGCCAAGCTGTGGGTCAGTAATCCCACCTGGACGAATCATTACGGCATCTATCAGGCCGCCGGATTCGAGGTGAAGGAATATGCCTATTACGACCCCGTGACCAAGTCCCTCGACTTTGAAAAGATGATCGCCGGTCTCAAGGCCATCCCCGAAGGCGATATCGTCCTTCTGCACGCCTGCTGCCACAATCCCACTGGAGTTGATCCGACGGTTGAGCAGTGGAAGCAGATCGCCCAGGTGATGGCTGAGAAGAAGCTGTTCCCCATGGTTGACTTCGCCTATCAGGGCTTCGGCAACGGGCTCGAACAGGACGCCGCCGGTGTGCGTGAACTGGCTAAGGTCCTCCGCGAGATGCTCATTTCCAGTTCGTACTCGAAGAACTTCGGACTATATAACGAACGCGTAGGCGCCTTGACGGTGGTGGCTGACAACGCCGACGCCGCGAAGAAGGCGTTCAGCCATATCAAGATCACCATTCGTCAGAACTATTCCAATCCGCCTTACCACGGCGGCGCCATCATCACCACGATCTGGAACGATCCTGCTCTCCGCGCCGAGTGGGAAGCGGAACTCATCGCAACCTGCGGGCGAATCCACGAGATGCGCAAGCTCTTCGTCGACACGCTCAAGGCCAAGGGCGTCAAGCAGGATTTCTCCTTCATCATCAATCAGACCGGTATGTTCTCCTTCTCCGGGCTGAGCAAGGATCAGGTGGAGCAATTGAAGAAGAAATACGCGATCTACATCGTCGGTTCCGGACGTATTAACGTCGCGGGAATGACCAAGAAGAACATGGAACCGCTCTGCCAGGCGATCGCGGAAATTCTGAAATCCTAGTCACTCCCATTTCAGTGGGAGATAGTCATGGTATTCCTGAAGGCGCTCGTCGTTTGGGTAACCATCATACTGGCCGAGATACTTCACGGCCTCCGAAACGGTGTTGCGACGGCCGATGAAAATGCTCGCAATCGGTGGACTCAGGTTCGCTCTTCGATGGGCACATATTCACACCGTTCTTTTCCCATGTAAATCTGCCGGGGACGGGCGATTTTCAGGCTGGGATCGGCATGCTGCTCTCGCCAATGGGCAATCCATCCGGGCAGTCGGCCGATGGCGAACATGACGGTGAACATATTCGTGGGAATGCCGATGGCCCGCAGGATGATTCCACTGTAGAAGTCCACGTTCGGGTACAGCTTACGGTCGGTGAAGTAACTATCTTTCAGTGCCAGTTCTTCGAGCTTTCGGGCGATATCGAGCAGCGGGTCACAGATGTTAAGTGTTGCCAGGACCTTGTCGGCGGCGGCGCGAAGGATCTTGGCTCGCGGATCGAAGTTCTTGTAGACCCGGTGGCCGAATCCCATCAGTCGAAATGGGTTGGTCTTGTCCTTGGCGCGTCTGATACACTCCTCCGGCGAGAGTCCTCCTCGCTGGATCGCTTCGAGCATCTCGATAACCTCGACGTTGGCTCCGCCGTGTAACCGTCCCCACAGGGCACAGACGCCGGCCGCCACAGAGGCGAAACAGTTGGCTTTGCTTGAACCGACCATCCGCACCGTGGACGTACTGCAGTTCTGTTCGTGATCGGCGTGGAGAATGAGGATCAGATTGAGAGCCGCTTCGATCTCCGGCTCGATCCGGTACTGGCTGTACGGCTGGGAGAACATCATATGCAGAAAATTGGCGCAATATTTCAGGCTCGGGTCAGGATAGATGAAGGGCAAACCCATGGACCGCCTGTAGGAGAACGCGGCGATGGTGCGAATCTTACTGATCAGACGAGCGCTCATCTCCTCAAAGGCGTCATCATCCTCCAATTGGAAGAACTGGGGATGAAAGCAGGACAGCGTGTTGATCATGGCCGAGAGCATGGCCATGGGTGGCGCAGTTACGGGAAAACCTTCAAAATGGTGCTTCATGGCCTCGTTCAGGAGCTCGTTGTCCGTCAGGCGCTTGCTGTAGGACGCCAACTCGTCCTTGTCCGGCAACCGCCCGTACATCAACAACCACGCCACCTCGATGAAATTATGAGTCTTTTGTGCCAGTTCTTCGATGGGAATGCCCCGATATCGCAGGATTCCCTTCTCGCCGTCGATGAAAGTGATCGTGCTTTGGCAGACGCCCGTGTTGGCGAAACCAGGGTCGTAGGTGATCATCCCCGTCTGCGATCTCAATTGTGTGATGTCAATCCCCATTTCACCTTCGGTTCCCGTGATGACAGGCAGATCAATCTGTCTGCCGTCAACCAGTAGTGTTACGGTCTTGGCCATTGTATGTGTTCTCCATAATACGTGCTGATAGAGTATCCAAATAGTCGATAGTTTGAAAACGCGGTAGCGACCTTACATAATGTGCAGAACATTATTGACCGTACCGAAGGGAGTCGTGAGAGACTCCACTGCCGGATCGGTCACCCATTCTCCGTCTACTACGAATTTGTATTCATGTCTGCCTGCTGGGAGGTTCAGGGTCACACGAAACGAACCGTTCCTGGATCGGACCATTTTTGTCGCGGATGGGTCCCAGTCATTAAACTCTCCCACCAGGAAAACTCTTTTGGCATGGCGTCGAAAATCACAAACGAACGTGACTTGCCCTTTCTTGTTTCCATTGACAATCATCTGCATATCCTCCACTACGAGATATGATCGCCTATTCCGGTCCGTAAAGACGGTACGGTTGATCGACGGGGTAGTCGTAGATGACTTCGTCATAGTCGTCGAACCAGTAGGCTTTCGGATTACACTTGAATACCATGAATCGGCCGCTGTCTGCGTCGTTGGCGGCGCGGTGATATTTGAAATAGATACGTTCCGCGGTCTTGCCGACGATCTCGATCTTGCCCGTGGTATGGGACATGACAAACAGGGCCCGCTTGGCCAGACCCGAGATCATGGACCGGGCCTGCTCGACGATGGTGTATCCCTCTTCGATAGGTACCGAATAGGATTTGTTGCCTCGCACGGGTCGGCATTGGAAAACATAATAGGGTGCAATTCCAATGAAGGACAGCGTTCGCCACAATGTCGCCAGAACCTTCGGATCATCGTTTATGCCGCGGATCAGGGGATGCTGATTTGTCAGGATCGCCCCCGCTTTTTGCAGGCGTTCCACGGCGCGGACGGCTGCGGGAGTGATCTCTCTTGGATGGTCGAAATGGGTCATTATATAGACTCGTGCCTTCTCGCTGGTGTGTCGTTCAATCATATGGACAAGACCCGTATCGTCCAGAATGCGATAGGGATTGAAGGCGGGGATTTTCGTCCCGATTCGAATGATGCGAACATGCTCGATTGGAGCAATGTTTGCCAGAATCGCATCCAGCTGTGGTGTGGACAGCATCAGGGGATCCCCGCCTGTCAGCAGGACATTGGTGATCTCTCGATGGGATCGAATGTAATCGACGGCGGCGGGAATATCCTTCAGGATTTCGTTTCGTGAAGTGGAAAAAATACGTTTTCGGAAGCAGTACCGGCAAAGTCCGGCACATTGATCGCATACCAGAAGCAAGACCGTCGTGGGATACTTGTGCTGGACTCCGGGTAAGACCGTGTAAGCACCTTCATTGGATGCGTCCTCTCTTCCCCACGCCTCGGTTTCCCGTGGGGAGGGAACGATCAGACGTCGAATGGGATCGGAAGGATCAGCCGGGTCTATTAACGACAGATAATAGTCGTTCGACAGAAAACCAAATCGATAGGCAGCCTCGGAGAGATTCCTTTTTTCTGCATTGCCCAGGAAGGGTACATCGTCAAGTGCGTGAATGACAGTTGTTCTCATAGCTAATCTCCTTATTGCCAAGAGCAGATCTATCGCATCGCGCTATATCTACAAAAACGCAGTGAATATGCTCAGCCGGCCGTGTTCGAAGGCGGTTCGAGATCGCAGGGAGTAAGGGCCGGGATAATCTGACCGTGGGTTACGTGGCGGTTGTGGCTGAGACCTGCCAGCGTCGGCTTTTCGCTATGGAAAGGAATCGTCCCCGTTGAGCCGATGGAATTCCTGATAAAGATGCGGACGTCCCTTCGCGGGACACTAAAATAGTCAAACGGACAAGGTCGTCTGGTGGCAAGTTTGGCTGCCATGACTCATTCTGCCTGCATGTGGCCATAGGCGTTCTCCAAAAACGTCGCCGTAGCGAGCTTTTGGATGGCGGCCCGACCATCCCTAATACCTGTGCCAGCAACTTGCTGCCACACCCTTGTTCGTCCGTGCGGAGATAACAAAGCTATTTGCCTTCATAGTATTCTACCCTTCTCGTACCGACTGGGTTGCAATGAGAAATGGAAATTATTATTTTCTTGTATCCGGCTGGCTTCTTTCGTGAGGCCGTTATTGCGATTTCCATCGACCGCAAGTCGAATCATCAAGGCGGACATTGAGATTAGGGTTTTCGATGAGTTGCTTGAAATGCGCCCCTTGGGAAGTTAACTTGTAAAACTATTCTCTTTACAGCAGGAGTATGTGATGGACAGTGCGTTGCGGAAATATCGGCAGGGAATCCAGTCGGGGAAGATCAATCCGGTCGTGCGATGGGATGGTCAGACGTCAAAGACTATCTTTGATCCAGCCGACCCGAATACAGCTTTGGAATACACGGGCTTTGGGGCATGGAACCTCGTGCAGGGTCCCTTCGAGATTAATACGTTCGACAAAGAGTACGTGCTGATTCCCATGTGCGGAGATTTCGAGGTGGCGGTGGACGGAACGATGTTTTCCGGCGCACGTCCAGGCGGGCCGTTTGCCACGGAACCCGAACTCTCGAATTCGTCCGCAATTTACCTCGGACGCAATCAGAAGGCGAAAATTACCGGCCGGGGTGAGATGATCTGGTTCAGTGCGCCCGCTTGTGGCGACAAACCGGCAGCCTACGTGAAACCGGGCGATCAGAAGCAGGTTCGACGGGGTTCGGGCGTCTGGCATCGCGACGTCATCACGTTGATCACGACGGACGACCTTTCCACCAATCTCGTCGTCGGCGAGACGTACAGTCCGCCCGGCCTGTGGTCCGGTACGCCGCTGCACGTGCACGATAAGGACGACATCGCCCGCGGCCAATCGGATCATGAGGAAGTGTACTACCACGTGGCACGAGTTACAGATGGGCCTTGGGGCGCATATGGCGTGCAGCTCCTGTTCGATAATGAAGGGCTCGACAAGGCGTACATGGTCCATAACCGCGACGCCGTGGCCATTCCCGGCGGAGCGCATCCGGTGGTCGTGGGTCCCGCGAGTGATATGATTTACGTCTGGGCGCTCGTCTCCAGCAAATCCTCGCCGCTCCGAATGTTCGACGTTCCGGAGTTCACGTATTTGAAATCCGTGGGCGCTATCATCGACGAACTTGAGGGCCAGCGGGGTCCGACGGTCATCTCCGGCAAGAATCTGGCGGATTTGGCCGACAAACATAATCTAAAGGGCAATCAGCGGGAAATGTTACGCCAGCATTTGATCGAACGCGGGTTCAAGATACAATAGACGCATGATAAAATCTCCGATCGATCTGAAAATCATCTTCTTCGGAACAGGCGACTTGGGCGTTCCCTCGCTACAGACGCTTATTGAACTGGGCGCCAAACCGCTGGTCGTCATCACGTCCCCCGACAAACCTGCGGGACGCGGTCTGAAGCTCACGCACTCGCCGATCAAGGAAGTGGCTCTTCATGCGAACACGCCCATTCTTCAACCCGAGAATATCAACGATCCGGAAGTAGTGGATCGGATTCGTCAGTACCAAGCCGATCTGGGGATCATTATCGCCTACGGGCAGAAGATCGGTCCCGTATTGATCAATGTCTTTCCGCGGGGCATCATCAACCTGCATGCGTCGCTCCTTCCGAAGTATCGCGGAGCTGCTCCCATCAACTGGGCGATCATCAACGGCGAGAAGGAGACAGGCCTGACGGTCATGCAGATCAATAGTCAGATCGACGCGGGGCAGATCCTGAACCAGATGGTCGTGCCCATTGATCCGCTGGAGCGAGCGGACGAGCTTTACGTGCGGCTGACGCAGTTGGGGCCCCAATTGGTGGTGGAAACGATCTTCCAGATTCAACAGGGAACGGTGAATCCCAGGGCTCAGGATCTATCGCTGGTGACCAAAGCGCCGAAAATGTCCAAGGCGCTGTCGCCGGTCGATTGGAGTCTGCCTGCGCGGGATATCGTGAATCGCATTCGCGGGCTATGGCCTTGGCCGACGGTGACCGCGGTATACAAGTCTCAGGATGGTAAATCCGTTCCGGTTGCCTTTGCCCGTGCCGAGGCGATCTGTGAACAGGAGTGCTATATTCGCGAGCGGACTCCGGGCGTGATACTCAATGATTTCTCGATTACCACGGGGGACGGCCGGGTGAAGCTGCTGGAGCTCAAGCCCGCTGGATCGAAGTTAATGCATTGGCAGGATTTCATCAATGGTCGACACGTGAGACCGGGGGATCGATTTATAAGTGCGGAGCAGACGGGGGATGGCCAGGCAAAACAGGGCGGCTAAGAGTTGTGACGTACCTCGTGAGCCGGGTCTGGCTTCGCGATTTCTTGCGTTCCAATCGCTTCAGAACGATTCGGTCAAGTCCTTGCCTACCGATCGTATCTGGACGCTGGCTGATGGGTACGAGATCCCCGCGCGTGACCGTCCACTGGCGTACGAAATATTGGCCGGAAGCATCAAGATGCGTGCGACGCTGGACCACCTGATCGGATCGTTCAGCGACCGTTCGACAAGGCGGATTTCGTCCGATGTGCTGACGCTTCTGAGACTCGGGGCGTATCAATTGATCTACGAGGATCAAGTTCCCGACTTTGCTGCCGTGGATACGTCGTGTGAACTCGCCAAGCGGTGCATCGGTCGGCGGCAGGCGGGTTTTGTTAACGCTATCCTGCGGAACATTCAACGGGGAATGGAGACCCGGAATGTCGCGATATCGGAGGAGAATGCAAAGTCGGTTATTCCCACGGGGCTTGCCAGTGGCGTGAAATTCAGCAAGCCGATCTTGCCCGGGCTGAGTGATGCCGCCAATCATCTGTCGCTCGCGTATTCATTTCCCCGATGGCTGGTGGTCCGGTGGTTGGCCAGGTGGGACGCAACGGCACTGCCGAAAATCCTCTCAGCCTTGAACGCTCGGCCGGCCATGATCGTCCGCCCGAATCGCCTGAAACTTGCGTCGCCTGTTGCCGAGACGCTGGTTCGGATTCTGGGGGAACAATCTTGTCAGGTTAGAATCCTTTCCGATTCGGAGAGTGTCGAGCTGATCGAGCATCCGCCGATTACCGAGTTGCAGGCCTTTCGCGACGGGCTCTTCCAAGTGCAGGATCCGACAACAATGACGGTGGTGAAGAATATCGCGGCAGGGCCGGGGATGAAGATCCTCGATTTGTGCGCCGGTCTGGGCACGAAGACGACGCAACTGGCCGAGGTTACGCTTGATCAGGCGGAGGTCTATGCGACGGACACGATCGGCGCCAAGCTCGATCGGCTCCGGCAGAACGCCGAGCGCCTGGGACTCAAGTCCATCCGAACCATGCCGATTGAGGAACTGAATTCACCATCGTACCGCGAGTTCTTCGACGCGGTGCTTCTCGACGTGCCGTGCAGCAACACGGGCGTATTGGATCGGCGACCGGAGGCCCGCTGGCGTTTGAAGGAGGCGGACTTTGCCGCATATACGCGACAAAGCCTCGAACTTCTGACTCGGGCCGATGCACTGGCCAAACCCACCGGGCGAATCGCCTTCAGCACGTGTTCTATCGATGATGATGAAAACTCGACGCTTATACGAGACTTCTGCGCCAGACGGTCGTGGATCATCGAAAAAGAACATATTCAGTTGCCCGAGGTCAATCCCGCGGACGGAAAGACCGTCCGTTCCGGTGGATACTGGGCCATTCTTGAACGAACCCACTGATTTCCTTTCCCGTGCAGGGCCCTCAAACAGGATCAATCTGTTGTGATTCGAAACTGGCCATCCTGCGCCTTGGTCTTGAACAATGGTAGAACTACTCAGGCGTTTCCAGGTTCATTGGCGGAGTTTCGAGGAACTGCTGGGCAAATACCTCAACCGAGTAATATTCCGGACCGATAAAGGAAAAGATACTTGATTGGCCGGGCGGGTAAAGAAGATTGGGAAATTGTAAGGATTGGAGAGAGACGAGGACTGCCAAATGATGATCGGGAACCGACGATTATGGGACGTTATCACGATCTTCTTCGTACTTGGCCTATCGTATTCGGTGTTTGGACAGGACGACGAGCCGAAAGGTAAATGCGAGCAGACTTCTGCCTGTGACGAACGGCAGAGTAGCGACCATCTGACCGGTGACTGGTGGGGAGCCAGAACGAAGCTCGAGGACGCCGGAATCGATTTTAGCCTCTCCTTCAACAGTGTCTATCAAGACAACATGCATGGTGGGGCGGATACCAAGGACGCACAGCGGATCACGGGCAAATACGATCTTGAGTTGACTCTTGATCTGGAGAGACTACTTCGTCTGAAAGGCGCCAGTCTCTACGTCCAAGGCGAGGGCGGGGTCGGCAATGGTTTGGATGGAGCGGGAAAGATCGGTGACATTTTCGGCGTCAATGACAATATGGTGGGATATCGTTCCGTAGATGTGCTCCAGTTGTGGTACCAGCAGAACCTGTTCGACGACAAGCTCCAGATTCGCGTGGGCAAGATTGATCTGTTCGGGACATTCGAGTGTCGCGGCTGCCCGGTGAGCTTCGACGGGAACAGCTATGCAAATGATGGAACCACGCAGTTCCTGAATTCTGCTCTATGCAACAATCCGACTATTCCCGCGCCCGACCAGGGACTTGGAGCCATCATCCACTACAACCCGATCGAATGGTTCTACACGTCGATCGGAGCGTCAGACGCGCAGAGCGATGCGCGAACGACAGGCTTTCACTCGACCTTCCACGAAGAGGACTATTTCTTCTACATGTACGAATTTGGCTTCGTCCCGCACATCAAGACAAAGAAGGGACCGCTGCCGGGGGCGTACCGATTTGGGCTGTGGTATGATCCTCAACCCAAGGAAAAGGTTCTAAGCCGGAACCGGCCGGAGTATAAACGCGACGACATGGGATTCTACACCAGCTTCAACCAGATGGTCTACCGCGAGGACGACAAGAGCGACCAGGGGCTGGGATTCTTCTTCCGATATGGGTTTGCTCCGTCGGATGTCAACCAGATCGAACACTTCTGGTCTGTGGGCGGGCAGTACCAGGGTCTTATCCCAAGGCGTGATGACGATGTCTTGGGGTTCGGCGTGGCTCAAGGGTTGCTGACCCATGATCTGGGATACCAGCGAGGTGTGAGCCCCGGCCGGGAAACGGTTCTTGAATTATACTACAACATTCAGATTACTAAATGGTTGAGTATTTCCCCCGATATTCAGGTGATTTTGGATCCCGGAGCTCAACACCAGGGGCGGGATGCGACGATAATTGGACTAAGGCTTCAGATGAGTCTGTAAGTGTAACGGTTAACGAACAATTTATAGAAAGGGATGACTATGCGTAGGATGCTGTATTGGCTGTCGATAGCGACAGTGGTTCTGACGGGATCGGGATGCGATTCGAATTTCAAGTACGCCGCGATTGATGGCGTAACGGGCTTTATAACGGCGACAATTTCCGAAACGCTGGCGGCTCTCCTTCCCGTGGCGGATTGGATTAACAATGCGAACGGCACGGCCCAGTAACCGCGGACGCGCCGAACAAAATAATGGATCCGGTCGAGTGGCAACCTGGAAAGGGTATTCCCTTATGGAATCCTTTTCCAGGTTCCTCTATTTGTGGTTGTCTACTGGTAGAGTACAAGGGGCAGCGGTGGTGAGGGGACGTCCTTTTCCTCCAGGATTGGGCATTTGGCGAACGGCTTGTAGAGCGGATCGCCAATAAGGATAATGCGCCATGACGTGTAGCGATTGGTACGGTAATAGACCTCCGCCAAGTTGTATTTTCCGGTCATCAGGAGCCCGAAGAACTCGCTGGGCAGCGGGAAGGAGTCGAGGAATGGCTCTTCCACGGGACCGAGGGTAGCAGTGATCCCGTTCTCAAGCATCCGTTTGACCCAAGTGTTGCTCTTGCTCTGTCTGAGCGTAATGGCTTCGAAACTCGCGATGTGATAGCCGACGGACCCCGGCACAAAACTGAAGGCGGGGATGTATTTCTTGAGGCTGTACCATCCGCAGTAGAGAGCGGTATCCGGGCATGCGTTTGGGGCGAACAGCTCGGGCCGATTGTCCAGGACGGCTGGCATTTTCGTTCGGTCCTTCACCATCTCCGCGAGCTGCCGGAGATCCTCATCATACTGATAGTACCCGTTGTGTTCTTTGATCCCGCGTGCATCAAGATAGAAATGTCCAGCCAGTCCATTTCGTTCCACTTTAATGCTGTCCCGGATGATCCGTTCGACCACACTTGGTTCCGGACCATCGAGACGGGATACCATGAGCACAGGCCCTTTACCTATAGCCATGAAGTGCTCGGCGAAGCGAGGATTGAGCGGGTTTGGCTGCCGGCCTGCGAGAGAATAGTTGTCCCATAGAACCAGGGACAATTCGCTATCAACGGCGGAGATGGATTCCTTCTGCATGAGTCGGCAGTAGTCCTCATACATGGTTCGCAAGGTCAGCAGGAACCCACCGATTTCACGTGCGGATTTGTAGGTATGTTCCAAGTCCCGCTTTTCGGGCGGTGAGGCGACGAGCGATCCAAACTCCTTCTGCGAGTTTCGGAATTGCGTGAAGAAATCCTTGTTCTTCTCGACCTGATCCTGCATGACCATTGCCATGGCCACCTGCCCCTGGAAGTCCAGGCGGATTCGCACAAACTGGCTTTCGAAGGCCTGTCGCTCGACCGTGTCCGATTTGGCTTGCGCCAACGTAACCGCTTTCTGCATCAATCCGGTTATCTTGGCGGTGATGGCCGGTATCTCGCGGTAGAATTCATCAATGTTGTCGCCTCCGGGAAGCGTTGCCGGTTGCGTGGCTGTGATGCCCGCCAGTTTCTCCAGACTACGGTAGTCTTCTTCCATCTGTTTGAAAACAGCGTAGAACTTCTGCCGTACCTGCTGGGCCAGGAGGAGTTGAGCGCGGGTGGGTTCCGCCGCCTTCACCCGCAGGGGAACGCCGAACATGGTTACCAGGACCTTGATGTCGTTCTCGAGCTTCTGCTGCCGGAGGAACATGCGGATGGGAAAGGCGATGCGATGGTTGTACTGCTCGCGGGTGATCTCCTCGGACAAGGGCAGGTCGAGCATGAGGATGTTTCGGGAAGGAACACTCCTCGCCTGTGCGTATTTCTTCGCCAGGTCGAGCGATGCCGTGCTTTGCGTGTTGCCGACGATCAGGACTTGAGAAGACTGAATCTCCCCCAAGACCGAGGAACTGAGAACAATCGACACAAAGAGGAATAACAACGCGGGCAAGACGATTCGTTTCATAGCGTGCCTTTGGTGCTGGGGATCTGTCCGGTCGCGTCAATGATTCGCGTGGCCTGTCCCAGGGCCTGCGCGGCCGCCTTGAAGATTGCCTCGGCGATGTGGTGGCTGTTCGTGCCGTAGGGAACATTGATATGCAGCGTGATCGCGGCGGTGTTGACGACGGCCTGGAAGAATTCATGGACAAGCTGGACGTCGAACCCGCCGATCTTGTCCGTTGTATAGCTGACGTTATAGACCATCGCGGGTCGTCCGGAAAGATCGACGGACACGTTGGCGAGGGTCTCATCCATGGGAACCGAGGCGCTGGCGAACCGCTGAAGACCCGCCTTGTCGCCCATGGCTTCCTTCAACGCCGAACCGATGCACAGACCGACATCTTCCACCGTGTGGTGGTCGTCGACTTCCAGGTCGCCCTGGGCGTTGAGCGTCAAGTCCCAACGGCTGTGCTTTGCCAGATGAGTCAGCATATGGTCGAAGAAGCCGATCCCCGTGCGCACCTCGGATTTTCCCTGTCCGTCGAGGCTCAGGGCCAGATCTATGTTCGTCTCCCGGGTATGCCTCTTGATCTTGGCTTGTCGAACCATGTTCCAATTCCTCTATTGCTGCTTCAGTATGCGTTTCAGACTTCGGACCAGTTCGCGATTTTCCTCCGACCGGCCGATGGTAATGCGCAGACCGTTCTGGAGGCCTGGCTTATCAAAATATCGGACCAAAATACCCGCCTGCTTTAGGGCCAGGTAGATTTGTTTGGCTGGGGGACGGTCGATGGTGGCCCAGATGAAGTTCGTCTGGGAATCCCGCACGTCGAATCCAAGGGTACGCAATTCATTCGTCAGCCAGGCGCGATCGCGGCGAATCTTGTCCACATTTTTCTTCAGGTACGCCTGATCCTTGATCGCCTCGCACGCCACCGCGATCGATAATGCGTCGCAGTTGTAGCTGTCTTTCACCTTCATCATGTCGTCGATCAAAGCTTTCGAGGCGATGCCGAATCCGAACCGCCATCCTGCCAGACTGTAGCTCTTCGACAGCGTTCGCAGGACAATAACGTTGGGCAGTTTCTTTACCAGACGCAGGCAATTGTCGTCGCCGAAATCGGCGTAGGCCTCATCGACCACCACGACGCCGGATACCTTTTGGGCAAACCGGGCAATATCCTCGGGATCGATGAATGTTCCTGACGGCGCGTTGGGATTGGCGATGAACGTCAATCGAGCCCGGGTCTTGGCGAGCTGGGCTGGAAGGGTGAAGGAATTGTCAAATGGTACTTCCACGATCTTCGCGTCCTGCATCTTCGCCAGGACCGGGTAAAGCGAATAGGTCGGTGTGGGATAGGCAACGATCTGCCCCGGATCGACATAGGTGCGGATGACGATGCTCAAAAGTTCGTCACTCCCGTTCCCGGCGATGATCATGCCTGGGTCGACGTTGAAAATCTCCGCCGCCGTTTTGCGAAAACTGTCGGCTTCGGGTTGTGGGTATTTTCGCATGAACTCCGCGGGAAACTTGCGGATGGTCCGCAGGACACCCGGGGCTGGCGGATAGGGGTTCTCATTCGTATTCAGCTTGATGAACTTCTCGCCCGGCCGGGGTTGTTCGCCCGGAACATAGGCGCTCAATTTGTTGATGGTGCGACGCGCGTATTTCGACATGCTCTTACTCCAAACGAACTTTCGCGGAAATCTGGTGCCCGGGCAGCATCTCGGCGTCGGTCAGGGCTTTGATGGCCGGGTAGACCTTCTCGAGGGCCTGCCGGTTGTACTTGATTACGCTGCTGTGACGCATGAAGTCCATCACATTCAGCGGACTGAAGAACCTCGCCGTTCCGCCCGTGGGGAGGACGTGCGACGGGCCGGCCACATAATCGCCGAGGGCTTCGCTCGTGTACGGACCGACGAAGATGGCTCCGGCGTTTGTGCAGCGAGCGGCATCGGCGTCATAGTTCTGCGTTTGTACGGATAGATGTTCCGGAGCCAGGCGGTTGACAATGTCGATCGCCTGATCCAGCGTATCGGTGACGATAAGGGCGCCGTACTCGTCAAGGCATTTGCGGGCTTGCCGGCCGCGGAGAAATGTCGCCAGCAGGTCGTCCAGTTCCTTCTCCACGCGGTCTGCCAGAGCGGTACTCGGCGTCACAAGGATTCCGCTCCCCGGATCATGTTCCGCCTGACCGATCAGGTCGGACGCCACGAATCGCGGATTGGACGAATCATCCGCCAGGACGACGATCTCGCTCGGACCGGCGAAGCTGTCGATGCCGACCACACAGAAAAGAAGCTTCTTTGCCATCTGCACCACGGGGTGTCCCGGGCCGACGATTTTGTCGACGGCAGGGATCGTGTTTGTTCCGAAGGCGAGGGCTGCCACTGCCTGCGCACCGCCGATCCGGTAGACCTCCGAAATTCCAAGCATGCGGCAGGCTGCCAGGACCGTCGGGTGCACGGAGTTCTCATGCCGCGGGGGCGATACGACAACGACCTCCTTCACGCCCGCAACCTGGGCGGGAACTGCCGACATGATCACGGTCGAGGGAAGGGGGGCTGAAGCGCCCGGTACGCAGACGCCGATTCGCCGAAGCGGAAGGTAACGGGTCCGAAGTTCCACGCCGTCCTCGTTGAGACTCGACTGCTGATGGACCCGGATGTGTTCCTGGTACCGTCGAACATTGTCGATGGCCGTCTGAATCGCCCGCCGCAGCGTCTCATCGGTGTTCCGATAGGCACGCTCCAACTCGTCATCCGAGACGCGCATGGTCGCCGGGGTCAGCGAGGCCTTGTCGAACTTCGCCGTCAGTTCGCAGACGGCGTCGTCACCCCGGCTGCGAACCTGGTCGATTACGTCCTGAACAATCTGCATGAGCTTGAAGTCCAGCGGCTGAAAGTTGTCGTGAAGACGCCGGATTTCACGCTCGATATCTCCATTTGTCGTCAATATTCGCTTCATGAGTTAGGTCCTGCAAGAATACGGGGCATTGTATACATATAATGATGAGAATTCACGGAAAAATGCTCGGTGGATGCCGCCTTAGTCCCCTCGGGTATGGGTAAGGAAGTTCAAAAACTCTGTCTGGACGAGGCGAGGCAGATATGTTATAACCATTGCGTTTCAGAATCAGTTGCGATGAACTAACGAATCAGGAGCGGTGTAGGGATAGAATTAAGCAGTGACTAATTTCTAGTGGCGAATGACCAGGAACGCTCGGATGGGCGGGTCGACGTCAGGAAGGTTTTTGGAGGTAGCATGTTCGGTAATCTCGGAAATTTGATGGGCATGATGGGGAATCTCAATAAGCTGGCCAAGGAATACAAAAATATCATGGCTCAGTTGAAGGACAAGACGGTTGAAGGGTCAGCTGGCGGAGATCAGGTCGTCGCGACGGCAAATGGGCTCGGCGAAATCGTTGGGATCAAGATCTCGCCCGATCTGGTCAAGGGTGGCGATGCGGGAGTTATTGAAGAAATGGTGATCTCAGCCGTCAATGCGGCAGTGGAAAAGGCCAAGGGGTTGGCCCAGGAGCAGATGGGGCAATTGGCGGAGATCATGCCCATGGGACAGCTCAAGGGTCTGCTGGGTAACCTCATACCGGATGGCGGAAAATAAAGTTTTGAAGAGGGGGGGACTACGACTATGGCATCACAAGTTTTGGAAAACCTTGTCAAACACCTTCAGCAGTTGCCGGGAATCGGTCCTCGCAGTGCGGAACGAATCGCGTTTCACCTGCTGAGGCAGAGTCCCGAGGAGGCGAGCCAACTGGCCGAGGCCATTCGGGACCTGAAGACCAAACTTCGTCATTGCAGCGTGTGCTATAACCTGACCGACATTGATCCGTGCAATATCTGCCAGAACCAACGCCGCGACCACTCGGTAGTGTGCGTGGTCGAACAGCCGAGAGACTTGGAAACGATCGAGTCGACCGGGGCCTTCAGCGGCGTCTACCACGTCCTTCTCGGACACCTGGCCCCGATGGAAGGGATCGGTCCGGAGCACCTGACGATCTCGCAACTGGTTGAGCGGGTGAAGAAAGGCGGGATCAGGGAAGTGATTATGGCGACGAATCCGACGCTGGAGGGCGATGGGACGGCTTTACATGTCGCCGAGACGCTGTCGACGTTGGGGGTGAAGGTGACTCGCCTTGCCCGTGGACTTGCCGTTGGCAGCCAGTTGGAATACACCTCGAAGGCCACCCTGGCCGACGCCATCGGAGAGCGAAAGAGCCTGTAAATCGAAGAATTAATCTTTTCATTGGAGCCTGCCATGCAGCCTGTTCATCCCATCGTGCCCGTTCAATTGGCGGGTGATTGGTCCATCGATGTCGGTCCGGCAACGGTCAAGATTAACGGCAAGCAGGTCAAAATTGCCAAGCCGGTCCGACTGGAAGTCTCTCGGCCGGGCATTCTGCGGGAAAAGGATGAGAAACACTCGCCCTTGCTGGTGTTCAATGAACAAGGCGGCGGATGGATGCGCGGGTCGCAACTACGGAAAGTCACCCGCGACGGCTGCGCGTTTACCAACCTGCATATTCCAGACAGCGTCAAGGTAAAAGCGGCAAAAGGTTCCACCAGTGCGTTCATCGCCGATAAAGACTATCGCGTGGACCCGTTCTGGGGTGTACTGGGACGAACGGCGAAGAGTTCCATCCACGAAAATCAGACCGTGTACGTTGACTATGAGTATTGTCTGCCAAGGCTGGACTCCATCGTCGTTGATCAGCGCGGACGGGTAAGGCTGATCTGCGGACAGCCCGCTATTGGTAATGTCTTGCCTCCGGATACCAAGCCCGGTGAGATGACCATTGCTAATATCTGGATCTCCGGCCGGATTGACCGGTTGAGTGATGAGAACCTGTTTCCAATAGACAAGAACGTGCCTCCGCTGCCTCAGGCCGATGGCAACGTGGCTGAGAAACTGCTGCCCAAAACGCTGGCCAAGTTGCGGGCGGGAGAAAACGTGACTGTCATTGCCTGGGGCGACAGTGTGACGCATTTCTGCAGTTACCAAGTAAAGTTCGTGGAAGAGCTTCGCCGACGGTTTCCGCGGGCGATCCTCACGCTGCGGACGGCGGCGTGGCCGGGTGGCAACAGTGACAACTACATGTCTCAGCCGCCGGGGAGTCTCTATGACTTCAACCGAGACGTTCTGGACCGTAAGCCAGACTTGGTGACGATCGAGTTCGTCAATGATGCCGGGCTGAAGGGAAAGGACCTTGAAAAGCAATATGCCAGGATCATGAAACGCCTGAAGGGAATCGGCGCGGAGGTGATTCTGATCACGCCGCACTTCGTCCGTCCAGACTGGATGGGCGTCGACACACAAAAACTCGACGACGACCCCAGGCCCTACGTCCAGGGGCTCAGGGCCTTCGCCACGAAGCACAAGATCGCCCTGGCCGATGCATCCAGATATTGGGCCCGCCTCTGGCGGCAGGGGATTCCGTATCTCTCGCTCCACATGAACGGAATCAACCACCCGGACGAGCGAGGCCACGAGTTCTTCGCCCAAGCCCTGCTGAATCTCTTTCCGAAGCGGTGACGGCAAGATCCTGATCAAGGTCAGCAAAACGCATGGAAGACGCCTGCGCACAGAACAAGACCTTTCATCAAAAGACACAGCCATTCTCAAGCATCAATACTGGAAGCCAGGTGCGGATTTGGTACAATTGTAGGTACTTCTTGAGGTGGAGCTGGTTGTGGACGAGTTAGTTGGGCGAAAATTGGTGATTGTGGCGGGGAATGGCCGCTTGCCGTTCCTTGTGGCCGCTGGCGCGAAAGCCTGCGGAGTGGAAGTCTGCGTACTAGGAATTCGGGATCAGGCATCGGCGGAACTGGCGGCGCTGGCGGACCGGTTCCATTGGATCCCGATCGCGAGGATCGGTCGGTGGATCAAATTGGCGAAACGGTTCGGAGCGGGGGAACTGATTCTGGCGGGCGGGGTCCGAAAGACGGAGGCTTTTTCCCGCTGGCGTATCTGGCGATACATACCGGATTTTCGGACGCTGAAGGTCTGGTATCGGCGGTCGAAAGGCGACCGTCGTAATCTGGCCATTCTCGGAGCGTTGGCGGACGAACTGCAGGAGGAAGGAATCACGGTGGTGAACTCGGTTAAATACTGCGAACAGGCGTTGGCGACAGCGGGGCTGATGACAAAGCGTGGTGCGTCCTCGCAAGTAATGGAAGACATCGAATTCGGCTGGCCGATCGCCATGAAGATCGCGGAATTGGACGTCGGCCAGGCACTGGTGGTCCGCGAGAAAGATATCATTGCGGTGGAGGCGATCGAGGGGACGGACGCGATGATCGAGCGGGCGGGTCGGCTCGTCAAAGGCAATTGGACACTGCTAAAGGTGGCTCAGCCGCACCAGGACCTCCGATTTGACGTCCCGACGCTGGGACCCGGTACAATTGAACGAATTCACGAGTTTGGGGGGGCGGCTCTGGTGATTCAAGCGGGCAAGACGATCATGATTGAAAAGGAAAAAATGATAGCGCTCGCGGATCGATATGGAATTATAATCGTGGGCAAATAGCCTGCTCGCCATCGGATTGCGGGAAAGGCAGTTGTGACGTATAGAGGATTCGGAGCACGTTGGAGA
>CAZLZE010000035.1:0-39613 GCA_964563935.1 uncultured Phycisphaerae bacterium | reverse complement strand
ACACCGAGTACGCCACGTCCGCCCGGTCCAGTTTCAGCCGTCCCGCCTCCCGACGTTGAGTCGTACTCACGTCACACCGTTTCGCCATGTTCAAGACTACTTCCATCGTCAAAAATACCTGGGTCATCCCCAAGAGCCGTAGACAGGAAAATTCCCATTAATTGCGGACTATATAGGCAGAAGCAAGTAGCCGGTAGCCAGCATCCAGTAGGGAAAGATGTAAAATCGAGAATGGCTAACCTGCATGCCGTCACATTGCTCCACGTTGCTATAAAACTGGAAGCAGCGACTCTACATGCCATCCCATTGCTCCACGTTGATGTAAAAAGCGGTCAACCACAAAGAACACAGAGTTCACAGAGACATTCTTTTCTACCCGGAACCATTCTCTGTGTCCTCTACGTTCTCTGTGGTTCAAGCTCAAGTCTCTCTTCATGCCCTTGTGGTTAAACCACGAATTCAAATCAAGTTGACGTTGTCCAGTGGCTAACCCTTTGTTCCACTTTGATGAAGCAACGCCATCGGCGTCTACGTTGGATGCGGGGTGTGGCCATAAGTGCTTTCCCTGTGCCACTCGGCATGGTGCACGTAATGCTGGAAGAATACCGCGGCGTAAATCGCAGCCAAGCCCACGAGGATATACACTATCTTAGCCACGACCGGCACGGCGACGAAGATTCTCTCCACCAGGTTGAAGTTCGCCAGACCGACCAGGCCCCAGTTCAGACCGCCGGCGATGAGTAGAATCAGCACAATCGCGTTTAGTGCAAACATCTTTTAATCCCCTTGAATTGTCAGCCGAAGTCCAGACCGACCAACCGTATTGGTAAGCCTAAACTTCCCATTACTATTGAATCTAAGCCCCCGTAGCGGGGATTGTCAAATTTGTGAATGTAATGCGTTGCTGAACATCGGCATGAGAACTGCCCGCCTTGACCCAGAAAAACAGGCTCGCTCTAGCCTATGGCCACGGCAGGGTTTAGGGCTGACCAAGGGACACACAAATCGTCTTATCGGGCTTCAGATCAAAGAAGAGAACCAGGTGACGTTCGCCCTCACGATTCACGGCAAGAAGATGCTCTCTGGCCGTGGTCGTGATCCGCACGCTGGTCCAATCACATTCCGAGGGCAGTCCCCAGAGTGCGATCGCGTAATCCGGGAATTCCGACCGCGTCACCAGGGTCAGTTCGATGGTCCAGCGGTTATCTTCCTTCCGCCACGGTGCCGGCAGGACATCGACATCCGGTGTTTCGACATGGGTAATTTCGCTGCCGTGCGGGCCGCGTGTCTGATTCGTGTAGTCAAACCACCAGATCGGATTCGGACTTTCCCGCTCGAATCGAATCGATCGCTTTTGATCCTCAACCAGAATATATTCGCAGGACTGAGGATCCTTATAAAACGTTTCCGCCAGGCGTCGATTCTTCATAATGCTGGAAATTCGCGTCAGCCGGGGAATCCGCTCCCGCGGTATCAGCAGCCCTTCCTGACACCAGTGGCAGAGCCACCACATGTCATACAGCACATGATCCGTCCGGGAGACAAAGACCGTCCGTGGCGTGACCGCATAATGCCGGCGGTAGTAGTCTGACAGATCGATCGTCCGCATGAACGCCAACTTGTAGGACTTGGTGAACTCAAATGCCATTTGCCGCTGATAGGTTTCAACGAAGCGGAGCATGGCATCGCCGCCCCACCCGTCCTTGAAATGGTAGTTCGGATAGCCGGTCCACGGAAGCACGCCGTCGTATAACGGCGTCAGAAAGGCGGGATGTCCGCTCATGGCTGTGAGGTTTTTTGCCTCTTCCATTCCCTCGCGAAGGCACTTGATCGTTTGATCCCATCGCCCTTCCGAAGCGGCATAGTGCCACGCGACGGGACCCAGAAAATGCCATCCGCCACAGAAATCCCACTGATGAGCGACCACGCTCCCACCGGGTTCCTGATTGACCTTCCGGCAATCGACAGGCGAAGCGAAGTAGGGAAACTCCGGCATTCCCAGCCAGGGTTTGGCATTGGCTTCATTGAGTCCGCAGTGATCGTTCACGCCGATCTGCATGAACGTTTCGGTATATCCCGGATCAATCGCGTGGTGCATGTCCACCCGGGCCGACCGCACGTCATTCGGGTCCGGCAGAAGCGATCGGGCCTTGTCCAACCCCTCGCGATACACCCGCACGCGTTCCTCCATGCTCAGATCCGGGGTGTCGGGAAACGCGGGAATGATGCTGTCGCCGAAGTATCGATGATAGTTGAGCAGCCTCAAGAAAACAGGGTTCTCCCGTTTGTACTGATCGGCGGGCAGATAGTAATCCAGAGGAATCCCCGTGCCATGGAGCGTCGGTTCCGGATAGTTTCCGAACGGGCTGAACCCCAGAACGATCCAGTCGTCCTCGATGACCGCAAAGTATCGATAGAATACTTCCTCACCCACCCGCCACCGGGCCAGATAGTTGCCCGGCTTATCGGCCTGATAGGAGATTCCTGCACGCCCGTTGAGGAATCGCACTGCCAGTCGCTCTGAAGGAAGAGAATTCACCCACTCAAGGTCGCCCCCCGCCGTAAACGAGTCTCCCGGGTCGGCCTGCTCAAGATATCGCGGGAAAATACGGAATTCCCCCGCTTCTTCTCCGGACGCAAGCGAGAATTGAAAATCTATCTTCTCCCCAAGCTTTAGTAACCTGGGGCCTGCCGTCAATTGAGCCATCAAGACTTTCCCCAAAACAGACGCCCGCATTTTTCACTTGATATGACGGTCTGAATATATTTAATAACCGCTATGGTGAAGTACTTCAAGGTTATTCTGCTCTTGATTGGTGCTTTGACTGTCGCAGCCTCCTTCGGCCAGTATTTGGTGCGTGATAGCGGCGATCACAATCTCTACGTCCACCAAGCCAACTCCTTCCTTCAGAAACGCGCGGATATCACCGTCGTCGGACCGGACATCGCGGAGTTTCAGGGGCGGAATTTCGTCCCATTCCCCCCGTTTCCCGCCGTCGTGCTGCTGCCGTTCGTGTGGATGTTCGGCGTGGTGGCGACCAAGACCATGATCATCAGTATTCTACTGACGTTCCTGAACGCGTACATCATGATCCGCATTCTGAAAAAGCTCCAGATCGACTCGCGGTTCATCCCCTGGCTCGTCGCCGCTTTCTTGTTCGGCACGGGGTATTGGCTTTGCGCCATTTCCAGCTCCGGCGTCTGGTTCTTCGCCCACGTCGTGGCGGTGACGGCCATGTTCCTTGCCATCAATGAGGCCCTGGGCAAGGGCCGTGGCTGGCTGGTCGGGATATTCCTTGGGATGGCGTTTTTGTCGCGGCAGATGATGATTTTCTCGATCATCTTTCTCGCCGTGGCGGTCTGGACCAATCCGCGGTTCAAGACGGCGAGGAGCCGCTGGCTGGGCGTGTCCGGATTGGCGTTGACGTCCGGCTTGTGTGTCGCAGTCTATCTCTATTTCAACTGGGTACGATTCGGCAATCCCTTCGACACGGGCTACACGCATATTATCCTCCACGACATCGGCAAGGAGCGCATGGAGAAGTACGGCCTGTTCCACCCGATTTATATCCCCTTCAATTTCATCTATATGTTTCTCCAGGGGTTTTATATCGGATTCCAGCCGACGGACTTTATCAAAGTCGCCGACGTCGATCCTTTCGGCACCTCCCTCACGTTCGCCAGTCCGTTCGTCTTCTTCGCCTTCTGGGCCAAGTGGACCAAGCCTCTGCTCTGGGCGGCGTGGACCACGATCGGTTTGACCCTCGTGGCCATCCTCTTTTACTTCAACAACGGTTCCCAGCAATTAAACACACAGCGATTCACCCTCGATTTTATCCCCGTGCTGATCCTCCTGGTCGCCTTGGGCGTCAAGCATTTGCCTGAGCGGTTCTGGAAGGGAGCGATCATCTACGCATTCACATTGAACGCCATTGCCCTCTTTTACATCCAATGGGTCGCCAAATGGATGGCTGATCTTTGAGATTGGAAACCAACATGCAATACTTCAAACCGCAGGATCCATACTTCGTGGGGGACTGCATGCCCTTCTATCACAACGGCGTCTTCCATCTCTATTATTTGTGGGATGAGAACCACGGCGGCAGCCGGCAGGGATTAGCGAATCACCAGTGGGCCCACGCCTCGTCATCCGATCTGGTGCACTGGACGCACCATCCGCTGGCGGTTCCGATCACAGCCGACTGGGAAGGGTCGATCTGCACCGGGTCAATGTTTCACCACGAAGGGATAATCTATGCATTCTACGCCACGCGAATGGCCGACTTCTCGCAGCACATCGGCGTGGCCGTCAGTTCCGATGGTGTGACCTTCGAAAAGACAACCCCGAACCCGCTCATCTCGCCCCCCATGGGATACCATCCGCATCACTTCCGCGATCCGCACGTCTTTCGCGACGAATCGACAGGGCTCTTTCACATGCTGGTTACAAGCCAGCTCGTGAACTATCCGATCCCCAAACGCGGCGGATGCCTCGCTCACCTGGTGTCGGATAATTTGCGAAATTGGCGAATGGAGGAACCTTTTCTGGTTCCCGGATACGGCGGAGTGGGCGAGCCGGAATGCTCCGAACACTTTTACTGGAACGGATGGTATTACCTGATCTTCGGGATCTGCGGCGTGGCACGATACCGAATGTCGCGAAGCCCGCTGGGTCCGTGGATCTGCCCACCGGTCGATGCATTCGAGGCACCTTTGGTATGGGTCATGAAATCTGCGCCATTTGCGGGCAATCGCCGGATCGGAACGGCGTTTCTCGCCAGCCGTCAGGGAAATCGAGACGATGGAGTGATGATGTGGGCGGGCAACGCCGTGTTCCGTGAACTCGTTCAGCATGAGGATGGAACGCTGGGCGTCAAGTTCGTGCCGGAGATGATACCCGGGAACTGCAACCCCCTGTCTGTGAACTTCTCGCCGATGACAGCCAATGCATCCGGCAATGCGACATCGATTACACTCAAGTCGTCCGGCGCGTTCGAGGCAGCCGCTCTCGATCCGATACCATGCAACGCGAGAATCACGCTCCGGGTGTGCCCGAAACCGGATGCACGCCACTTCGGCCTGCAATTGCGGGGATCCGGACGCTACGAGACAGGTTATGACCTGAGCGTGCGTCCGAACGAACGAACCGTCGAGCTGCACAACCAGTCCATCGCGTGCGTGGACGGGCTCGATAAGCCCTTTGATCTGGACATCGTCATGAAGGACGACATTATCGACGTCTGCATCGATCATCGGCGGTGCCTGATCAACCGGCTGGGAGAACTCAGAGGGCAGCGACTCTTCTTCTTCAGCCATAATGGGCACGTCGAATTCCAGAACATACAGATTCGATGATCCTCTTCTGTTGGCTCGCGATGTCTATTTATGGAGTTGATTCCCCAGGCCTTCGTTCTTATACTTTTGAACGATCCTTTACATCGATCGGAGGCACGTTATGACGCGATGGACGACACTTGGCCTGTTGACGGTCCTTGCCGCTCTTTCCGGCTGCGGATCATCTCTGCCGGGAGATGGGGCAACGCAAAACAACACACTGAAAATCGTCTTCATCAACCAGACCGACGTGGAAGTTGATCCGAATTTCTACCTTTCCGCCTCCAATTCCACAACCACCGACCTGTTTGGTAACACGGCGAATATGTACAAGAACTTCGACGGAAAGACGACCATCGCGGCCAAGGCGACCGTCACCATTACCCTGGACTACGACAAAGCTACTACCATCGGGTCCAATCTGGCATCGTTCGGATCCATCCTGAGTTGGACGGGCGGCAAGAGCGATGATGTCGTCGTTCTCCATGAGGGTGTGGATTTCGACCACCCCGAGAGCATTACCTTCACCTTCTCGAAGGACAGCCAGAATCACTATCACACAACAGCGGCGGTCACACCCGCCACTCCGTCCCTCTGAAACCATCTTCTCAACAAAAAGGACGCAGCATCCATGGCCAAGTATCTTTTGTGGGATGAACGCATCGCGGAACGCACCGTTGGTATCACTCTCGTGCCGGGTCCGTACGAAAAACACGTCACCGGCTCCTACGGGAAGGACGACGGGATACTGATGGAACAGGAGAAGCTCTGGGAAGTCCGCACGGACAACATGTACCTCAACATCATGTATGACGAGGAAGACAAGCTCTTCAAGCTCTGGTACTCGCCCTTCGTGCGGTTCCAACGACAGCCGTGGGGTCGAGAGTGCGCCCTGTGCTATGCCACTTCAAACGACGGCCTGCATTGGGACAAACCGGTCCTCAATCTCGCCCCGTTCAATGGATCCACCGCCAATAACATCATCGCTCGCGCCGTCCACGGCCCCGGTGTGCGAAAAGACCCGCACGATCCCGATCCCGCGCGCCGGTACAAGATGATCTATCTCCACGAGCCCTGGACGTTCTCGGAAGTCGAGCCGAACCGTCCGATCCCGAAGGAAAAATCCGTCCGCGTCGCCTTCTCGCCCGACGGTCTGCACTGGACGTGGCCCGACAATGGACAGGCGCTCTTCCGAGATGCCCCGATCGGCGATACGCATAACAATGCCTTCTGGGACGAACGCTCGAAGAAGTACGTCGCCTTTACGCGAATGTGGAGTCCTACCCGCGTCGTGGCCCGGATGGAAAGCGATGATTTTCTGCACTGGTCGGAACCCCAGATCGTCCTTCGGCCCCTGCCCGATGAGGAAAATCTCCATCAACCCTATGCCATGCCCGTATTTCCCTTCGAAAGCCTCTACGTCGGTATGGTCATGATCTTCCACAGCCAGCCCGATGAAGATACGGTCGATCTGGAACTGGCAATCAGCACCGACACGAAGAACTGGCGGCGTCCCTTCCCCGGAAAACCGCTCATTCAGCGGGGCGGACAGTGGACGTTCGACAGCCATGTCATCTTCGGACCCAGTTCCCCCATCATCCGCGATGACAAGATGTGGATCTACTACGCCGGGTGCAACGGCCCGCATACCAGCATCCGCGAGACCGGCCTGGGGCTGGCCAAGTTCCGCATCGACGGATTTGCCGCCTGCCAAGCCAAGACCGACGCCACCATCGTCACCCGTCCCATCGAATGCACGGGAAAGGCGCTGACCGCCAACGTCGATTGCGCCAAAGGGCGGCTGCTGGTCGCGATTCTCACCCCCGAAGGCAAGCCCTATCCTGGATTCGAACTGGAAAACTGCCGCGAGATCAAAACTGACTCGATCAACGCGGAGATCACGTGGAAGAATAAAGTGAATCTGGCGGAGCTTGCGGGAAAACCGATCAAGGTCCACTTCCATGTGTGCTACGGAAGCATCTATTCCTTCTCACTGACGTAAGACAAAGCCGCAGCCTATTCAGCGCCGGCGTCTGCCGCATTCTGCGACATCAGCGACTGAAGCAGGGCCGGGACCAGCGACGAAGAGGCCGCGCCGACCACAGACGAGGCGACTCCAAAGAGCTGGTCGACAACAATCTGTCTTGCAATGTCCGAAGAACATCCCACGTTGACGGCGAGGATCAGGGCAATCCAGCCGATGCCGATTCGTCGAACAACTCTTCTCATTTTCTACTCCTTAGAACCCTCATTGCCTGAGCCGACATCCAAATAAACGTTATATTCACGCAAGCCAAATCTGCAAGGACTGACACACGCCACTATCGTTCGATGGTTTCCATCTCGTCCTGCTTCTGCGTGGTAAGGTTGGCCTTGGAAAACTCCTCCTGTCGAGGAAGGTTGAGGAAGAGCTGGGAACAATCATCGACTCTTACGCAACCCTTCTCGATTCGGCATTCCAGCAAATGCCCCCCCGCCCTGGCATCATCGGTCAGAAAATGAAAATGGTATCCTGACACGTTGACTCCCTTGACGTATTCGGGCAGGCGGAACCCGACAATCGTGCCCTTGACGTCCTTCATCTCAAACGTCGGCTGATTCTTCACAACCTCCACAAGGCGAGGGTAAGGTCGTTTCTGCGCGGGCACGCTCCGTGTCTTGACATAGCTGAACGTACCGTCGATCCGAATGGCATAGAACATATTCTTCGATGGAATCAAGGCATTGAGGAATTTCTCAAGCGACGGAAAATCCATCCCCCGCTCCACCACGGCCGTTCGGTCCGGAACAAAAAACTTCACCGAGGCGAAGGGCGTGCTCATCGTGTCCGAAACCGGATACACCTTCCCATCCGATCTCACCTGGTACACCCGGCCGTCGAACTGGATCATCTCTCCGTCAAGACCGTTGAACGTCCCAATCCCGAAATCGCCGTGAGCCCGCAACTGCCCAAATGTCGTCGGACCATCGTACACACCTTCCATCAAGGCGTTGAACGTCGAAACCTGATACAGGACATCCCGACTGGCCTGTTGCGCCGTCCGCCGTTCCGATTGTTGCGAACAGCCGCCAATAAAAGCCAGGAATACAGTGGAAACAATGACAAATCGAAAAACCTTCATTTTCTACCCTCATTTCAACGTGTTCCTATTATTGTCGGCAGGTCGGGAAATTCAACTTCTTTTTATGGCGACGATCGCGTGGTATACTACCAGCATACCGAAAATTCGGCGTGGGCAATCACAAAAGGAACCACCGCATGAAAACCGTACGAGTCGGAATTGTCGGAACGGGCTTCGCCGGACGATATCATGTCCAGTGCCTGCGAAAGGTCCACGGAATCAATGTCCAGCTCGCGGGGATCACCTCGCTTCACCGTGAGAGCAGGGAGAAATTCGGACGGGAACATAACATACCTGTCTTTGACAACGTTCAGACAATGCTTCCCCATATCGACGTCCTGGACGTCTGCAGCCCGCCGTATGTCCATGAAGATGCGATTCTGACAGCCGCCAACGCAGGCAAGGCAATTATCTGCGAAAAACCCCTCACCGGCTGCTTCGGGCCACCAGACGCGGATGAACGGTTCCGAGGCGATACCGCGCCGAAGACGCCCATGCTCAAGGAAGTTATGGATCGATTGGACCGCATCGCTCAGACTGTCCGCACAAGCGGCGTCGTGTTCGGCTATGCCGAGAACTTCGTCTACACGCCCAGCCTGCAGAAGGAGCGGGAAATCATCGAGAAAACGGGCGCCCAGATTCTTCGCATGATGGGCGAGGAGTCGCACAATGGATCGGCCTCTCCGGTGTACGGCGTCTGGCGATTCGCCGGCGGCGGATCGCTGATCGGAAAAGGCTGCCACCCGCTCGGCGGAATGTTGTATCTGAAGCGTGTGGAGGGACTCGCCTCGCGAGGCAAGCCGATCCGCCCGATTCGTGTCTGCAGCCGGGTCCACCAACTGACGCGACTGCCCGGCTATCGCGATGCAAAATTGATCCGTACCGACTATCACGACATCGAAGATTACGGCTTTATGCACGTGACCTTCGACGATGGTACCGTGGCCGACGTGCTCACCTGCGAGGTGGTCCTCGGAGGAATCTACGACTACGTCGAAGTGTTCGCGAACAATCACCGCACCCGGTGCCGCATGAGCCCCGTCGGACTCGTCGATACGTACAATCCGAGGGGCGAGCAATACAAGAATATCTACCTGGCGGAGAAGGTGAGCACACAGGAGGGCTGGTCGCCCGCGTGTCCCGATGAGAACTACACAATGGGTTACCAGGCGGAGATTCAGGATTTCGTTCAGTGCGCAGCCGAAAATCGCCAGCCGCAGTCGGACCTGGAACTGGCCATCGACACAACTGCCGCAATCTACGCAGCGTACGTCTCCGATGAACAAGAAGGCAGGGAAGTACCCATTCCACAACACTAAATGGAGCACGCAGGCGAAAAACCGCGGCAGGCAATGACCCGAACCAACTATCGCAATCCCCCCCAAAAAACAGATCACCAAATTCGGGGCGAGAGGATTTGAACCTCCGGCCTCCTGGACCCAAACCAGGCGCTCTAGCCAAGCTGAGCTACGCCCCGTACAAATTCATTCTAGAAAAAGCCATGATATCCTGCTATATGATGAAGATCAAGAAGATGATGCAAAGAACCGCGAAGGCGAATACAAGGAGCCGTCATTGCTGCCGCGAGAGAAGTTCAGAAAAATCGCATCGTTGGGACATCAACTGCTTGCCCCGAAGGTGCGCCGCCGGCGACATGGACATGACTCCAATGAATCAGACGCCAAACGATCCTTCCTGACCCTCCTGTGGACACAGATCCTGGAGCATAATAATCTACTGGAACCGAGTTCCGCCTCCGCACTCCACGCCGTCCGGCAATTCGCATCGCTGCTCAATCGCATTCCTCATCCCACCAATGGCGGACATTGGCAGATGTTTTCTGACACATTCGACCCCGAGCCGGCGGAGGAATTCCGCAAGGCCCTCAAGACTTCGGATTTCAACGAACTCTGGACATTCCCGGAGACAGCCAGTTGGAGCTACCAATATTACCTTGAGCCCGGTCTGGAGATCTTTCGGTCGCCGAGCGCTCCCAAGATCCACGCCCGTCACCTGGCGACGCGAACGCAGCAGTTTACGCCCCGCTGGATTGCCGATTTTCTCGTTCAAAACACGCTCGGCCGTCTGTGGCTTCAAATGCACCCCGACAGCGAACTTCGGGCTCGCCTCCCCTACCTGGTGGTACCACCCGCTCCCCTGCCGCCCATACAGCCCAAGCCGGCAAGTGAAATAACAATTCTCGATCCCGCCTGCGGGACTATGCATCTGGGGCTTCCCGTCCTCGACCTCCTGCGATTCATGTATCGCGAAGAGCTCGCACGAGCAGGCCAGACTGGATGGCCTGCGAACCCCAGCGTTCCCGATGAGTCCGAGATCTCAAACGCGATTGTTCGAAACAACCTCTTCGGAATGGATATCGACCCCCTCGCGATCGAACTGGCGACACTGACGTTGTTCCTGAGTCTGGACGGCGCCATCACCCAGGCACCTCACATGCGATGCCTGGACACATTGAAACGGCCCGATATGCGCATCGCCCATGCCGGTTTTCCCTCGCAATTTGATGTCCTTCTGCTCAACCCCCCCTACCTGGATAAGCGAGACTACAACCTCCGGCTCAAAGCCTTCATGGCCAAACACTACAAGGCCAGCGGACGGAATCTGTACACGGCATTTCTTGACCGATCACTGGAGCTTTTGCGCCCCGGCGGCCGGCTCGGAGCCGTCACGCCGCAAACGTTCATGTTTATTCGCTCCTTCGCGGGTCTGCGAAACCTCTTGCTGAATCAGACAGCCATCGAGACCCTGGTTCACACCGGACTCAATACGTTTGACGACGCTGTGGTCGATTGCGCCTTCTACGTCCTCCGGCGAGAGCCTGACGAACAGACGCGCGTTTCGGGAGAAGGACGATATCTGCAACTGACGGCGCCGACGAGTTCGGAAGAGAAACATTCGCAAATGACGAGAATGCTCGACCAACTCCGACGGGACCCCAATGGAAATATCCCCTGCTGCTACAACTATCGGCAGGCGGATTTCTCCGCCCTTCCCGATCAGCCCTGGGTATACTGGATCAGCCCCCGGATTCGTCGACTCTTTGGTGAGCTGCCTTCTCTGGGAAGCGTGGCCGAGTTGCGCCAGGGACTGGCAACGACCGACAATGAACGTTTCCTTCGCTATTGGTGGGAGATCCCGCGAGATCGCGTCGCCTGGAATTGCGAAAATCTCACCGACGCGGAGAACTCCGGCAAGAAATGGTTCCCCTACATGAAAGGCGGCGGGTACGTCAAGTGGTACGGATGCCGCGAGTTCCTGGTAAACTGGGGGCAGAACGGACGGGAGATCAAAGAGGAGATCTGCCGACGATATCCCTACATCAACGGCAGTTGGCAATGGGTGGCCAAGAATTCCGAGTTCTATTTCCGCGAAGGAATCACCTATTCATACCTCACCAGCGGAAAATTCAGCGCCCGATACATGCCGACCGGGTCTGTTTTCGACGTGGCCGGGTCCTCGGTCTTCTGCAAGGACCTGTGGCTCATCCTGGCCATCCTGAATTCCCGCTGGTGCCGATTCGCCCTCGGACTAATCAACCCGACCGTTAATTTCCAGGTGGGTGACCTCCAGCGATTGCCTGTCCCGACGGTAAAATGCCCAGCCACACTCAAACGCCTTGTTCTGGAAGCGATCGACTTGGCCAAGTCCCTGGACGCGATCGACGAAACGTCGCCCGACTTCGTCTCACCGCCTCCCTGGCCCGAGGGATGTTCCATGGTCACCAGGACAACCACGCGATTGACAGCCATTCAGCACGAGGTGGATCACTGGATCTACCAACTCTATGGTCTCGGCAAGGAGGATCAGGAACTCGTCGAACGACAGACCCCACCGGACGAAATATCCTTCACAATGGATCACGAAAACTTGGCCTATCGGTGGATTTCCTATGCCGTCGGCGTCGCGATGGGACGGTATGTCCAAAGCTTCACGGTTTTGCCCGATCTCTTGCACCTGCTCCTTCCGAACGACCATCAGGGCTTGGCATCCCAGGTCAGAACGGCTTTGGAGAAGATGGTCGGCCGGTCAAACTCGAACGAGATCATTCAAGCCGTCAGTCCGTCCGGACACCTGCACGAATTTCTTATCGAGTCATTCTTCGACCGGCACTTCCGGCACTTTCACCATCGGCCCATCTACTGGCTGCTCTCGCGAAACGGACAACTGCTCGCCCTGAACTGCCATGCATTCGACTCTGGAAAACTTTCTGATCTGTGCGAACAGTGGATCCCCAAGCCGACGAAGACGAAAACCGCTTTTGACCCCGATAACGGCATCCTGACCAATCTGAGACCTTTCAGCAACCTGCTGGCGGTCAATTCCTGGAAACGCGCTATGCGATGAAATCCCTGCGGAACAGAAATTTGTTTCAGGTCTTGGGGCAATACCGCAGCCGTCAAAGACCACTCATATTGGACCCTGTCAGACAGAAAGGCGACTGTCAGCCGTGCGCAATCGCTTCCACGCGTGAGAAATCCGCGTTCGGAGGCACATTGTCGGACATGCCGAGAATAATACCCTAACTCACGTACCGACACTGACTTATCCTTTCACAATACTGATCAGCCAATTATGGCGAAAACAACCGCCTCAAAAGCCCTCTTCCCTTGTATTTTGGGCCGATTCCGTTGCACGAACGACACCTAAAAATTTCCTATTTTACCGTCAGGATTGGGTTGAAATCCGTATGGGGATAAAATATAATACGTGTTTTCTGCAAAGTACCAGATAATAATTAGTTGAATGCAGATATTCAGAGGAGCAAGTTATCATGGCACGTGAATGTTATTTTACCGGCAAGAAGACGAAGTTTGGTCGTAGCATCGCCCGTCGCGGTAAAGCGAAGTACCTGGGCGGAGTCGGAATTAAGACAACCGGTATCACCAAACGGACCTTCAAGCCCAACATCCAGACCGTGCGAGCGGTCATCGAAGGCAAAGTCTGCCGGATCCGCGTTTCCACCCGGGCCATCCGAAACGGCCTGATCGTCAAGCCGGTGAAACGCAACTACAAGCCCCAAACCGCCGAGGCAGCCGCCAGCTAACGTTGTTCTCAAAAATTCTCAGAATAGAAGGAGCACCAAACGGTGCTCCTTTTTTGTTTGTTGATTCGCACAGACACCTAACGAGCGACGCCGCGCCGCAGCACCTCGGCAGCTTCCGCCCGTAACCCGAACCCGTTTTCCTGGTCGTACTTCTTCCTATTCTTGACGAAATCGGCGAGAAACTCCTGGCATACGGTGCCCACTCGACCGGACAGACTCGGGTCACGTCCCGCCAGAAGAACCTGCTGAGCGGCGACGGAACAGGGCCTTAGCGACAGAGCCTTCGCAGCACGGTTCAGACCAATCTCCCGCCATTTGCCGTCGTTCACACGAACCGAAATATACGCGTGCGTAAGCTCACGCGAAAAATCATCGGGAAACTTCACCCGGTCTTGGCTCAGGTCCTCGTAGAGCTTTTTGCACTCCGGGTAATCGGTATCGACAAGCAACATAAACCGCTCGTCCACGTACGCCGGACGCCAATTCGCCCGGGTCGCCAGCAGGCAAACCGCCTCAAATTTCCGCATGGAGGTCAATACGACCGACACCCGGTACTTCTTGAACTCGGTATCGAGCCATTGGGCAATCTCCTTTACCTGCAAAGCACTCAATTCCCCTCCGCCTCGGAGCATTCGTCCTGACGGCCCGCCGACCGAGAGATCCATGTAACGAAGAAACTTGTCCGGCGGATACGCGGCCTGGGCCCGACCATCAATAAAAACAGGTATGGGCGTCTTGCCCGTGACCGGATCGGGGTCCTGCCCCCAGGAAACATACGCGCCTTCGGTCCAGGGATGGAAGATTCGCCCTGTCCTGAGGTTCTGCCGCAAAAACTCGATCGCACCGACCGGTTTGTCATAAGAGGTCGTCATGCGGACGAACAGCGTGTCCGAACGAAGATAGTGCGGATTCGCGTCCATGTATTCCTTCTTGAGCATCCATCCGAAGGCAACTGCGAAAACCAACGTAACCCCCGCCATACTGAAAGTAAACGCCCGGACCAATCGGTCGGACATGGGCGGAACGACCAGTTGATTGTGTTCCTTGAACCGTCGCCGGGCGAAAAGCATTCGGATTGTCTGGTCCAGCATGACGGCCATCATCGGGCACGCCGCGATCGCGGCCAGAGGAATGAATCGCCGGGATTTGACCGCCATGTAAATCGTCAGAAACCAGACAACCAGCAAGGCTAAATCCACCTTCGGCCAGGAATAACTGATATCCTCGGGCTTGAGTTTCCGAATGGCCTTCTGAGTCAGCTTCGGCTTGAGAGGGATAGCGGCCAGCCAAGCCAAAAAGATCAAACCCGACATACCGCACATGATGAAGAACGGCGTAACCTGCCCGAAGTTCACCTTCTTGTCAAACGGAGAGAACCACTCGGCCACATTGCGCCATAGTTCCGCGTCCTTGCTGACGCTGATGACAAACGTGTGCGTAAAATTCGTCACATGGTATGGATTCAGCACGATCGACGCGACAAACGCCGCAACCATGGCGCCCAGAACGTGCAAGATACCTCGCTTGCCAATCGATACGAAGCGATCCCTCCAAAGGCTCGTCAACAGATGAATGACAATGAACGGAATCAAAGTGATAAAAACATAGATGTATCCCCCGTGGACGTTAGACCAAAAAATCGTCTGGGGAACAATAACCCAGATGTAGCGAACATCACGGTACGTGGTCAGCGCGAGGATGAGCAGAAACATCGCCACACAGAAATTGCTGAATCCCTGCGGACGGATATCAATGAACGTCCGTCCGACGTACATGGCAAAGCAGGCAAACCCAGCCGCCAGCATCGCGTGAGCGCCCATAATCCGCGCGGTCGCATAGAGCATGAACACCACAAGGATGTACGTCAGTACCTTCCAAACGACCAGAGAGTCATAACCCAGACGCTGGGCCATCTGGTAGAAGATAACATGAGCCAACCAGTTCTGGTTGATCCATCCGCTGGGACACCATCGGGCGATCAAGCCCCGCATCGCGGGAGAATACTTCTCCAATTCGGCCGCAGTCGGACCGGGGGGATGTGAGTTGAAGCTGAACGGATCCGCGTTGGTCACGCCGTGGTTCATGATATGCCGCCCACAGGCCATCGCAACCCACGTATCCCCCGCCGATATGCTGAACGAGGAACCGTAAAGGGCAAAAATAACCATCGCCGCATATAAGACGACTATCAACCATCTGGAGAACGTCTGTGCTGGTCTGCTATCATTGATTTCATTCATACTTCAGATTTATCGAACTCCACATTTCTACGCAACAAAAAAAGGGGCACATTGCTGTGCCCCTTTCGTTTGAGTGCTATGAACCAATTCTAGGCAGCTTTTTCGAGCGTCGCCTCGATTTGCTTCATTTCTTCACTTTCGCGCTTGGACTGCCAAACGGCCCAGATGAGAGCAGCCAGGCAGATCACCGCCACGATCAGGCCCACTCGCCACTCCGTGGGGAGATACATATCCCACGCCGTCGGATTTCCACCTGCGGCATTGGGACGAATTCCCATCACGTTGTAGGAGAGCACCAGGCCCAGACCCAGAACGCTGACCATGTTCATAACCTTGACCAGCGGGTTGATGGCGGGACCGGCGGTATCCTTCAGCGGATCGCCAACCGTGTCGCCGGTAACTGCGGCCTTGTGCGCATCGGAGCCCTTTCCACCGTAGATACCGTCTTCGATCATCTTCTTGGCGTTATCCCAGGCGCCGCCCGCGTTCGCCATGAAGACGGCAAGGAGCTGCCCGGTCAGGATCATACCCGCCAGGAAGCCCCCGAGAGCATACGGTCCGAGGAGGAAGCCGACCATGATCGGGGTGAGAATCGCCAGGAGTCCCGGACCGACCAGTTCCTTCTGCGCCGTGGAGGTGCAGATATCCACTACGCGCCCGTAGTTGGGCTTCTTGGTTCCCGCCCAGATATCCTTATCCTTGAACTGCTCACGGCATTCCTTCACAATAAAGAACGCAGCGCGACCGACCGCACGAATCAGCATCGAGCTGAAGAGGAACGGAACAGCGCCGCCGATGAGGAATCCGATGAGCACCATCGGATCGGCCACCGTCAGCTTGCCCGCAAAGTGCACATACTGAGCCTTCGTCATCAGCGGAATGTTCGCCTCGTTACCCACCGCGATAACCGCGATGAAGCTGGCGAACAGCGATACGGCGGCGATAACGGCCGATCCGATCGCGATACCCTTGGTTTCCGCCTTCGTGGTGTTTCCAACGGCGTCAAGGTCGGCCAGGATCTGGCGGGCCCGCTTGTAGCTGCCGGGCTGGGCCTTTTCCATGGCGTCCTTGTCGTAACCCATTTCACCGATACCATTGGCATTGTCGGCCACGGGACCGAACACATCCATCGAGATGGTGTTTCCGGTCAACGTCAACATACCAATACCCGCCATAGCAACACCGTAGGCTACGAACGTCGCCGGGGTACCCCAATAGCAGAGCACGGACAGGGCAATCGCCACCGCAATCACAAGCAGGTTCACAACCGTCGATTCATAACCAACGGCGAACCCCTGGATGATGTTCGTCGCATGTCCCGTCTGACAGCTTCGCGCCAAACTCTTGACCGGTTCATGCGAAGTGTGCGTGAAGTAACTGGTCACCTTGTTCAGAACGATCGCCAGGATAACGCCGATGAAGCACGTCAGCGACGGGCGAATGTCGGCGCCGGAAACGATATACCATGCCGGCTGAATAAGACCGTCTTTCAGATTGAATCCGGCGGCAGCCATCTGGTTGACCGCCAGGTAAGCCTGGTCAAACCGCAGGTAGAAGAATCCGAGAACCACGAACCCGATAACGGAGATCGCCGATCCGATCCAGAAGCCGCGGTGTACGGACCTCAAGGCGGTGTCCGACGTATCGTTGGCGCCTGCCCTCACGGTGTACGTGGAAATGATCGAACCGAGCACGCCAATTCCACGGACGAGCAAGGGGAACATGACGCCCTTGTGGCCGAAGGTCGCCAGACCGAGAATCATGGCCGCGACGATGGTCACTTCGTACGACTCGAAAATGTCGGCCGCCATACCGGCACAGTCACCCACGTTGTCGCCCACGTTGTCGGCAATGGTCGCCGCGTTACGCGGATCATCTTCCGGAATGTCTTTCTCAATCTTACCAACCAGGTCCGCGCCAACGTCGGCCGCCTTGGTGTAGATACCGCCGCCCCCTCGCATGAACAACGCCAGCAGCGTTCCGCCGAACCCAACTCCGAGGAGGGCTTCATACGCCTGCTCGCCGTACATCATGAAAATGAGGGTTCCGCCCAGGAGACCCAAGCCGTCCGTGAGCATACCCGTGATGGTTCCCGTGCGATATCCGAGCTGCATGGCTTCGCCGTAGCTCTTGGTCGCAGCCGCCGCCACACGCAGGTTACCCGTCGTGGCCAATCGCATTCCGACGAACCCCACCGTCCAACTGAACAGCGATCCGACCAGGAATGCGCCCGCACGCCCAAAGGCAAACGGCCATTCCCCCCACTTGGTCAGGAACAGAACGACGGTAATCACGATGATCAAGGGACCGATCTTGCGGAACTGGGCGGCCAAATAGGCATTGGCGCCTTCCCGAACGGCAGCCGCGATGTCCTGCATCCGCTTGGTGCCCTGGTCGGCGTTCTTGACCTGACCGACGAGCATCCACGCATAGAGCAGACCGGCCACCGCGATGCCAAGCACCACAAACAGCGCAATCCGCTCATACTGGTTGAATTTCTCACCCGTGATGAAACTGAAGAACTTGAACGATTCCGCATGATCGACGGCCGCTTGAGCCGGACCGGTCGTCATCGTGGGTTGGGCGTTGACCCACTGGGGGGCAAACCACCCGACCAGCGTCAACACCACCAAGGCGACGAGCGCCCCTGACAACTTCCAATTCTTTTTCACTGCTGATACCTCTTCCCAAAAAAACGTTTCGAACAAAAAAAGCAATTCCGAAAAAACCGTTTATGTTCTTCGGGCCAGTTCATGACCACGATGAAACAGACGTTAGTACCGCCAGTCATCCTGACTCGGGGGCCGGCGGAAAACATAAACTCGGTATAAATACTTCATATATCGGTTTCGATCAAGCGAAAAATTGAGTTTTTGACAGTGAAATGCTTAAAAGAAACGGCCTCCCGAAAAAACCTCATTCTCAATACTGAAACCAATGTTGACGCGAGGGATTTATACTCTGGAAGAATCTGAAAGAGGCGTTTATAATCCATTGGGTTGTGGTTAAGCAAGAAGGAGATGTTCGATGACACACGATCAGGGAACGGACAAGGTCGGCGGCAAGGTGTTGATCGTCGACGATAACGCGCAGAACGTCGAGCTTTTACAGGCATACCTTGAGGACCTTCCCGTGGAAATCCTGATCGCCCGGGACGGAATGGAAGCAATGGACAAAGTCCGCGACGGCCAACCGGACCTGATCCTCCTCGATATTATGATGCCCAAAATGAGCGGGTTCGAAGTCTGCAAAAAACTCAAGAAAGACCCGACCACCCGCGATATTCCCGTGATCATGATCACCGCCTTGAATGAAATCAGCGATATCGAGCGAAGCGTGGAGTGCGGAACGGACGATTTCCTGACCAAGCCCGTCAATAAGCTCGAGTTGCTCACCCGGGTCAAATCCCTGCTGCGCCTGCGACACCTGAAGAACGAACTGGAGCGCACCCTGGCCTACATGGCAGACCTCGAAGCCAAACCGCCCCAGTAGCCCGACGATCCGTGTTCAAAAAGACCCGGCCGTGAGAAAGCATGGTCCTTCTTCGGCGGTGGAATCGTTTCCACGCGGACTTGGTTCCCTCTCGGCAGATGATCCGACCGCCGCCCGAAATGCCTACAGCAACAGTTCGTGCCGACCGGCGGAAAGCTCATGCTGAGTCTCATGGAATTTACCCAGTCGCGAGAGCTCCAGACGAACCGGCCCCGTCGTTTCCACCGTCACTTTTCGCGTCCCCTGGATCGCGTCCGCCGCAGCGATCGTCAGTGAGACGGTCTTGCCGTTGAATACCAGGTTCCGTATGCCGTGCTCGCCCGTCGTCCGAACCATCCAGCTGATGCGGTTATCGGAGGCATCAAACTGGAATCCGAAAATCGACTCAATCAGCATGGCAATCGGTCCAAGCCCCGTCCAGCCGACAAAATCCGGACGACAGATCCGTCCATATCCGTTCGTCGCCGGGCGGGCGAATTCCGGAGAATAGCATTCCCAGATGCTCGCGTAGTTCTCTTCTCGCATCACCTCAACCATCGCGTTCAGATGTCGAACCGCGATCTCCCTCGCCAAATCGTGCTTCTTGTATCGCTCCAGCCCCTTGATCACCATGTAATTCGTCGGCGCCCATACCCCGCCCAACCAATAGCCTCCCAGAGGATCATAATTCGGGTCATCCTTCGACAATGTGGGAAGCGGATGCCGCGTCCAGAATTCGTCCGGGTTCAAGAGATGTTCAATCAACCGCCCAACATGACCTTCATTCGCCACCTCGCTGATCATCGGCCAGTAGCCCGCGAGCGTCTTATGATTCAGAAAATTGCATCGCGAGTCCTTGTGATCACGGGTGAAGAGATCCATATAAAACCCGATCCGTTCGCACCAATGCCGCTCATTTATCAGTGCTTTGAGTTGCGTATGCTCGCGGGCAAATCGTTCAACAAGATCAGTGTTGCCGAGATGCCCGGCAATCTTCCCGATATACAACGCACTGAGCGCCTGCTGACAGGCCAGATCGATAAAGCAGATGTCGCTGCCGTTCAGCTTCTCGCACAGATACCCCCCTCTCGGCGCATTATCCATACCGCTGGATCCGCTGTCCTCGAACCAGTACAGACCGGTGTTTCGCGTGCGATTGGCCTGTATCCAATCGTAAAGCCTGACCAGTCGAGGAAGCACCGACTCAAGCCGACTGTCGTCTCCCGTGGCCAAATAGTACTCCCATTCCGCCCACGAAAAAAGGGGCGGGTTGATCCGTTCACCGTAGGCAGGTCGTTCCGTGGATATCCGATACGCCATGCTCGCAAAACCGTCCTCCCGCTGCAGCCGGTACAAATTGTCCAGATTGTCCATCGCGCTGAGTTGCCGATTGGAAAACCGCGTAAAGAACGTCATGAAACAGGAATCCCACTGCCAAACCGTGTCGGCCCCGGGCATGCACGTGAGTTGAGGCTTCCAGCCAGGCTTCGTCGGGTATTCGATATTGCTGAAGGCCATTTGCCAGGCGGTATTGTACATCGCCACCCATTCAGGATGCTCCGGACACACGATCTGCGGCAGCTTTTCCGGTTGATATCGCAGCGGTGATTCAGTCATTCCTCTTCCTTTCGTACCTAACGAATATTTACATGTGTACGATAGTATAGCCGGCGAAGATCGCCCGGCCTGATTTCATAGTGCCTTCGAAAGAGCCTCCGAAAATAACCCGGGTCTGTAAACCCTACTGCCATCGCCACCTGATTCACGTTGAGTTCTGATTCCTGCAGCAGCTTGCGGGCTTCACGGAGCCGACGGTGATGAATGTAATCGCCGATCGTCTGCCCGAACGCCATTCTGAACACGCGTCCCAGATAATCGCCGTTGACGTCGAGTCTCTGCGCCACAAAGCCCGGGCTCATCACCGATTGATGAAACTCCGCGTCCACAACGGCCTTGACCCGCTCAGCCAACCGCTCGGCCGCCGGACTTTCGACCGTCCGTTTGACATGAAACGCCAATTCCACCAACATCTGCGCCACCAGAAGATCCGCCTCAAACGGTGAACGAAATCGCTCCTCCTGGCCGTGCAGAAATTGTCGAAATAGCTCGATCATTCGCTCCGGACGAGCGGGATGGGCACACTGAGGCACAGCGAAGAACCCGCGGCACGACTCCCCTTCCGAGCGAATCCGATAGACCCGCTTCGGCAGATAAAAATGAACCCAATAAAAACTGGTGTCGGTCTCGTAATCGCTCAAACCCCGGTGCTCATATCCTGGAAACAGAATTAACATGTCCGAAGAATCTAGCGAGAAAGTCTTGTCCTCTTCCCCCATCTTCAATCGCCCGCTCCGTACCATGATGATCTCGAAGCTGTCGAGCTGACGACACGGATGGCGACCGTGCCCCGGCGAGATAAATAACCCGCCGTTATCCGCCCGCGGCAACTGCCCTTCCCGAATCATCAATACCTGGCTCATGGTTCATTCCTGAACGAATACCGATCGCCTACTATAGTCGGTTTTGTCCATATTTTCTACAGATAAGTCATCTTGCTGATTTCTTCGGAGCAAACATAATGGATACATCAGGAGAATTCATACCATGATGAATGTACGCGTAACGAACCGACCCGGCCTCGAAAGGACAAACTCACACTACGTATCCAACCGCCCGCCATTGCGGACCAACCCACTGGTCAAGCTGCCTCTGGGAAGCGTCCGAGCCCGCGGGTGGATTCGACATCAACTGGAACTCATGGCGAATGGCCTGACGGGACGACTGCAGGAACTCAGTGCGTTCCTCAAGCCTGGGAACGGATGGTTTGACCCGGCCGGTGACGGTTGGGAAGAACAGCCGTACTGGCTCCGGGGATTCCACGATCTGGGCGTGCTCCTGGATAATCAACGGATCATGAGCGAAGCCGAGGGATGGATCGATGCCGTGGTTCGATCGCAGGACGCGGAGGGGTACTTCGGGGCCCGGCTGAATAAATCCGTCGTCGGGAAGAATCAGGCACGAACTACGGACATTTGGCCGCACATGGTCATGCTCGACGCCTTGATCACGCACTACGAGCACACAAACGACAGCCGAATCATCCCCCTGATGACGAAGTTCTTCCGCTGGTGCGAGCGAATTCCGGACGACCAGTTCATGCCCCGAAAAGTGTTCGATCGCGATTTTGGCGACTGGCGGCCGCAAATTCAGCAGGTCCGGGCGGGAGATATGCTGCCCCATCTGTACTGGCTGTTCAACCGAACGGGCGATCAAAAGCTGCTCGACTTGGCTACACGATTTCACCGGAGCGTTCAGCCCCCGCTGAAGGACTGGCTGGAGTATCATGTCGTGCATTTCACGCAGCGATTCCGCGAACCGGGAACGTATTACGTCCAATCGAATGATCCGAAGGATCTGGCGGAAACGGAATACTGGTACGACATGCACATGGCGACGTGGGGACTGCCGCCGGGGGGAATCTTCGCCGCGGACGCACTCCTGCGCCCCGGAAAGCCCGATCCCAGGCAGGAATGGGAGCCCTGCGCCATGGTCGAGTTCAACAAAAGCTTCTACATCCTGGCCCAGATCACCGGCCAGTCGCTTTACGCGGACCGGGTCGAAGATATCATGTTCAACTCATTCCCCGCGTCACACACCCCGGATCTCAAAGCCCTGCATTACTTGACGGCCGGCAATCAACCGCAATTGGACGCCAGCGAGCACCACGACTATCACAACAAAGGCCGTATGATCGATTACAGCCCGCACATGTACCGCTGCTGTCAGCACAACTCAGCCATGGGCTGGCCCTACTATGTGGAACACTTATGGATGGCGACTTCGGACAACGGCCTGGCGGCCTGGATGTACGGAGCCTGCGACGTTACAGCCAAGGTCGGCACCGGGCAGATTGTGGCCATCCGTGAAGACACCGATTACCCCTTCTCGGATCGTGTCTCGCTGACCATTGAAACGCACGCACCCGCCGAGTTTCCCCTTTATCTTCGCGTACCGATGTGGTGCCATCGGTTCGAGGTCGCGATAAACGGCAAGTCTCTGGCGATATCGGCGCAGCCCGAACAATATGTGGTGATTGAAAGGTCGTGGAGCGACGGCGACCGTGTGGATATCGTCCTGCCGGCAGAACTCAGCATCAGGCAGTGGACCAAATCCGCCAACAGCGTAACCGTGGATCGCGGACCATTGAGCTATTCGGTGAAGATCGAAGAACGATGGCAAAAATGCGGTGGAACCGACGAGTGGCCCGAGTGGGAAGTCTTTCCGACCACTCCCTGGAATTACGGCCTGGTCGTGGACCCGGTCCAACCGGACAAGACTATCTCCGTTGCCCGACAACGCCAAGTCACCGACCAACCCTGGACCGTCCAGGACGCTCCGATTGAGCTTAAGGCCAAGGCCAAAAAACTTCCCGAATGGAAACTGATCAACGAAACCGTCGATGTTCTTCCCAAAAGTCCCGCTCACTCCAACGAACCGGAAGAAACCATCACCCTCATTCCGATGGGCTGCGCCAGACTTCGAATGTCCTGCCTCCCGACCATCGCCGAGGAACCCGACACACGGTAGTGATTACCCTGATTGAACCGGTATGAGAAATCGCATCAGACCGTGAAAAATCCAAAACCGGACGATACAATGGACGAATGATCCACATTTCGAACCATTGTGAAATTCGCGAAGACGAACTGGTCTTCACCGCGTCAAGAAGCAGCGGCCCCGGTGGGCAGAACGTCAATAAAGTCAGCAGCCGCGTCTCGCTCGAGTTCGACGTAGACTGTTCTCCGAGCCTCACTGATGCGCAGAGACATCTGATTCATGCCCGGCTGGGAACACGGCTGAGCAAGGAAGGCATCCTGCGGATCGTTTCACAGCAGACTCGAAGCCAGCCGGAGAACAAACAACTCGCCGTCAACCGCTTCACAGAGCTTCTTCGCCAAGCCTTGAAACCCCTTCCCGTTCGGAGGAAAACAAAGAGAACACGTGCCTCGCACGAACGCCGACTCGAAGAGAAGAGGCGAAAAGGCACGATCAAACGGGAGCGATCACGGCCTCGTCTGGAGGACTGACACAAGTCCATATATTGACCAGGCGATTTCAGATGAGTCCTGCAGAATGGGGTTCTTAAACCATCACTTCTCGCTATAATCTTCAGGTACAACCGCTCAACCGGCAGCACGAATGAACTAATCGATCCCAAAAACAATTCCCGCATATCCCACCGAATCGTCCGATCGGTCGCCAAATCGACTGCCGAGAACTTCGAAACTGGTGGTATGCTCCAGAACCTTCACCTTGTTGGCCCCCATCGCCACAGCCGAGGCGATACTCGCCGCGATAGCGCCTGACCCGCAGGCCGCCTGCGCGTGCTCCGCATACTCAATCGCGGAATCCGGATCCATCCGCTCGATGCGCTCCAGAAGACCATGGTCGTTAACGTCCTTGGCCCAACGGAGCCCCTCGCGACCGCAACCGTGTGGCGTGAATCGATAGCTCGGTCCATAGTGGGTAAAATCGGTCGAACCAATGCACACAGCCTTGATACCCGTCCTCACAATCGTCTCGCCCACGATCTGACCCGCCTCCTCGGCGCACAGCGTCGGTGGCGTCATAACAGGAAGAATCTTCGCCTGCGGAAAGAGCCGCTGAATAAACGGAACCTCCACCTCAATGCTATGTTCCAGCTGATGGGCATCCGGATCGCCCCTGAACAGATTGGAATTCAGAAGGACTTCCGACGCCAGCCTTTCGTCAATCGCCACCTGACCCAGCGGCGTCTCCCAGACCCCACTCGGATACACCGACGGCCGATTGACACCATATCGATGCACCGCACCATACAGCACAAAAGTCTCGACCTCACCTCGCATCGCAATCGCCCGAAATACCTTCCCCGCCACCATGCCCGAACACATCCATCCGGCATGCGGAACAATCCCACCCACAATAATCCTGGGCAAATCATGTTCATCAACATTCACAGCCAGACATTCATCCAACGCAGCCTGCGCAGAGACCTTGGACGCGGGATAGAATTGACCGGCAACTATGGGCTTGCGGATGTTCATGAGTATTCCTCCAGTTTCTTCTTGACCCTTACCCTGATTTCTCCATCATAATCATGAAACCGGCTGCTTGCAACCGATAGATAGCTTAAGACGCAAGCTAGCCTCGCATTGTTTAATTATTTTTACAGGAATGATATGAACAAAAAATATCAGTTATTGGCATTGCTGATCAATCTCGCTCTTATCCCAAGCCTCTTTGCCGGGCAGACATTCGAGCAGTTTGTCGAGGCACAGCTGGCTCCGCTGAAGAACTCAAAAACCATCTGCGGAGTGGTGATCATGTCGGCGGATGACGGAAAAGTGATCTACCAGGCCAATGCCGATACTCCACTCGCGCCGGCCAGCAATCAGAAAATCCTGACGACCGTCTCCGCTCTTGGCATTCTCGGCGCAGACTATCAGTTTACGACGACGCTGGCACGCGGCAATGACGATCTGGTCATTATCGGCGACGGCGATCCCGGATTTGGAGACCCGGAGCTTTGCGGCAAGCAACCCATCACGGAAGTCTTCGACCAATGGGCGCAAACGCTCACCGCCGCCAAGATCACGCAAGTGTCCGGAAAAATCGTCTTCGACGACACTATTTTCGACCGTCAGTTTGTTCACCCCAACTGGCCCGCCGACCAGGTGAATCGCTGGTACACAGCACCCGTCGGTGGCCTGAACCTCAACGACAATTGCCTGGACCTTTCCGTGTGCTTCGGTACGGACAAAAAGGCCCAGCTGGTCATGTCGCCGGCAACGCAGACCCTTTCCGTCGAACCGGAATGGATCCCGGTCAAGGGATCGAACACCATAATTTGGCCCAAGTGGGAATCTCCGCAAAGACTGAAAGTGAAAATCCGGCTGGGATCGCGAGGCGCCGGTCCCGTCAACGTTACCGTCGCCGACCCGACGCTTATGTTCGCTACCGTCTGCCGCGAGCATCTGCAGGCCGGTGGAATCACGATCGATGGCCCGATCGCGTTCCAGCAGGTCCGCAGGTCCGATGGATCGCTTCCCGAAAACCTCACCATCCTGGCCCAGAAAAAAACGCCCATCATGGATGTCGTCATGCGAGCCAACAAATCCAGCCAGAACCTCTTCGCCGAATGTCTGTTCAAACGCATGGGATACCAATCCGCCCGGCAGACCGCAAGTTTCGGAGCCGGCACATGGTCCACAGGACAATTGGCGGCCAAAGCCTTTCTCCAGGACCGTGTCAAGGTCCCGATTGATAACCTGGTTATCGACGACGGCTGCGGCTTGAGCAAGTATAACCGCGTCACCGCGCGAACCATCGCCAGCCTGCTCTACTTCGCCAACAAGCAACCATGGGCAGACGAGTTCTTGACGACGTTGGCCGTCGCCGGCTGCGACGGAACCCTCAAAAAACGAATGAACAACGGTCCCGCCGACGGAAAAGTCCTGGCAAAAACCGGATACATCAAGGGCGTTAGTGCTCTCTCTGGCTATGTGCTCGATGGTCAGGACAAGCCCCGCGTCATCTTCTCCATGCTCTTTAATTTCCCCCCGCCCTCAGGGAAACTCTGGCAAGTCAAAGCCATTGAGGATAAAATATGTACCGTGCTGGCGAAGATGCTGGCCAGTTATCCGACAACGCAGGAAAATTCGGAATAAAAACATGCCCCACGGATGGCGGACGAATAAAAGACTTAACGCAATCGTACTGACCATCTCCTGTTCCATCATCCTCATCGGCCTCTTTCTCCTGCCATATCTTATTTATTATTTCTTCTCGCCCGACGAACTGATCCGCAGCACAACGGCGGCATTGGAAAATCTCACCGGAACAAAAATCAAAATCCGTGATGCAAAGCTCTCCCTCGTCGAGGGAATCACCTTTTACGACGTCCGAGTACTCGTCCCCCCCGATAAGCTCAAGCTGGAACCACGATTCCGCGAAGACGACGGCCGCCTGCTCAGAGCGGACACATTTCAGATCCAGCTCCGGAGAAAGGGACTCTTCGGACTCAAGCTCCGCATCGGAAAGGTACTGGTGGTCAACCCGGTCCTTACCTTGACCAAACTGGCGCCCGACAACCGCTGGAATTGGCAGATGCTCTTCATCGGACACGGAGGCAAGATGCCGGCCCGAAGATCCTTCGGACTCGGCCCACCTGTCACAATCCAGAATGGAAAACTATCCTTCACGCAAATCAAGGACGGACAGCGAATGCTTCTGGGGAACGTCGGACTCTCGGCCGAGGCGACCCCGCGCTATCGCGATCAGGTCTATGATCTCCATCTGAGCACATGGACAGGCAACGTCAAGGGACCCGTCGCGTCGCTCGAGTTCAATCCCCGGTCGGGCGAAGTACTCGCCGGCAAACTCGAGACGATCAGCTTCAGCAATATCGAACAGACCCTTCCCGAACCCTACAAGGGATGGATCCGCCGGTTCAAGCTGGCCGGAAACATCGGAATCTCCGAAGTCGAGTACAAACCGGAGGACAAAACCAAAGTCATCCTCGTCCTCGACGGCGTTCGCGCCAACGTCCCCATGTCGCAAGCGGAAATGAACCACCCTCAGGGCTTGTCGTATCTGAACCTCTCCGACCTGAAGGGAAAAATCATCTTCACTCGTAAGGAACTCATCATTCCAAAGCTCACCGGGAAACTCAACCAGTCCCCCTGCCAGATCCAGGGGACATGTCACGGCTACACCACCAACCCCGATCAGATGGGGTTCAACCTCCGTGTCGCCTGCAGTAACTTCACATGCATCGATTACACCGACCCCAAGCAACGCGATTACGTCGAGAACTACATGCCGTGGCGGCTGGCATGTTTCTTCCGCGACTTTAAACCAAAAGGAAAACTCACATTCGACTTGCTCCTAAGCAAAAAACCGACTCCCAAGGCCCCCGTGATCCTCTCCGGACGGGTCCAACCCAATAAGTGCAGCGCCGAGTACTACAAATTCCCCTATCGCCTGGATGACGTCACCGGAAGCGTACAAATCACCAACGGCGGCTTCAAGCTGATCGGACTGACGGGATATTCCGCGGGCGGAAAAGCCCTGGTCAACGGAACTATCTCCGAAGCTTCGCGATTCGCCGAGATCAATCTTGAAATCACCTCCACGCGAACTCCATTCGATAAAAAACTCTTCGATGCGCTTCCGCCCCGATACCAGCAGATATGGAAAAAATTCGACCTTGCGGGCTTCGCCGATTCAAAAATCAACCTGTACCAGCCCTACGGAAAAAACCAGCCCTGGCAGCACAAGATCCGCGCGTCGCTCGTGGACGCGTCAGGCTGCTACGAGGGCTTCAAGTTCCCGCTGACAAATTTGTCGGGCGTCCTCATGTTCGAAAATGAACAGTTGAGCCTCCAGAATATCGCGGGGCGAAACGGATCGACCCAGGTATGCGTAAACGGAACCGTTCAAAAAATCGAACAGCCGACACCATTCGCGTCCCTGAACATCCGCGCACGCGATGTTGCCATCAATGACGCGATCGTCAGCCTGATTCCGCCCCAACCCGCCCAGCTTATTCGCGACTCCAAGCTCGCGGGTACGGCCGATCTAAACGGATCACTGACCATCGAGCCCAACAAACCCATAGAATATAATTTTGTCTGTGACCTCAGACACAGCGCCCTCTGCTACAACGAATTTCCCTATCCTCTGAAGGATCTCAGCGCACAGCTTCGAGTCACACCCCGGGAAATTGTGATCAGCCAACTCACTGCCGCCCGGGGCATGCAGACTATCCAGGGCAGCGGAACCATCCGCTTCGTCGGCCCGGTCAATCAGATCGCCATGAAGATCAACGCCGACAATCTGCTCCTCGACTCCACCATGTACAAGGCACTGGCTCCATCGCAGAGGGCAATATGGGACACAATCCAGCCGTCGGGAAAAATCAGCGCCCAAGCCGTCCTCGAACGCGACACGAACAAGTCCTGGACCTGGAAACTCGATCTTGTGCTCCAAAAAACCGCATTGCGATACAAGTCCTTCCCCGCAGTCACCGATCTTGAAGGCCAAATCCACTTCAAATCGCGCCAAGCCATCCTCAAGGACGTGTCAGGCAAGTTCGATGGTAAAGGCCGACTCGAGACGGACGGCATCGCCAGAACAGACGGCGACAATATCCTGGTTAACCTCGCCAGGCTCAATCTGGACGCCATGCCGATCAACGATGGTTTCGTATCCGAGATCAAGGATTCAAAATTCGCCACCGATCTCAAGCTGCAATCCGGCGGACGTCTCGCCTCCAAGCTCACAGACGTCTCCATTCGTTTCGGACCCGAAAAAAAACAGGCATGGGATATGGCTGGAGATATCTCCCTCACCGACGCTCGTATCGGTGTCTTTGACGTCAATCCCACCGATGTGAACTTCGCAGGCAGGTTAGCCTGGAACACGTCCGATTCCGATTTCACCATGAACGGAAATTTCGCCCTCAAATCATTCAACTGGAACGACCGCCGAGTCGAAAACCTGCGGGCCAACCTGCTCAAGAAATCTCACGACCCCGTCCTGACCATCAACGACCTCCGCGGAACCTGTGCCGAAGGACAAGTCTCTGGCATGGGGAAAATACAGTTCGAGCCCAAACAAACCACCTACGGCCTGCAACTGACCCTCGATAACCTCGACGCCGCCACCGTGCTCAAAATCGATCCCCGACCCAACACGATCCAGGGAAAAATGCGAGGCGAGGTCTTTATGCTCGGAACAGCCGGACAAAAATACGCTCGCCGCGGCGCCGGCACCCTTCAAGTCAGCGGGGCCGAGGTCCTCAAGGTCCCCCTGATGGCTCAGATCTACCAGACAACCAGCCATGAGCCTCCCAATCTCGCAAGCTTTCACGATATTACCGTCCAATTCATAACGGAAGAGCATAAGGTCAATCTGCAACATGTTGAACTCGTCGGACCGGCAATTTCCCTCATCGGTTCCGGCACCCACAACCTGTCCAACGACCGCATCAGCCTCGATGTCGTCGCCGCCACTCCAAAGAACCTCAGCAAACTCCCCGTAATGTCCGACCTCGTCCAGGGAGCCTCCAGGGAATTCACCGAACTTGAGATTCGAGGTCCAATCGATCACCCCACCATCACCGCCCGACCGTTGAAACACGTCTCGGAAACCCTGCAAACCTTCTTCGACGGAAAAACCGTCCGGTAACGAACCTTACCACCTTCTCCGCAGCCTTGCACGATCTTCCGTTACTACATAGAATGGGCATCAAGGGGTATACGTGATGGTAACGAATACTGGTTGGTCATTTTGTCTTCTTGGCGCACCGGCCCTGATTGCCCACCTTCACGAACTGGCTGAGCACGTGGATGGTGTCCGGCAGGGCAACAATCTCGATGCCATCCATGACATGCGGGTGGCGTCGAGACGATTGCGATCCGGGCTGGCCATCTTCGATAACTGCCTGCCTGCCAAAAAAGTCAAGCGGTGGAAGAAGCAGTTCAGGGATATCACCCGATCGCTCGGACAAGCACGCGATCTCGACGTCCAGATTCTCTTCCTGGAGAAATTCCTGCATCAGACCAAACAGCCGCGTTACAAGACGGGTGTCCAACGTCTTCTCCTTCGCGTCAAGCAGCATCGAAACGATCTTCAGACTACCGTACTCGATGCACTTGACTCGCTGGAAACCTCGCGAACAATCTCAGCCATGGAACAAGCCTTGGACCGATTGATGAGCTCCGGCAAACTCAAGCAGAGATCCATACACACACTAGGCGAGTTCCGCCAAGCCCGAGATCATATCACCAAACGCCTCAAAGACATGCTCGCCCTTGAACCATTCATTCTGCAGCCCGACCGCATCGTCGAGCATCACGAAATGCGCAAAACGGCCAAGCACCTTCGCTATACAATGGAATACTTTCAGCCGCTCTTTCCCGGCAGCTTGGACAATGCCATCAAGAGTGCCCACAAAATCCAACGCATGCTGGGTGATATCCACGACTGCGATGTCTGGGTTCAATATCTGGACCAGTTTGTCGAGGACGAGACGGTACGGACCCGGAACTACCTCGGCGACACTGATACGATCAAGACCATCGAACCCGGAATTCGATATCTGCGCGAAAACCGAAGGCGTCAGCGACTCCGCATCTACAGAAAATTCGTTACGTATTGGGAGACAACGATCGAGGAAAAACTATGGGAAAATCTCAAACATACTCTCCTGACCGCCGCGAAACGGAACTGAGAGCGTCTCTGGAAAGTTCCTCGGACCGAAATAGACTTGCATCCTAATCAAATTCTAACACCACTCTAACACGCCCCTGCTGCAAAAGGTTATACTCAAATCCGCAAAACGAAGCTGTCGTCCGTCTGTACCTTCGGCAAAAATATGCTAGAATGGACCTGTGAAGCTCTTTCCGGGGGTAACAAGATGCTGGGAATTCTTATGGATTAGCGGAATCATCGCCATGAGTACTCTTCACGAAAACACGATGCCCTGGAAGACCAAACCGGTCGACGCCCTGCGCGATCAGGTGGCCCCAACTGAGTTCCTCAACCGCGAACTAAGCTGGCTGGAATTCAATGAACGGGTCCTTCATGAAGCTCAGGACGATCGAACCCCTCTGCTGGACCGGGTAAAGTTTCTCGGGATCGTCTCCTCAAACCTCGATGAATTCATCATGAAACGCGTCGGCGGACTCAAACGCCAAGTCGCCGCAGGCGTTATATCACGCACACCGGACGGTATGACGCCCCAACAACAACTCACAGCCGTACGCACGAAAATCATCGAAATGATCGGACGCCAGGCCGAGTGCTTCACCAACCAGGTCAAACCCCTCTTGGCCAGGAACGGCATTCACCTGCTCACGTGGACCGACCTCACCGAGACCGAACGCGACTTCGCCAATCACTATTTTCGCGTCAACGTATTTCCCATCCTCACCCCCCTGTCGGTCGACCCGGGGCATCCGTTCCCATTCATCTCGAATCTCTCGCTGTCGCTGGGCGTTACGCTCCAGTATCCTGACCAGACAGAAAAATTCTTCGCCCGTATAAAGGTCCCCGAGGTGCTTCCTCACTGGATCCGCCTGGAAACCAAAGATTCCAATGGACACTTTCGCTTCATCAGCCTTCAGGACCTCATCATCCACAACCTCGGAGATCTCTTTCCCAACATGATCCTTCTCGACGCGATGCCCTTCCGGATCATCCGAAACGCCGACATCGAACGCGATGAGGAAGACGTCGAGGACCTCCTGGAAATGATTGAGCAGGAAATCCGTCAGCGACGCTTCGCCGACGTCGTCTGCCTTCAACATGGTCCCAATCCCGACCCTTGGATCCTCCAGTTTCTCATGGGCGAACTCCAACTCACGGATCGTGACATCTATGAAATGCCGGCAGATCTCAATTACAAGGATCTCACTCCCATCGCCGACCTGAACCTCCCAAACCTGAAGTACGAAACATTCACGCCCGTCACTCCCCTGCCACTGGCCGATGCGGAAACCGATATCTTCACCGTCATCCGAAACGGCGACCTTCTCCTCCATCATCCATACGAAAGCTTCTCTGCCAGTGTCGAACGATTCGTTCGAACCGCCGCCACAGATCCCAAAGTCCTGGCCATCAAAATGACCGTCTACCGCACCGGTGACGACAGCCCCTTCATCCGTACGCTCATCCAGGCCGCGGAAGCAGGCAAACAGGTCGTCTGCCTCGTTGAACTCAAAGCCCGCTTCGACGAGGAACAGAACATATTCTGGGCACACGCCCTCGAAGAAGCCGGCGTCCACGTCGTCTATGGAATCCTCGGCCTCAAAACTCACACCAAGGCCGCATTGGTCGTCCGTCAGGACCCCGACGGACTTCGATGCTATTCACACATCGGAAGCGGAAACTATCACGTCCAGACCGCCCGACTCTACACCGATCTGGGGCTCTTCACCTGCAACCCCGATATCAACGAAGACCTCGTGGAACTGTTCCACTACCTCACGGGACGATCCCTCAAGAGCAGCTATCGCAAACTCCTCGTCGCTCCGGTCAACATGAAAGATCGCTTCCTCGCCATGATCGATCGGGAAATCGAAAACGCAAGGGCGGGCAGACCTGCTCAGATCGTGGCCAAAATGAACAGCCTGGAGGACCACTCAATCTGTCGCGCCCTGTATCGCGCCTCCCAAGCCGGCGTCCCCATCGATCTGATCGTGCGGGGCTTCTGCTGTCTGCGCCCGAGAGTTCCCGGCCTGAGCGAAAATATCCGCGTCATCTCCATCATCGGACGCTTCCTCGAGCACTCCCGAATCTTCTTCTTCCGCAACGGACACGACGACCCCTTGAACGGCGAATTCTACATCGGATCTGCCGACTGGATGTACCGCAACCTCCTCGGACGCGTCGAAATTGTCACCCCCATCGAAGATCGGATACTCCGGGAAAAATCCTGGCAGATCCTCCAGATCATGCTTGGTGACCAGCGCCAGGCATGGGACATGCAGCCCGATGGTTCCTACATCCAACGTATCCCAACTCCCGACGCGTCGGGCCCACAAGCCATCGGCACGCACCAGGCACTGATCGACCTGACCCAGAAACGATGATTCTCCTCTTCATTTCGATCCCCCCAAATATATCCCATCCTGTATAGAATCGTAAATTATATATAATAGCTAATAATTACAACTGCACAATCTGAACCCACTAGGCCACATTTCCCTCAATTACGTATATTTCAAGCAACAAATTATTGACTTTTGTCGCCAAATTATGTACAAATAAGGCATGACAACAGTCAAAACAGCAACGTACAACAGCAAAGCCATTCGTGTCGCGGATCAGTTGATTGAAGATGTCCGGCGAGGCAGGTTCGCCATTGGTGCTCTGCTTCCCACCGAAGACAAACTCGCCCAGGAATATGACGTCTCCCGAATGCCAATGCGAAAGTCGCTCGAGATCCTCTACAGGCGACGCGAACTCCAAAAACTATCCCACGGCGGAGCCTTGGCCACCAGCGTCACCTCCGCCCCTGCCAACGACCGAGCCGAGACAAAACTCAACAGACCTCAAACCGATCGAAAGCTGGCCATCGCCGCGGTAATGGCGGCCGAACCATATTACTGCATTACCCAACGCCTGGAGGGCGCCCGAAAATACGCCAACGAACACGGCCTGAGGTTCAGCCACTTCCTCTCCTCTCGTCACGAAGACGCCTTGAACGTCCTGTCACGCGTGGAAGAACACGCCCTCGACGGCGTCCTGGTCACACCATTTCTTGACGATCGCTACATATCGGTCCTCAAGAGCCTGATCGAAAAAAAGTTCCCCGTCGTCCTGAACAATACCCTTGGCGATCTTCCCATCAGCACGGTCATGTCCAGCGACGGCGTGGGCGCCTACCAAGCCACCTGCTACCTCATCGAAAAATATCACCGGCCTGTGTACTACATCTGTTCGCCGGCGGACAAGGAAATCACCACCGAACGTCACCAGGGCTACGCAAATGCCATGAAGGACGCCGGCTTCGAGTCCCGTATCGACGAACACATCTGCCGAATGGACATCCCCGCCAACGACCCTGCCTACTGGAGCACGGACAAAAACTGGCTGCCCGCCTTCTACGCGGCGGACCGGCTCTTCAGTAAACTTCAGCCGCCTGTCAGCATCTTCTGCGAGAACGATTTTGACGCTCGCGGGGTCTACGAGGCAGCCGGCAGACATCATCTCGTTGTCGGCAAGGACGTGGCTGTCGTCGGCTTCGACGATTATCCACTCGCAAAACTTATCAAGCCCTCGCTGACCACCTGCCACGCATTCACTCAGGACCTGGGCTACGAAGATGCCCGGCTCCTGCATCGAATCATCATGAAAGAAGTTCAGCCGCCCGTGCATATCCGGCTGCCAATGGAGTTGATTATCCGCGAATCGGCGTGAGACAGGTTTTGGACTGAACAAGGAGAAGACCATGGAAACAACTCACAAACCGGCAAAACGCTATCTAAAATCTGGAATCCAAAATCCAAAGTCATTTACCCTTATTGAACATGGTGGGGTGCGTCTTGACGCACCATCTTCTCTCGCTTCGGTAGGGGCACGGCATGCCGTGCCCTATTCTCTTCCCTTCGTAGGCTGCCCCGTAACGCACCGCCTTACTCTCCCCAAAGCCCAATGCCAAAAACCCAAAGCCGCTTTCACCTTGATCGAACTCCTCGTCGTCGTGGCCATCATCGCCGTGTTGGTTGCGATTCTCCTTCCCGCCATGCAGGAAGCAAGAGCGCAAGCGAGAACAGCGGCCTGCCTCGCCAACTATCACAATCTTGCCTTAGCCGTGCGAGGATACATGAACGACAACAACGAATGGCTTCCTAACCCCGTTCATCTCGAACCGAATGGCGGGTGGCCAGACTGGTCAAGTCAGATCTGGCCCTATACAGGTGACCGGAGCGAAAAAAGCCTGAAAGATCCGGCGTCCCATGGCGAAACTGATCCACATTGGGGTCACGAAATCGGTGGATATGGGATGAATGCCTTTTGGATAAGTGTGGACCACAGACCGAATGCCAACTTCGCCGACAACGTGAACTACAACCCTAAGATCGTTGATATTCCCGATCGAGAAGTTGTCTTTTGCGACAATCGAGGTATGTGGTCTGTTGGCCCGCTACTCGACGGTTTTTGTCCCGTGGACATCTTCCCAGATTTCTGGGGAGGCGGCAACGCACAGGAAGCCGCTCGCTGTCGAATGGCCCCGCGACACAGTCGGAGTCCCAACGTTCTCTTCCTGGATCTGCACGCCGAGCACATTCCGTTTGATCTTGCCAAAGAATGGTCGGAATACTGGATGGCTCGTCCCTGGTGGGGCCCGCCCAGTTGTTGGAAGCCAAACTGGAACTAACCGATGTAGAGAATCCGGAATCAGGATGACTCTGGAAACGCCTTATTGCTGACAACCACCCAAATGTCATTCTGAGCGAAGCGAAGAATCCCGGTCCCGCGGCGCAGGACCAACCGACAGCGCCGTCGCCCGACCCTTGGATAATGTGAACATATAGAACACGCACTCGAAAGGAATCCTCATGCCCTCGCTCGCACAAACCTTCACGACGATTCTTATCCTGCTGACCTCGGTTGTGTCCCTCTCAGCCGACCCCGTTCGACTCCTTCTCGATCGCCCCGGCGACCCCATCGGCGTGAACCTCGGCTGGGAGTTTCCCGGCGCGGCCGCCAAGATCCTCACCGCCAAAGACGCCCAGCACGGCGAAGTTCGCAGGATTGAGTACGATTTCACCCACGGCGGACAGTATCTTCAAATGGAGATCGGCGGACCCTTCGCCGGCGTTCGCAGCGTACGCTTTGAATACAAAAACACGCAACCCACCAAGCCCATTTTCCGCGTCAAGGACGACACCGATCAGCAGTTCATTGCCACTTTCGATTTCAAACCCGGCGTCTGGCAGGAGATCGTCATTCCCATCGAGCCTTCTCGCTTCTTCACCCATTTCGGCGGCGCCAATGACGGCAAGATCCATCTGCCCATTCGCGCGGTATGTATCGGCGTCGAAAAGACGTCCGCCTTGAAGGGCGAGTTCTTCGTGAACCGCGTCTGCGCGGATATCGCCGGTCCCCACGCCATGCCGGGCTTCCGCGCGTTCTTTCAGCCGCAGCCGGTCGGCGGCGTGGTCTTCCTCAATGAGAAGGCAATCTGCCAACTCACGATTGACAACCGCCTCTCCATCCCTCGCAAGGCAAAAATCCTCTGCCGAGTCGTCAACGAAGACGGACAATTGTGCGGACAGATGAAAGACGATGTACTGGTCGATCCGTTCACGATCAAAACCCTGTCGCTCCCCCTGTCCACCGCACGCTATGGATATCAGCAGATCACTGGACGGATTCTCGTGCCCGACCTCAAGCCCGTGAACATTGAAAGCGGCCTGGCCGTCGTACGAACGCCCCAACGCTACCGCCAGAGGGACCCGGACAGCTTCTTCGCCGGAATTCAGGATAAGGGCCTCTACGAAACCAACGCGAGACTCGGCGTCAAGAACGTGATGGTCGCCTGCAACTGGCAATGGTCGGAAGTAACGCCCGGGGCCTACAGTTGGGACGACGAAACGCCGAATCAACTCGACAAGTTCGGCATGGGAATGATGATCAAGTTCAACCATTTTACTCCCCCCTGGGCCCAGTGGACAAAAGCGCCGAGACCTGAACTTCGCGGCTACATCGCTCCGGAACATCTGGCGAGCTTCGAAAAATGGGTTCGGACCGCCGTCGAACGTTTTAAGGGAAGACTGACTGCCGTCGAGCTGATCAACGAGCCGGACCTCGGCTACTGGCAGGGCGCCAATATCGACCTGACGACCGCGATCGATTTATACGACAAAACCCTCCAAGCCGGCTACCGCGGAGCGAAGTCCGCCGATCCGAATATTCTCGTCTGGGGTATCGGCGTCAGCGGATACGATCAGGACACCGGGTATCGATTCACTCAGGCCGCCCTTGACAAATCAAGCCGTTACATCGACACCATCGGAAACCATACCTACGCCGAAAGCCGATACATCGGCAAAGGTAAGCAGGCACAGACCCCTCAAGATGCGCGCATTGATGAAAAGTGCCGACAAACTCTCGATTTCCTCGCCAAACACAACAAGCCCCGACAAATGTACATCGGCGAACTCGGCTGGGCCCTGCATCTGAACGAACCCGCCTTGGGCGAAGCCTCGTCTTCCTTCACACGAATGGTCGCCCATGCCCTCATCCTGACCAAATCCGTTCCCGGCGTCAAGGCGGTCTACTGGTTCACCACCGACGCCTGTGACGAAGGCGGGTACTTCTACGGCCTGCTGCGCGGTTGGCCCAACCCGATGTATCCCTTGCCCGCCGCTTGTGCCTATGCAACCTGTGCCCACGTCCTCGATCATACCAACGTCGTGGGACCCGTAAAAATCGGTCCCGGCATCCGCGCCTGGCGATTCGACCGCACCGACGCCGACCAGTCCGCGATCGCCCTCTGGTCCGAGGAAGGACCCATCACGCTCGCGGCTGATCTTCCCGCAGGGTCGGAAATTATCGACTCATTAGGCCGGACGATCGGTAAGTCGCCTCGTGCCCAACTAACCTTGGACATCCTGCCCGTCTACGCCGTCGGACCCAAGACCAATGCCTTCGCCGCCGCCTTTGAAAACGCCAAGACCTACGCATCGAAAGATATCAGGATCGTCCAGACGCATCTCGTGAGCGATCACACACTCCAAGCCTCCATTACGAACTACACCAAGTCGCCTATCGAGGCCAAGTTGACCTTTTTGAAGCAAACAAAAACCTTCACGGTCAAGCCCGGTCGCCAAACGCTTTCCCTGAACGTCTCGCGCATCGCAGCCGACCCCGCAGCCCCCGCGTCCGACCTCGCTATCATCTGGCCCACCGGCGAGGACCGCGCCAAGGTGCGGACGGCTCTTGCCCCTGTGATGAAACTGGCCGGACCCGCGCCGGCAGCGGAAAAACTCCGTAAACTGATGGCCGAAGCTCAGCCGCTCGTGCGAAACGACCGCATGAGCGTCCTGCCGCCAGATCCGACGATCCCCTGGAGCGGTCCGGACGACCTTAGCCTCCGCACTTGGACCGGATGGGATGAAAACGACCTGTTCCTGGCGGTCAAAGTAACCGACGACACGCACACCATCACCGAATTGGGCGAAGCCTACTGGATGTCGGACAGTATCCAGGTAGCCGTCGACCCTGCCAACGATTCAACCGCCAATTATGACAACAATGACACGGAAATCGGCTTCGCGGGCGGCGAGAAAGGCACGGCATCTCAAGTCAGCTATCCCATCGGCAGACCGCTCAAGTGCGATTACGTCAACATCACCCGTGACCCAGCCAAAAAGACATCGCTCTACACAGCCGCCGTCCCGTGGCGCGAGCTGGGCAACGTCAAACCTCAGCCCGGTCAGGTCATCGCCCTCAACGGCGTCGCCAACGACAACGACGGCCAGGGACGAGCATGCTGGATCGGCCTGACTCCCGGCAGCGGCGAGGAAAAACGGCCGGTCGGCCAGCGCCTGGAGGTCGGCGATGATCTGGTCGGCGAGCAGCCCGTCGGCCTAGGCGTTGTCCGGCACGTCGGCGGCTTCGGTCGGCGGCCCCAGCCCTTTGTTCGTCAGGGCGAGCTCCTGGTTGGCCGGGTCGAGGTAGCCGCGGCCTTTCCAGGCGCCCTGTTCGAACCATGGGTCCTCGCTCCAGGCGAGCGGGTCGTCGCGCGTGCCGTGGTGGGAGATCTTGCCGCGCGAGAGCGCCTGGTAGCCGTGCTGCCGGCAGCCCTGCGGCTGAGTGGCCAC
>CAZLZE010000034.1:0-40479 GCA_964563935.1 uncultured Phycisphaerae bacterium | reverse complement strand
ACATCGCATCCGTCGATGCCGACTTCCAATACGACTGCGACTGTTCGATGATCTCGGACAAGCGTTCTCCGCATCGAGCCCTTCCGCCGCAGGATTCACGAATGACGAGAACTTCACGAACATGTCCCGAGGCTTGGGCCAAGGCTCCGTTCGCCATGGCCTGCGCATGCTCGATCAGGGACCGGGCCACATATCCGTAATCAAATTGGATCGTACTCAAAGGTGGATCGGTGGCCTTTCCCAGGGGAATATTGTTGAATCCAAGAACAGCCACGTCCTCAGGGATGCGCAAATCCATCTTGTGCAGGGCCGTCATAAGACGAATGGCGAAATCATCGTCATAGCACAGGACCGCCAGATCCCCAGCCATCGACGACCAACCCCTCACAATCCGGTCCACATCCTCCGCCTCAGGGCGGACCAATCCGACGAAACTCCCGAGTCCTTGCCGGCTTGTAAATCGATTGTAGGCCAGCACGCGCCGACTGAGATCCTCACCGGTAAGCGTATCAGGACCAAAGAAGGCAATATGCCCGTATCCCAAAGCATGGAGATATTTGCACGCCATTTCGACCGCTACGTGATCCGCCTTACCGAATTCACCGGGCTTCTCATAGCAGTGCTTCTCCAGGCCCGGAAGCGGAAACGCCGTGGCCACCGGAATCGGCGACTCCTGAACAAGTTGGGTCAGTTCAGACACGACCAGTATCTCGGGACGCCACGGAATAAGAATGGAATTGCACCCCTGATCCGCCAACTGACGAATCGCCTCACTCGCCCGAGAACCAAAATCGCTGACCATCCGCAAAACCAATTGCAGTCCGCGGCTCTCCGCTTCATCATGAAGATAATTGAGCATCTCCGTGAAGAACGTGCTCGCCCTCGTCATCGCAATGACACCGATAGAGGTCCGGCTTCGAGTCTCAGCCGAGGGCCCACCCCTGCCGCCGCCAACGGAATGGGGTTTCAACAATTGCAGCGTCCCCTCTTCAGGAACCGACCGCAGAAAAGTACCCGAACCAACGCGACGATCGATAACATTCTCATCCACAAGGACCGCCAAACCCTTGCGAACCGTCTGGTGATTCAAACCGAATCGCCGGGACAACTCCCGTTCCGAAGGCAGCCGGTCTCCCGGCTGAAGATTGTCCTCGCGGATCATCTGCAGAATGTTCTTACACACACGATCGTAGAAAAACTCGTTATGTCGCTTCGACAAGGCTCGTGTTGCCATGAATTGCTTCCTTTATACGTAGCATATTAACCGCTACAGTAGTGTTTGTCAAGAGCAAACTGACAGCACAGCATTAACCATTGTTTATAAATTACGCTCAAAAGGCCGAGTTCTTAGCCAACCATGGCCTTTGGAGGTGTTCTGTTGAAATCATCCCCTGCGGGTCATCGCGAGACCCCGCAGGGATCGTGGCGATCTGGCTGGCGAACATGCGTTGGTGTCACTACGCCAGATTGCTTCGTCGCGTTGCTCTTCGCAATGCCGGTATGTGTATGTTTTCAACAGAGCAATTTGGAGGATGGACTGCGGGTGACTCCAACTTCATATAAAAGAGGAGGCCCCAAACCACTGAACCGTTGCCAAAGCCTTCGCGTCTTATTGTCATAGACGAACTCAATTTAGGGTTTTACTCGCCGGAACGGAGCTATATACTATTGACTTCCCGAAAGCATGAAACGTTTTTATTGGAGAACATAAACAATGGCGGAAAAGCAGGTTCAGAAGGTCGTCCTGGCGTATAGCGGTGGCTTGGACACATCGGTTATTCTTCCCTGGATCAAGGAACACTACAACTGCAAGATGGTGGCCTACGTCGCCGACGTCGGCCAAGGAACAGACGAGCTCAAGGGCATCACCCAGAAGGCCAAACGAAGCGGAGCCGACGAGGTCGTTATCCGTGACCTGAAAAAGACGTTTGTCGTCGATTATCTCTGGAAGATGCTCAAGAGCGGCGCGGTCTACGAACATAAGTATCTGCTGGGCACGTCGATCGCCCGGCCGCTGATCGCCGCTGAGCAGGTCAAAGTCGCCCACGAAACCAAGGCCGACGCCGTCGGTCATGGTGCCACCGGCAAGGGCAACGATCAGGTCCGATTTGAACTGACGTTCATGGCCCTTGACCCAAGCCTCAAGATCATCGCCCCCTGGAAAGACCCGCGATTTGAACTCACGAGTCGCGAGGCGGCCTTGGAATACGCTCAGAAACGCAACATCCCCGTGACGGCAAGCCGAAAGAGCATCTATAGCCGCGACCGAAACCTCTGGCATATCAGCCACGAAGGCGCGGACCTCGAAGATCCCTGGAACGAGCCGCAGGACAACCTGTGGGTGATGACCGTTCCGAAAACCAAGGCCCCGAACAAACCCGCCTATGTCACGGTCGATTTCAAGGAAGGCGTGCCGGTAGGCCTGAACGGAAAAGTCATGGACCCCGTGAAGTTGGTCGAGACGCTGAACAAACTCGGCGGCCAGCATGCCGTCGGTCAGACCTGGCTGGTGGAGAACCGGCTGGTGGGCATGAAGTCCCGCGGCGCCTACGAAACACCGGGCGGAGCGATTCTCGTCGAAGCCATGAGAGGAATCGAAGCCCTCACGCTCGATCGCGAAACGCTGCACTTCAAGCAGCAAATGTCGATCAAGTACGCGGAAATGGTGTACTACGGAATGTGGTTCACCACGCTGCGTCAATCGCTGGACGCGTTCTTCGATCGCTGCCTGAAAAACGCGACCGGCTCGGTCCGAGTGAAGCTCTACAAGGGTACCTGCGAAGTGGCCGGCGCCAAGAGCCCCTACTCGCTGTACTCCAAGGACCTCGCCAGCTTCACCATGGGCGCGGAATACAACCCGAGCGACGCCATCGGGTTCATCAAGCTGCTGGGACTGCCGCTGACGGTCCAGGCCGCGGTGCAACGAAAAAAATGACCCTGGAAATAAGAACATTTGAGATATCCGACAGCGAGGCCGTGGTCCAACTGTGGAAGGACTGCGGCCTCGTCGTTCCCTGGAACGATCCCCACCGCGACATCCAGCGCAAACTCACCATGCAACCAGATTTGTTCCTAGTCGGATGCTCCGACGGTCAAATCGTAGCGTCCGTCATGATCGGATATGACGGTCATCGCGGCTGGATCAATTATCTCGCTGTAGCCCCGAGCCACCGTCGCCAAGGCATCGGACGCAGCATGATGCAGGAAGCCGAGACGCGCCTGCGAGCGATGGGCTGCCCCAAAATCAACCTCCAGGTCCGCGAAAGCAACAAGGACGTCATCGAGTTCTACCACCACATCGGATTCAAGCAGGACCCGATGATCAGCCTCGGCAAACGGCTTATTTCAGACGAATAAAGCTCTCACGAACACCGTCGAAACTTGTTTGCATACAGGTCCAGAAGGTTTCGGATCATCTTCTGGTACGACGTACGCCGCTTCTTGGCCTCCCGTTTGAAGAACTGAATGCTGGATTTGCTGAGTTCCAGGGTGACTTTCACCTTCTCGTCCTTGAAGACCAGTTCCTCCGGCGGAGGCAAAAATCCTTTACTGCTCGCACATTTCCCAGCGGTTCATCCGTGTATTTCATTTTGCTCTTCATAGATTTCCTTTCCTTTTCTCCAATATCCCGCCCCGACAATCCGAACGGCATGTCCACGGTACGTAAATCGGACCGTCAATATCCCATCGCCGACAACTCTAATGCAATAATACCTTTTCTCACTCTGGCTATCCCCTCAATCCTCCAAGATAACACACGTCGGATCAGCGAAAGCTTCTGAGCATCAGCGAAGGCGACTCCGTGCTTCCTCTGGTCCTCCTGATCCTTCTTGTCGTCCCACTCAAAAGTTGTTCTCATTCTGCCATATATTCGACTCTAGTCCATATAAATATCCATATAATTATATGGCAATAGAAGGCACAAAGAGCACTCCCACAGGGCAATTCGATCACAGAGAGGATTTCAGTTCGACGTCACTTCGCGAATCGCATCGCGAAGGAGAGTGAGCAGTTCATCGACTTTGAAGGGTTTATACAGCACGCCCGAAAGCCCTTCCTGGCGGGCGCGAATGACGCTGTGGTTCGGATCGTATCCGAACCCGGTCATGAACACGATCGGCAGATTGGGATAGGCCTGCTTGGCCACGGCAAAAATGTCGTAGCCGCTCTTGTGCGGCATCTTGATATCGGACAGGATCAGATCGTATCGCTTCTGCTCGATCATGGCGATGGCTTCGTTCCCGTCGGTTGCGAGTTCAACCTTGCAGCCGAATTTGCAGAGCACGTCGTGAATGGTCTGTCGAATAATCGGCTCGTCGTCGGCCACGAGAATGGACTTGCTCGCCAGAATCGGATCGGTCACCGGACCTGTCGGCTTTTCACCCACCAGGCTGCTCGGTGCCTTGCCCACCTGTTTGATCGCCTCGCGAATCTTCGCCACGGAGTCCGAAATCGTCTGAAGCCGATGGCGCATATCGTCCTGACCGATGTACTCCTCCATCAGCGAAGTGGCTTCGGTAAGAATGTCGTTGAGCGGTCCGGAGATCTCGTTGGCCACGTTATTCGCCAACTGGCCGGTGACGCGGCAGCGTTCAACGACCATCAAGTCGAGGATGTGCAGCGCGATGGCAACATATCGGCCGAAGATCTCCGCGATCTGGCGGTCTTCCTCGCTGAAGGCGGCGATATGTTCGGATTCGAAATTAAACACGCCGATGACCTGGTCGTGCAGCAAGAGCGGCACGGTCAGGCTCGACGCGGCGTTATCGATTCCCGGCATATAGCGCCGGTCGTGCTTCACGTCGGGGCAGATATAACTTCGTCCCGTCGAGGCCACATATCCGCTGATACCGTTGCCCTCCGCGGTGGCGAAAATATCCGCTCGCTTGGCGTCCTCCGCCAGACCCGAAGAGAGTACCACTTCGAGGCGGTTCGTCTTCTTGTCCAGCAAACGAACGCTGAACTTGTCGAATCCAAGGACCTCACGCGTATAGCGAATGATCTTCTCTTCCAGAAGGGCCAGTCGATGCGGAATGTCGAGCTTGCCGACCGATTCACTTTCCAGGCGAACGAGTTCGCGCCCGGCCTTGTCGATCGCGTTGAGCTTCTGCTGAAGCTGACGCGACGCGGTAATATCCCACACCGCAACGGCCAGCGTTTGGCAGCGGTCATCGCCGTCAATCACGGGTGAGGCCGTGACTTCATAGTATTCGCCGTGAGAGCTATGCAGGCTGAAGCGACGCGCACCGGGATTGACGTCCTTGAACCCATTACTGATTTCGTTTCTGAACAGTTCGCAGCACTTTGTGGAAAGCTGCTGAAGTGAATCCGAAGCCATCTCGTTCAATCGCCGGTTGCCCCAGATCACGCGCCCGTTAAGATCAAGAACAGCCACGCCCTGACCGATGGTCTCCAAGATAACGGCTGCCTGTTCCGCGACGGCGGCTCGTTCCAGGGGAAGAAAATCACTGACGTGGGAAATAACCAGTTGGAAAGGTCCCTGCCTCAATTCGACGAGGGCCTGGTCGAAACTGTCCACGGTGACGACTTCTGCTTCGCTCGCCAGGAGCCCGAGGGGTTCACAAGTGGCTCCCTTGCCCTTCAACACCAAAATACGTCTGCCGTGTTCGTTCATACGCTTGCTACAGGAAGAGGTCGAATTTTCCATATGCCTTCAATCAATAAGCTTTGGGGACTGGGAAGTTCATGATGTGTCCGGAAGAGGATTGTCGAGTCCGGGTCAATGGAGGCGGGGGGAATCGAACCCCCGTCCCGTAACAGTTCCAGAGAGGCTTCTACGTACATAGCCGATGGTTTAATTTTCGGTCCCTTCGACTCCCGTCGGCAGGATTCTCAGGACCTATTCTTACTGTTTTCTCGCTCCTGAACCGCAAGTCAGAGTTCAGGAACCAGCCTGCTGATTGCGCCCTGAACAACTCACAGGCGAAGTCGTTCGGACGGGTTGCCTATCTCTAGGCAGCCATTGCGTAGTTATTGTTGACGCTTAAGTTGCGTCACCGGATGATTAACCAGGCCAACCGGTGTCCTGGGTACGCCACCTGTCCTTCTTCTGTCCGGTCGATACCAGTCGCCCCCAAGCTTATTTCCATTACAAACAGCAACTAACTTGTTACAAATTATATCGGCAAGAAACCGTAAATGCAATACACTGGTTTTCTCAAAACCAAGCTTTGTCGCCAAGTCCCCCCAAGATGACTGATGACAGCATTGTAATTTTACCCATATTACCACCCCAAGTATCTATCAAAACACATCTCCATATCTGCCATGACTAACAGTAAGAAGAACTACGTACCTCCAAAAACTTTAGTTTTTTCAGTAGAGCGTAAAAAATAACCGTTGCATGAATGGCAGGACTCGGTATAATAACCCTTGAAAGCCCATAAGTTCCCACAAAAGCCCATGGAGGGGCGGGAACTTGTGGAAGTCAAAACTAACCTTTTGTGAATTGAATAATAAACCGTAAGGTTATCGGAATCAACAGCTTGCTATTTACCGGCGAATATGAACATACGCTAGACGCCAAGAACCGGGTCTCCATACCGGCCAGATTCCGCCAAATGTTGTCACCGGAAACGGTGGGCGACAAGGTTTACCTGGTATTGGGACCGAATAAGAAGCTGTGGCTGTATCCTGACAGGTACTACGAAGAATTGGTTTCCCAACATCCGGCGGAACTGATCCCGGATGAGCAAGTCTTGCGATATGAGCAGATCACGTTCGGACTGGCTCGGTTACTGGAGTTTGATGGAACGGGACGAATTATCCTGCCGGATAAAATGATTGCCCGGGCCGGGCTGGGCAAAGAAGTCGTGATTATTGGTGTCCGCGACCATCTGGAGCTTTGGAATACTGAAGAATGGGAGCGGTATGTGGAGAACGGACTCTCCGAACATAACCAGATGTTGACTCGGGCTAGGTTAGCACGGATGCTTCCTGGTCCGAATTCTTCTGAATAGGATACCGGGCACCAGCCTCATTGCGTAAGAGTCACGACTGAACGACGCGGAACGCAAGATGCGTCGTCACGGTAAATTCATGATGCATGTGCACGTCTCCGTAGCAACACGCTTGGACACGAAGGGAAAGTTCCCATTATGAACGACCTGTTCGTGTCCATTTTTATTCGATGCGGAGAAAAAACATGTTTTTGCTTGGAAAGAGATTGTTAAAACAGTGGAGCGTGGTATGCTTACATCAGGAAACGACTTGCAGACCCTGAACATCGGGGAAATGGCCCGAAGGATGGCAGACGTCGAGCAAGTTCACGCCTTCTTTCAGGAGAAATCCCAGGATCGAAAATCAGCGGAGGACTCCGTACGGCGTTTACAGGTGCGATTGGAGTTGTTGAGGGAAAAAACGGCGGCTCTGGGTAGCGTGGAATTGTCGGAACACGTACTTTCAATACTGGAACACTCGTAGGCAAGCGAAGATCCAGTTTACATCATGGTCTTGGCGGCTGTGGCGTCGGACAAGAAAACACACATTTCGGTACTAACGAGGCCCCTTCTTCAGGGACTTCGACCCTCACATGACGAGACTGGGGTCGACTGCACGGTCGGCCTGGGCGGACATGCCCGGCTGATCCTGGAACAGGAACCCACGGTCCGACTGATCGGTTTGGACATGGATCCCTCGGCCCTGGAACAGGCGAAGGAGAATCTGGCTCCCCAAGCCGACCGGATCACGCTCGTTCACGCGAATTTTGCCGATCTGCCGAACGTCATGGCGAATCTCAGTATCCCGGCCGTCGATTTTATCTACGCCGACCTGGGTGTCAGCAGTATGCAGTTGGATGAAGGCGGACGAGGTTTCTCGTTTCAGTCCGATGGTCCGCTGGACATGCGGATGAACCCGGATATACCCAGACGGGCGGCGGACCTGGTCAATTCCATGAAAGAGCCGGAATTGGCGGATATGATCTTCAAGTACGGCGAAGAGGGACGAAGCAAGAAAATCGCCCATCGAATCATTGAAGCTCGGCGAAGCCACCGGATCGATTCCACAGCCGAGCTGGCCGCCCTCGTGTGCGAGGGTTTGGGCGTCGACCCGAACGCAATCGGTCGTCAGCGAATACACCCGGCGACCAAAACCTTCCAGGCCCTGCGAATCGCCGTGAACGATGAGTTGGGCAACCTCGAGCGACTCCTGGAAGCCGCCCCGAGCCTGCTGAAACCCGGCGGACGATTCGCCGTGATCAGCTTCCACAGCCTGGAGGATCGACTGGTCAAAGACGATTTCCGGAAACGGTCCGAGGCCGGGGTTTACCAGGTCCTGACCCCCAAGCCGATTGAGGCGGAACCAACGGAAATTCTGCGAAATCCGCGGTCCAGATCGGCCAAGTTGCGAGTGGTACAAAAAATTTCATAAATTCATCTATGATGTTCGATATAGAGATAATGCGGGTAAGCGGAGCAGCATAATCAATTGGATTGGATTGGATCGAGCCGTAAGGAGATGGCCATGGCAAGAGAAACGAAGATCGGGTTGTTGGTCGGATTAGCATTCATCATTCTGTTCGGGATCATCCTCTCGGAGAAAGGCACCGGTCGAAACGACCAGTTGAGTACGCCTCCCATCGCGGCCTACAAGTCCGTAGTCGAATTGATTCCGCCGACCGCCCCGCCTTCGGCCCAGTTGACCCGAACCAACAAGGAAGAGGTGGCCGACCGCCTGACCATGACCGAACCGGGACTGAAGTTGACGGAACCGGCGGCCCCGGCAGCAACTTCGAATACGGAGACACCGAGCACGACCGTCAAACCCGCGGAAGCGACCCCGGTTCAGAAGAGCCACCTGCCTCCCCCCGAGACCGCACCGAAGATGAAGGCGCTCCTTCCCCCCGCCCCCACCAAAGGTCTGACTCAGCAGATCCCGGCCGCCAACCCGACGGCGACCGATATTACCGGCGTCATCAGCGCCCAGGACATCAAGAACTCGCCCTCCGAACTGGCCAGCGCTTCGCCCATCGCGGAAACGCCCAAGGCGGACGCCGAACTGAAGAGCCATACCGTCCAGCAGGGCGAAACCCTGGCGAGCATCTGCCGCCAGTACTACCCCGGCCAAGCCTATGAGATGCTCAAGCAAGTCATGGCCCATAACAAAATCAATCGCCCGGAAAAACTGATGTGCGGACAAGTGATCAAGCTCCCCGCGGCCAAGGCCCTGGCGACAACCGACAAGTCCGCGACCAAGACACTAAAAGAAGATGAAGGTACCGACACCAACAGCGTAATCTCCAAGCTGCTGGAACCGGTCGATGATTCCAGCGCCACAGCGGTCGCCGCGATTAGCTCCGGCAAGGACGTGAAAGTAACGATCGTCCCCGAAGACAAGACCCCGGCCGAAAAACAGGCGAAAAAGGAGACAATCCCGACCAGGCTCGCCACCGCCAAGAACAAGAAAGACACGACGGGCAAGATGTACGTGGTGCAGAGCAAAGATACCCTGATGAAGATCGCTCGAAGAATCTACGGTACGGAAAAGGCCTGGACGAAGATATACGAAATGAACAAGAAGGTTATCGCCGATCCGAAGGCCCTGAAGAGCGGGCTTAAGCTGCGGATGCCTTCCGCGCCCGCTGGCGAATTGGCCGCGGGACCCAAGGTGGCGGACTAGATCGCGACGCAAGTAGTTCAAACTGACATCAACGGTTCACATCCGGATAATAGCCCCCTGCTGACGTGGGGGGCTATACAATTTAGGAAAAGAGGAAGACATGAACCTATTCCGAATATCAGTGATGGTGCTCGCCCTCTCGCTCATCGCAGGGGCGGTAGTCCACATCCGGCTGAAGAACTGGAACTATGCGTATCGAATCAACAAGCTTTACGAGAAGCACCAGCGGCTTCAGCATGAATACCTGCAGGCGCAGCTTGAATTGGCGCGGTACCAAAGCCCGGACAATCTTCTGGGACGCCTGAAGGAACTGAAGCTGCCGCTGGAAGGATTCGGATTATCCACTGAAGCCGAAGAGAATTCCAAGAAACCCGCCGACAAAACACCCGTCAAGAATACTGCTAAGACCCCCACCAAACCAACGAGTAAAACTACGAAGTCCAAAAGTCGAACCTGATCCCCTGCCAGGCCGTCCGTTTTTTCCGAGACCCAGATAGCCGCCTCACACTCCCTCAGGGCGCAGACCGACACCTGCTCGTGCAATCACGCCAAACATCAAGGCCTCCGGGAAATCCGGAGGAAGAATTGCCCGACCTCAACCGGGTAAGACTGCTCGCCTCCAGTCGGTCATCAACGGGGATCCCCACCCCGCGCGAGACACCAAAGGCGGCCGCCGAGTTCGCGGGACCAGCCGCCTATTTCGAGCCGCTGTTTCCTCTCGGACCCGCCTTAACCTCATGACCATGCTCCTCGCCGTATTCATCCTCAAAATCCTCCATATGGGGAGGAATATAGTCCGGCGACTGAGCACGTTCCAATTCCCTGGTAAAGGCGTCAATGACAGCCTTCTGGATTCGCTCCCGGCATTCCGGATTGATCGGGTGGGCGATATCCGCGTGAAGCTTGATCCTGCCGGCGCTGTCCTTGGGGATCTTGCTCTCCGGAAGTTTCGTTCCGCACTCATTGCAGAACTTCGCCCGCAGGTGGTTCTTCGTATTGCACCGCGGGCATTTGGCTGCAAGCTTCCGGGACGGCATCGCCACGAACGGACCTGAGCCCCCTTCGATAATCTTGATGTCCCGAATGACGAACTCCCCGTCCATGGTGATCGTGCAGAATGCTTTCAGCCGTTCGGACTTGATGTCCACCAATTTCACTTTCACTTCTGTTACTTCCATGGTCGTACCCTCGTTGGACTATGATTTACCATGCACTGTTTTTAACCAACCAACACGTTAACTCCTTATCGAATAATTGTATGCGCGTCATTGCGGAATGGGCCTCGTTTTTTGTGTCAAAAAGTGCAAACATGGCCGATCCGCTTCCGGACAACTTGACGGGCACGTTCAGCAATCGCTGGAGCCCATCCCTTAGATCCCCCAGTTCTCTCTTGATTTGAAAAGCCGAGGCCTCCAAGTCATTGAACAAGTAGGGATAGATGTCTGACGGCTTGGACCCGGGAAGCATCTTGACCAAGGCCTCCGCACGCGCAAACTCCCGATCCTCAGGTACCTGGCAGTGCCGATATACCTCCGCCGTGGAAAGCGATGTACGAGGTTTAACGATTACCGCCCAGAAATCCCAGGACAGATCAACAGGAGTGACGATTTCTCCGCGTCCCGAGCAAACGGCGAGGGGTCCGTTCAGAAAAAACGGGACATCGGAGCCAAGCAGCGCAGCCAACTTCGACAGATCCGGTTTGGACCAGTGCAACCCCCACACTTCGTTCAAACCGAGTACCGTTCCGGCGGCATCGGCACTTCCCCCGCCAAGACCCGCCTGAGTAGGTATTCGCTTGATCAACTCAATATCAACGTTGGCATCGGTATCCGCCTGGCCCGCCAGAAGGGAGCATGCCCGGTGAACCAGGTTGTCCGGGCCCACAGGCAGCGACGGATCATCGCACGTTAGGTTGATTGAGTCCCGCCCCGGGCGAATGAGGATATCATCATACAACGTAATCCCCGCCATCAGACTCTCAAACATGTGGTAACCGTCGGAGCGGAGTGGACCTACAGACAGCGTCAGATTGATCTTCGCCGCCGCTCGAACCAGCAGCGTCTGATCATCAAGCCATGACGTCCGCTGTTTGTGCTCCTGAAAGACCGGATCGTGATCCGAAGATGGGTTCCCCGCGTTGTTTGGATTGGTCGCTGCCTTGCCGTGCTGACCAATTCTGTTTGTTCGGTACATGACATCCAACTCGCTGGTGTATAAAAGCCAACCGCCAAACCGACCTCTACTCGACGCTATGCCACATCACACACCCGAAACCAACCAGATTGATCTATGTAAAGCGTCGATTTGCCTTAGTTCAACTTCAGCCCCCAATGTCCCTAGCAACCGGGACAGATCAATTGTACCACAAGCAATCAAACTGTCAACCTCTGTTATGATAAAAATTGAGGCTTACTCAATAAAGATTTGCTAAGTGGAATATTTCTTAGAAGAGAATGCAGCTGTTCAGCTTATAGTAGTGACTACTAATATCTTCAGATTTACTCAGTCGTGATACCTGATCAAAGAGGTGATTTTCCAGTCAGGATTGATTCCCCAGAGACGCCAATGCTCCTACCGTTTGGCAGGCCCCTGCCAATCCAGGTAGAACTGGTAAAGTCCATCGCCTGTCTGCTGAAACAGGTTCCGTTTGGGTTGAGCCAGTTCGGGTGGAACCCGACCGGCGTCCTGGAACGGATCCTTGGTTTCGTCCATCCAAGCCACCCAGCGTCCGGAGTTTCCCTGGAACGTTCTGCCGGTCAATTTCACCAGGCTGAGTTCCGACTCATATCGCACGGCGAAATCCGTGTCCTTCAATGCTGCGATTAAGGCCTTGAGCACCATGCGATCTTTGAACTGCCCCAGGGCGCGAGCGGCGTTAAGGCGCACATCGACGCAGACGTCGCTCGACAGGGCCTGAAGCAGTACGCTCTGAGCAGATCGAATATCCTTGGCTTCGGCGCCCGACTCCACGATGTTCATCTGGGACAATCCCCAAGCAGCCTCAAGACGCACACGGTCCTCAGGGTCGTCCATCGCCTCGACCAGCATGGCCAGTACACGTTTGTCGCCCACCCGGCCGAGGTTATGAACGGCCAGGGCGCGAACGGAAGGACTCGGATCGGAGCGGGCAACGATCAGCATGGCTTTGACGGCCCAATCATCTTTCAGGGCTTTGGACTTGGCCAGTTCGACGAGTGTCTTATAGCGCAAGTCGGCGTCAGTGCTCTTCATGGCGTAGAGAGCCGACTCCTGCGGAGTACGCTTGTGCAAATCGAAGGTGATCGCCTTCTCCTCGCACCCCAGAGCCATCAGTAATACCAATACGACAAGGCAGGTTTCGTTTCGCCGCATTATTTCAACTCGATTATAACAGGTTCCAGTTTCGCGGAATGCCCAGCCAGTTTGCCATCGACGAAGACGCTGTAGCCAACATCGACATACTCATAGCGCCGGCTTGACTCCGGCGACTGCCAGACTACCGCTAGATTATGTCCGCGATAGGGCAAATTGTCGATAGCAAAGTACGGCCATCGGCCTGCCCACTCCGCAGGACAGATATTAAGACGATCCGAACCGTCCGCCCGCAGGCCGACGATCGTTCGAACAACCATATCCACCACGCCCACGGGAAAGTTCGCATGAACGCGTTTCCCATTCCCGATTGACGCGACGTCAAGGACATGATTGAAGTCGCCCTTGACATAGAACGAGCGGCACCAGGCGACCAACTCCGCTTCGCTATGGATTGCGTACTCCGGCTGCGAAGGCGCAGGTATGCGCAGACGTCTGGTCCGCTCGAGGAACTCAGCGTGGAATTCCGGGTCCGGTCGGCAGGCCTGATACGCCGCTTCCGCGGAGGCGAGAGTCGCCAGACTCGATGGCGGATTCTTGCTCGCAGCCGAGAGGACGATCGGACAAATGGGCGGTTGCTCGGTCCATCGCAGATCCAAAACCCATCGAAGGGCGTCAGTGTCGTTCACCGGACAATCAAACGCCTGCGTCGACACCTCGCCCACGCGGATCATCGCAAACGCCTGGATGTGCGCCGCCCACAATCGATTCAGCCAAGGCTCGGGGCAGTCCCAACCGGGAAATCGACGCTCCAGCACTCGCCTCACAGTGGCCTGCAGACTCTTGATCGACCTAACGTTTTTGAGCATCACCGTCAAAGAAGGATGTCTCGCCATCGCATCTCGTATAACTTCAGAGCGGAGTGAATGATCAGAAGGTTGGCTTGTCGAACCCGACCACTCCGCGCCAAACAGAAATTCGCCAGCATGATTTCCATCGCCCGTCAGTTCCCATTCAGCGGACGTCGCTGCCAATGTCTTCACATCGCCGTCCGGAATGCGAACGTGCGTCTGCCAAGGCACGGCCGCAGTTCCACTCGGTTCGTATCGAAGGCGAATATTCTCCGGTTTTGCCTCGGCCTCGTTCTTTCGGCCCCCGAGCGTTACCCTCACCGAAACCAAATACTTCCCCGTGGGGCTGATGCAGACTTCCCGCGTCAAGTGAAGATTCTTGATCAAGTGTGAATCGCGAGCCGCAAAGTCCGTGCGCATCGCCGAACCCGACCAAACATGCTTCTCACGAGTGAACGGAATCGGTGCCTTGCCCAACCAAACGGATACCGTCCCGGGGCTGTAGGAATTGTTCAAAATATCTTTCTCGCAACGAGACACCCGACCCAGCGAGATCCGATCACCCGCCTTGTCGTCGTTCACTTCGGCAAAGGTGAAGCTACCGATGATCGCCGTCCCGAACGAATTGGATAGCTCCGCCATGTTGGCCAGCACCAGACTGTGAAGAACCTTGCCGTCCGTCGTCTTGACGATGAATTTATCGGGATCCGATTTCGCGGCAGCAGGAGAGATCGATCTTCCAAATGGACAACTGATCACGAGAAACGCGACCACGACTTGTCCGATCAGCCAGAGTATACGCATGCGTTTCTGCGGTTTCCCGCACATCAAACGAGAGATAACTTGAAGCTGGCCCCGCAGCCGGGATGACTGCACTTGACCATCATGCTCCGCCCCCTGAAGGATGCGTCCCGCTGCATGGCGATCACCGTGGGAAGCAGCGACTGGGCAGCGTGGATGCAGACGCCGGCGGGAACGAAGTCGGTAAAAACGAAGCACTGCCCTTTCTGCATACAAGCGGGGCATTTGCTTTCCGCGGGACCGACGACGATCTCGACCATTACTTTGACTTGCCCTTCTGCTGGTTCCGAAGGCACGGCGGGTTCGGCCTGAACTTTGGTCTGGGCCTGATCGAATAGCGTTTGAGAGTTTGACGGCTCGGGGGACCGTGCTCCATTACCCCCTTTATCAAGAGTCTCGTTCACCAGCCGGTCCGCCTCGCTGTTAAACTCCCTCCGAACGTGCTTGATCTGCCAACGATCGAATGCCAACAACAGACGCTGCACCTGTTCGTAGAGGCCCTGAAGGTCACTATTGCGGACCCGGTACTCGCCGATGAGTTGTTTGACCATCAGCTCGCTATCGCTGTAGATTTGGATTTCTTTCAGGCCCAGGGCCTGAACGGCTTGGAGTCCGCGGATCAGACCCGTATATTCCGCGACATTGTTGGTGGTTCGCCCCAGATAGAAACCCTGGGCCTGGATCACTCCGCGTTCAGACCCCTTGATGACGAACGCGCAGGCCGCCGGTCCCGGATTACCCCGGGCCCCACCGTCTACATAAAGTTCCACATCTGCCTTTTGACCCATGATGTCCCTTGATCATCGCCGCTGGTGCCTCTCAGCGAGTCGCTTGGGGTTATTTCCTTGACGCGTCGGTGATATCGCCTTCACAGAACAGGATTCGCCCGCAAATATTGCAGAGCTGGATCTCATCCCGAGTCAGCAAGGCATTGACCTTCTCCATGGGGATGGACATATTACAGCCGTCGCAGATGTATTCCTCTTCGCGGGGATCCGGCTTGACGACTTTGGCCATCGCTTCCCCCTCGTGGGCTTCGGCCACGCGTTGGAAAATGAGCAGACTGTTCGGGGCAACTTCCTGGGCCACGGCGCTGTGCTCGCTTTCAAGCAGGTCGATTTCCCGCTGCTGCGCTTGTTTGAAATCCTGAAATTCCTTCTGAACCACTTCCAGGTCCTTCTTCTGATCTTCCAGGGTCTTTTCCATTTCATCCAGGGAGGATTTGAGCTTGTCGATGGCGGTCAGTTCTTCGAGAATACGTTCTTCAAGTTTGGAGTTGTCGGCACGATCGGTGTTCAGTTGGGTTAGAATGGCAGAGTATTCTTTGTTGTTCTTGGCGGCGTTGAGCTGGGCACGCAGCTTGCCAATCATCACTTCTCTGGTCTTGAAGTCCAGCTCCAGTTGGGATACTTGCGATTTTCGATGCTTGATCTCTTCCTGACGACTTACCAGTTGCTCACTCGACTGCTGAATACGAACCTGATGCTGATGGAATTGGCGTTCCTTCCGGCGGAGCTGGTCCTTCAATGCTCGCAACTTGCTTTCCACCGCCTGCAACCTGTGCAGCGCTGCCAGCGACTGCGAACCCATGTAAACCTCCAATCTTGAGCGTATATTTAGTTGTTAATGCATTCAATCGGAAAACAATTATTATCCTGTCGTAAGTCCATGCCTGCAAGAACAATTTTATGAAAATCAAGACCCGGTTTCTTCATAAATATTGGATAATAAGGCACTTTTTCTTTCACTAACCGGGTTTTCCTCAGACCGGAGAAGGCATGAGCCATGGATGATGGAAAGGCAGTCTCCAACCGGGGTTGAAAATTCGACACCTGCACAGCGTGCTACAGGGCAGTTTGCCCAACTGAAGACTTGTCCTGCAGCGGAAGCGCGATCAATCTCTTAACGAATTCGACATATTTCTCCACATTGTCCTCCAGGAAGATGTCGGGACCTATGATCATGGACAAGGTGTAGTGGTTGGAGAAGTAGAAGAACCCAAGTCCCAGCAGGCTAATGATATAGTGGCGAATGTCTGTGTCGCAAGAAAGAAGATTGCCTTCTTTCAGCAGTGCACTGACCTGATCGACGATGGGATGGGTGACACGTTCGACTCCCGCGTCCTCGCTGTATCTGCCCCGTTGCAGATTCTCCCAGGAGATCAGCGAAACATATTCAGGATGGTCCGAAAGATATCTGAAGTAAGCTTCCCATGTTACCTGGATCTTCTGGGCAGGACTGGCCGTGGATGGATAATCCGCCAGGGAGTCCTTCAAGGTAGACACAATTCCCTGGTAGACAAGGTTTAACACGTGATTATAGAGTGAATTCTTGGACCCGAAGTAGTAATAGATCATTCGTTTATTGGCCTGGGCTCGATTGGATATCCGGTCAATTCTCGCCCCATTCAGACCGTAACGTGAAAACTCCACGATCGCTGATTTTAGAATAACTTCTTTAACCGACTTCTCTTTCATATCCATACCCCGACAAAAAACATCCAGACCTCTAAATATCAACTATATTAAAAAGAGCTTATCTTTTCCAGTTTTTTTACTGGTAGAGGAATTGAATCTTATGCCATCAATGGGCAAATAGGTTTCCGGACATCCGTTAACAGGCCGGAGGTCCGGAAATTATTACCATTTCAACTATTTGCTCAATATAATCCTTACACAGGCTATTCCATGAGACGGAACCTTCACTGTAAAGCCATTATTAACAACTTTAACTGTCGTTTTACTGGCAGGTCGTTCGAGGAAGTCCACTTCCACGGCTTCCTTGACTCGCCCAATTATGGTGGGGTCGAGGCGGACCTTGGCAGTGGTGGTCTTACCAGCCGTTTCGAACAGGTGGATAATAACGGCATCGCCATCTTCCGCTTTCTTGACGGAGGATATTACGATGTTCTCCGAATCGGACGCGACAATATCCGGGGCCTGAGCGGGGAGAGTTCCTTTGTGAATGTCCGTACTCACGACCTGCAGAGGCTGGTTGAATCCGGTACCGAGTTGGGTTAAGGTCGCATCAGCCAAGGGTTTGCCGTGCGGGACCAACGCCATGCGAATCGTATGCTCACCGATTTCCGGCAGCGGATCAGGTTCGTAGCTCGATCGGATCAAGGTCAGCCGCAAGGTCGAACCGTCGAGCGAATGGCCGTACTTGGAATCATTGAGCAGCGCACATCCTGACAGGCCGGCGAAACCCGCTTGCTTGCCCGTCACGTCCGCCCATCGCAGGGCTGGAACTTCTTCGCCCTTGTTCAGATCACGCTGGACAGAGCCGAACGGAATTTCGTATCGCCCTTTGGCATCTTTCAGCGCCATGGGGAACTGCATACGCAGGGTCGGCGTTCCCACCGTCGGTCCGCCGCGCTCGACCCACTGGGTATTGACGGTAATCTCCAACCCGGGCTGACCTGCCTTCAGGGCATAGGTGATCGTGACGGTGGAATCGTTGATCTTCGCCTTGGCGACCACAGTGGCCAAATGGGGACCGCGAAGGCCTTTGTTGAAGGCTTCGAGCTTGACCGGACAGACCCGCTCCTGAGGCGCATGAATGAGCCAGGAACTCATCGGGCCAGGTCGTTCAACGAGATACTCGAGCACGCCGAGCGGGTTTTCGGGACAGGCGAGATCCCTGCCCGTCGTCTTGTCCACCAGTTTGCTGATCCCGCCGGTCATGGGGTCAAAATCGACGGCGATGAATTCATTTTCCATCGCGTAGGAGTGAATCGTGATTTTTTCCCAGTCGTACTTGTCGTTGCAGACCACGCCGCCCTTGTAATCGGGTACTTCGCCTTCCTTGACGACGTACGAGGTATATCCGAGCGACGAGGCGGAAACGGGAACCGCCAGATCGACGAATCGGTGACCCCAATAGAAGTCGGCAGCCGTTTTTTGGGCGGGAACAGTCTTTCCGTCGGGCGTCTGCACGACGAATGATTTCTTTTGCATATCTCCGGCGAAGACTCCGGTTTCAGAATCCCAGATCGTGAAGGTGACAACGTCCTTCCGAGCCCATGCCGTCGTGTTGAACACGACGAACCCGCGAGGCCCGTCGGGGGTTTGTCCCGAAGAGGACACATCGCCCATCGCAGCGCCCCGGCCGACGCCGGCGCCAAGGGCGGTACTCTCCTGCTCGGAGACGAGAGTCGGGAACGACTCGATTCCGGCGAAGGATGTATCGATTTTCTTCGCCAGCGCCCGCAGCGCGTTGGTCTTGATCATCTGCGTCGTGGCGGCGATCTTCTGGAATTGGCCCTGATTGTAGTCGCGGGTGGCACGGACGCCGGACCCGGGGAGAATGTCGTGGAAGTGGCTGAAGATGGAGTCAATCCACGCCTGGCGGAATTCCGCTGTCGGATATTCTCTTCCAAGAACCCGGTTGGCCAGGGTCGCGACGGCCTCGGCTTCGAGCAGGTAATGCTCGGAATATCGGTTGGCCTTCTTGATCAGGCTCTGCGACGTGTAACAGCCGGTGAACTCAAAATTCAGTTCCTGGTCCACCACGGGCAGCTTGTCGCCCTGTTTTTCCAGAATGGAGTAGTACTTGTCCGTGGTCGTAAGAACGAGATTGGGGTAAACAGGCCACGAGTCCATTTCGTGGACCATGCGGATATCGCGTCGGGTCGGGCCGCCGCCATGATCGCCGACGCCATACACGCACATCCAATCTTTCAGGCCGGTCTTCTCGCAGAAGTCGAGCATGGCCAGCGCAGTGGGCTTCCACGGTCCCAGAGCCTGGGCGCCCGTGGTAATTTGATTCAGGTACCACGTCTGCTCCAGGTTGACCAGCACGCGCGAACCGTCGGGTCCCTGCCACCAGAAGACGGGCGGTTTTTCGAACCGTCCGCCGCGGCACATGTAGTATCGCCGAGCGCCGCCGCGGGTAATGATAGAAGGAATAGTGTGGGCATGTCCGAAGGTGTCGGGTTCCCAATCGAGAACGACGTCTTCCGGATTGAGGTTGAAGTTTTCCTTGAAGAACCGTCGTGTATAGAGCAGGTGCCGGGCAAGGCTCTCGCCGCCGGCGAGGTTCTTGTCGCCCTCCACCCAATGAACGGCGGCCACTTCCCATCGTCCCTCGGCCACGCGTTTTTTGATCTGCTCGAACAACTCAGGGTTGTACTCCCGCATAATGGCGTAGACCGAAGCCTGGCTCTGCGTGAAGCAGAAGTCGGGAAACTCCTCCATCAGTTTCAGGACGGTGGTGAAGGTATCATTGGTGACCGCGCATGTCTCGGGCCAGGACCACATCCAGTTCATGTCGATGTGGGCGTGCCCGACGCAATGAATGGTGTACGTCTTGGCAACCCTGGCGATCGGCTCCAGAATTTTTTCCGCTTTTTCCACGGATTGGGCCAGTTGGTCCGCCTTTCCGGCAGCGAGACAATCTTGAACGACCTTGACCGCCTGGTCGATCAGCTTGCCCCATCCGGAGGCTTTGGTGCCCTGAAGTTTCGCCAGTCCCAGGGCGAATTCCACTTCCGCGAAGAATCGCGTCGCCAGGTGTTGGCGATCGGCGAACAGATACGACATATTACGTTTCAACTGCTCCATTTCCTGCGATATCATGACTAACCGACTCCTTTTTGAGTTATGCCCGCCCATTGAGCCAGGCGGATTTGTCTTTCTCACATAGTAACGTGGGCTGGCCGGCGAATTCCACCTTGATCACGGTTACGTCGTGCGGCGGATTCCCCGGCAGACAGGATGAACTTTTACCAACCATTCGGGCGTCTCTTTCCTGATGTGCAGACTTGGTCATATCGATTTTTCCTTGCCGATTCAATGAATCGCAAAACAACTCCGACAAGCCCATGATCCAGCCGATCGGATACGGAAGAATGAAAAGAGCCCACCACATCGAACGCCCCGTAGAACCGCCAATCCCGCCCACCATAGTCATGACGATCATCACGCCAAAACCGGCTGCGATCAGGATGAACGCCGCATACAGAAGCTTGCGATACCAACTCTTGCCCAGGAATCCGCCCATCGCAACCGATCCGCTGCCGGGAAAAATGACAAATGACCCTTCCAGCGGATCAATCGCTCCAACCAGCATGGCAAGAAGCCCGACAATAACCAAAATATGCGACCAGAGTGTTCGCCCACTCATAGCTGTAGTCAAAACCTCCAGAAGCGTTGGAGCAAGCCCTTCACTTCGGATATTCTCTGCACGGCAGCACAAACAGCCAGCCCGACCGGCAGGGATGAAAACCCAGTTCGTCTCCTCAAACGGCGTAAACACAGTCCCAAACCGCGGCCCAAGACTGTTAACAATTTCCGTAGCAGTCTACAGGCGACAATTCCGTTTGGCAAGCGTATTTGGAATGAAATTGCGGCTCGAACAAGACGTTCAGCTCAACGTACCTATCCCCTCGGATCGATCCGAATTTCCGCCCAGACAATCTGCTGAGGTTCGCCTTCCTGGCGGAATACCTCGATCAGGTTGTATCCGCGTTTCATGGCCGACAGCGGAACATCGAACTGCGCCATACGAACCGTCTGTGAAAATGTCTGAGGTTTGTCGCCGTCGGACATGGTCTGGCACGGCTCGGAATTCAGCCGGGCAGTTAACTTCGCCTGCCGGACCCCGGGTTTATCGCTCAGACCAATGCGAATAACAGCCTTTCCCTGTTGCGGTCTGGGACCGGTGTACAGGCGGATCTGGGCTGGACCTTTTCCCTTCAGATCCTGGGGCAGAATACACGGCACGGGCACGCCGGGCGGAAACGTGTCGGTGTAGGTCACAACATGACGGCGAGGTTTGTCCAGCACCGTATCCAGGCTGCCGCATTGATTGAGCAGCTTCGGGTAGTCCGACAGAACCTCAATGCCCGTGTCGCAATCCATGTAATTGAAGAGGTAGATCTGGTCCGCACCGCGATCGAGCATGGCGGCGGTGAATCCTCGCGCGCTCTCCAGGTCGTTGAACCGATGCTCCGCCGCCGGGTACGGTCGAAGCAGAATTTCCAATCCGGCTGCCAGAACAATATTCTTCGCCGCCGGTCCGATCAACTCCCGCCACAACTCAATCGGAATATCCAAATCGGCGGTCGCCCAGAACGGGGTGGGGACAAGCACGTCAATGAGCCCCTCCTTCACCCAACGAACACCATCCATTCCCAGCCCGCGCGCCGCCATGGGTCGGGCGGGTACCCGCGCGCCAAGTTTGATCTGGTGTCCGCGTTTCTTCGCCCACTGATCGGCCAGTTCGCGGACCTGACGCGTGAACCCCGTCAGGATCTCCGCCCCTTCTTCCTCGTGTCCCGGTCTGAAGTGGAATCCGAACCGCATCCAGTCCAGTTCCAGGCCGTCAAAGTCGTACATCTCGAAATACTCGCGGATGAGCTTCATGTGGTGCTCGCGCACTTCCGCATGCCCATAATCGAACGCCCGGCCGATCCAATCCCAGTCGCAGTCCGGCACGCGACGATATTCCGGATGCTCCAGCCAAAACCGGCTGTGCATGAAGTTCGTCGGATCATTAACCCCGTGGATATCGTTCATTCGCATCGTCAGCCAGGGCGAGATCCCCTTCTCGCGGCAGCGTGCGATCCAGATCGTGTAAGGATTGAGGCCTCGTTCATCGAGAACTTGAGCGCTTTTGACCCATTTGACAGGGAAGGGATCGCACGGAACCTTCTGGTTTCCCACATCGCCGATGAAGTCCCACACTTTGCTCCGGTAGCTCGTCCGCATGGCATTGGGATTGAGAACCAGATGCGACACCTGCGTTCCCGCGTACTGGTCCACGAACGTGGGCAGTCTCTCCCGCGTCAGATCGGCCTCCGATCGCGTTCCGAAAAAGTGGCTGTTATCTTCGTTGATCACAAGTCCCAACTTGGCCATTGTTAATCTCCTTGTCCGCAAGGCCCAATCACGTCGCAATCTGTCATGACACATTACCGGACTGAAATCATACCAGAAACCTTACCGATTGCAATTGACCTGCTTTATGCTGTGTATTTCTGGAACAAAGACCGTTCGTCCGTGCAGACGTCGAGCGCGTAAGCAGGAAGTTCCGCTTGCCCCCGCCGCTTCTGCCCCGTTTTCTTTCCTTGAAATCTTTGCCGGTCAAGGGTTATAATAAACCATCAGGCGGAAGGGGTGAACTTCCCCAACAGGTATTGGAACGGGCAGGTGACTATGGCGAAGAATGCGTCATCGGACCGGGCGATGGCTCCGTCCGAGATTCAAAAAGTAAGTTTTGCTGCTCAAAACGTCCTGTACGACCAGCTGGTTGTCTTCAAGGCCTGCGTTCCCGAAGCCATTACCGAAGGCAAGATCGACTTCGACGGAGCGAAGCTGGACTTAGGCTTTAAGGTCTTTCAAACAGTACCGAGCCATTTTAAGGTCTGGGACGGACAGGCGACGACGCCGGACAAGCTGGCCAAGGTCCTCTGGGAACACGTCGATAACGTCCAGCCCAAGGCCAAGGATGACGACCTGTTGTACGAACTGATTCTAAAGAGCGGCCTGGACCTGAACGTCAAGGTCGAAAAGACAGGCCCGAAGGCCGGGGCACATTACCGCGTCAACGACGGCGAATTGATCATCTCACTAACCGCCGCGATCACCCCCGCCCTCGTGGACGCAATCCTGGCCGAGAAACCCAAGAAAGTAATCCTCCTCGACCGGGCCTTCAAGAATAACGACCAACTCAAGACCAATACGCATTTGCAGATGGAGCATGAGGGGATTGAGCTGAAGGTAGTGTGAATTGTCAGTCACGTGCGTGATTCAGGACCGCTTATTCAATAGAGAAACGGACAGTTTCAATGATAGATATCAAATTCGAGTATGACATTGGAAGCGAATACTCTGGATACAATCGACTTTCTCGATTCTGGAAAGACCTGTGTCTCGTTTCCCCAGGCGAACACGTTAACCTCCATTTTAACTGGTTCGGTGCAAATCTCTTGGCTGTCTTGGGCGCTATCTTGGACAGCTTCTCCCAGACTCATCATTTTGAGTTTCATTTCTCGAACCCCAAAACAGAAGCCCTCTTTCAACGGAACGATTTTCTGAGCTACTTCGGCGGTCAAAGTATCCCCGATCGTCAGAAAACAACTATTCCCTACAAACGCTTCCCCGCGCAGGAAATGGATGCCTTTTCGTTCTATGTAGATCAGGACTTGTTTGAACGTAAGTCGCTGCCTGCGATGTCTCCGGGCGTTCGCAAGAAGATCGAGGAGAGTATTTTTGAGATTTTTGAAAACGCGAGGCTTCACGGGCAGTGTCAATGGGTCTACACATGTGGACAGTCTTATCCGAGAAAGCAACGGCTGGATTTCACCATCGTAGACTTGGGGCGGACGATACGGAAGAATGTTTCAGACTTCTTTGGTCAACCGGTACCGGGGGCAAAGGCCATTCATTGGGCTGTGCAGGAGGGGCACACTACCAAACAGGGGGAGATTCCCGGTGGGCTCGGTTTGAGCTTGATCCGGGAATTTGCGGAAAAGAACGATGGAAAGATACAGATCGTCTCTGCCGATGGGTATTGGCTACAAAGCAAGAAAGGCATTTCCCAATTTGGCTTGGGCAGCGAGTTTCCAGGGACGGTGGTCAACTTGGAATTCAACCTGAACGACCCTAAAATTTACTATCTAACGTCGGAATTGGACGATACAAGTATATTGTAAGCGAGATGGAGACGACGCGTATGGAAGATATACTAATAAAAATATCCCAGATTACCAATGGTACCCTTGCCGTTGCGACCGAAGACGGAGAAGCCGTTTACAAGGGGATAGAAGCTGCCTTGGCGGAAAAACGAGACGTGGAACTCGATTTCCAAGGGATAAAGACACTGACCTCCACTTTTTTGAATGCCGCAATCGGGCAACTTTACGGGAAGTTTGACAGTCCTTTTTTGCGAGAACACATCCGAATTGTCAATATGGCACCGGAAGATCAGGCTACCCTCAAGCGCGTAGTAGAACGGGCCAAGGACTACTTTAAGAATAAAGACCGTATGGAAAAAGGCATTCATGAGGTAATTGGGGATGAGTAATATCTTGGACGTCGCAGCCTATCATCCGCAAAAGGAAGAGAAATTCCTAATCGATGCGAATATTTGGCTTTTCCTTTTTTGCCCTCTAGGGGGATATAAGACGCACATCATCAAGAAGTATGACAGGTTCCTCAAGCAGGCTATGACGCAGAACGCGGGAATCTTCGTTTCAGCTCTGATTCTTTCCGAGTTCATCAATCGGTATCTGCGGTTGGAGTTCAATCTGCTACGAACCAAGGACCCCGCGAAATACGCGGATTTCAAGAAGGACTTCCGCAACACAACTGAGGGAAAGGCCTTGGTGCAGATTGTATATGACATCATTAAACGGCAGATTCTGACCATCGCCACTCCAATAGCCGACCAGTTTCACCAGATGAAAATGGATGAATTACTGACCGGGACGGAAGGGGTTGATTTTAATGATGTGTGTTACCTTCACCTGGCTAACCTGGAAGATCTGAAAGTCGTTACCGATGATTCAGATTTTTCCACGAGTCCTCTGAATGTTACGTTTTTAACGGGTAATCCTAGACTGCTCCAGGGCCGAGCTTTCGCTTAATGCCCTAGCGTTACGGTCCCAGCTATGAATGCTGTTATTGACCAACACAAAAACGAGTTAAACGACCTGTGCCGACGCTATCATGTGGCGGAACTGGACGTTTTTGGCTCGGCGGGCGGGGATGACTTTGATCCGGACCGCAGCGACCTGGATTTTCTGGTCGAGTTCGACGATTCGGTCGGGGCGGGACGGTTCGATGCCTTTTTTGGTCTGCGGGCGGATCTGGAGCGGCTTTTCGGCAGGCCCGTCGATCTGGTCGAGCCGGAGGGCTTGCGGAACCCGTACTTTATTCAGACCGTCAATCGGACCCGGAGACGCATCTATGTCGCTCCATGACCCCCGGAAGTACATTTATGATATCATCAACGGCTGCGAGTACCTTGCGGAGTTCACCCGTGGCCGAACCGTCGAGGATTATAAGCAAGATCGGGCATTTCGGTCGGCCCTGGAACGCGAACTTCAGATCATCGGTGAAGCCATGATGCAGTTGGACAATCACCACCCGGAACTGGCCGAGCGGATCGCTGATCACCGGAACATCATCGGGTTTCGGCACGTCCTGGTCCACGGGTACGACAGCCTGAACCCCAAGACGGTCTGGAACGTGGTGGAAACGAAATTGCGGCCCCTGTTGGATCAGGCCAGGGAGCTTCTGCAATCGCTATGAAGCCCAATTCGACGCCAACCAGGGATATCAGACAGACGGGATCAACGCGGCGGGGAACCTGTTTGAGGGGCAACCGGCTACTGATCGACAACGCGTCCCTGGTTAAGAATCACCAGGCGGCGCAAAAGGCCAACGACGTGCCGGTAACGACATTCATCTGTACGATACCACCGGAGTGGTGGAACAATTGCCGGAAATTCCGATGGGACATTTCGCCGGTCAAGCATCCCTTCGGGCCGGAACCGACGACCTTCGAGAACCGGGACAAGATTCCAGGGTAGCGCACACGGTAGCACGCGAGCACTTCGACCGACAAGAACAGGCACGGAACGACACGATTGACCAGAATGCGAAACCCGCCCAGAACGACGATATAACGCATCAAATGCTAGGTCTGGCATGGACAGACCTAGATGGGGGAAAAATGCGTCGCGTAGGAGTCGAACCTACGACCCGCTGATTAAGAGTCATGCATATCGGAATTTGGATGTAATTGCAAATAAAAGAGTTATAAGTTTATGAATTTTCTCTTCCCCCGCTATTCCCCCATTTTCCCTGTGTGCTCATCGGAAAGTTGCGACTTGCGGTTTACAAAGATGGCCAGCCGCTTTTATTTTTACTCCGTTCACAGGAAAAACTGCGTTTTAAAGGCCCTGAAGCCAGTTGATTACCAATTGATTGCCAGTTGTCGGCCGATGGATGTCCACGGTTCTGCATTTAGGGGGCACACTTTGGGGCACACTTCGGCTGACCACTGAGATCAAGAATGCCTTATGGATCCCGAAAATATCGTCTTTCTTGAATTTCAAGCAGCTAAGGGTAATAGTTAATACGTAAAGCTTAATATCGATCTTCGTATCCAGCGGGTATGAAATTTACACCAGCATGATCCTCAGTCAGATTGGTCTCACCGGCCGATTCAAGAGGTTTCATCACCCACCACGTCTGAGGTGCGTATCGACCATACGGTTGAATTGTCATGTCGTCAAGGCGTTTGCCATGGACGAAGATGCCGCCCTGCACGGTGCGGCCCTGGCGTCTCGTGTGGATCGCGCAGATTCAGGCTGCGAGTTAGGTTTGCAAGCGTTCGCTGCCGGGTTGGGTGAATGCTCAGCCGGTCCTAATGAACGGGCCACACAGCGAATCGGCACACGCTAGCTTACCTGACGTTGGATCACCGGTCCATGAGTAATTTCTGCGACTCGACCTCCAGGGTCGCCGGGGAGAAAGGTGTACCATCGGCCGACGCAAGCTCGCATCTTCGGACCTCGTCAAAAACTGATGCGTGGTATGGCTCGCCAATGTTGTAGCGAGTATCAACCAGATCCGCGAGAATCCGTTCCTGTCTCGTCCCTGGCAAGGCATTCCACACGCTTGGCCTAATGAACCACTGGTCAGTTCCCCGTACCATCCACGTCTCTACCATTGTGAGTGCGCCTAATGGGCGTTTGGCGAACTCGCCAATATAGCATTCGAGGTAGACTTTCTGGTTGAGTGGCGACGCTATTGTGATCACGGTTTCATCTGCGGCGGGCCATACGTTTACGAATACCCGAACATCCTTCTCTTGACCACTGTCCCGTACGCCAAAGGTGGCCGTTCCAGCTAGGCATACAGGCAGCACCTGCTCTATCCTAATCGTAAGGTGAAAGAGTCCGGCTTGTCCACCAACAACTTCCCTGTGAGAAGGCACAAGAAAATCCTGTTCAATCTGTTGTAGGAACTTCCGAGCAGTCTCAATTGCCCTCATAGTACTCGCCTTTCTTTCGCTTCCCTCCTTGATGCTAATAGACCGTATCTGGACATGTAGTTGCCTGAACATCTCCGGATCAAGGCGGGCCTGCAAGAATTGAAGCCCTCGCTCATGAAGGACCACATCGTATGCCTTTATAAAATGTTCCAACTGCCAAATACACGCCCGTTTGTGGACAATCTCTCGGCAGATAGAACGAAAGACTTGCAATGCAACATCCTCCGGCTTGGCAAGTCGTCCTGTGGCCTCAAAGTCTGCGAATAACTGCTCATGCTCCTGACAGAAACCGGGGAAGGTGGATGCCTCACCAATACCGAGAGGTTGTATCACGATGCGGCCCTGGCTGCGGTCGAACATCGGCGCAAGAACATGTTGATTCTCGGCAACAAGCGACAATGGCCCTGCTCGCTGCAATGTATGCGATGCAGGAATTGACTGACGGGTGCAACCGGGAAACACACATGGTTTTGGACTACGCCAATACCGGTCCGCACGCTTCTTGCCAGCGTGGAAGAAGCCTTTCTGTTTCCCCTCAGATACGAAGACAGCCGATTCCGTATTCCGTACCAGATCCAACAGGTCGTCAAACGCGGCGACGAGATTCTGGCTTGGCGTCAACTGGTCGGCTGGCAGACCGGCAAGGTTCTTGCTGAAGAACGAGTCGCCTTCGTTCGGCAGATCGGCATTCATGTCACCAGTCCATCCGTGGTTCTGGTATAGGCTGCCGCTAAACCACCCAGAGTCTTGGCTTCATCGATCATATCGTGGGGGATCAGCAGGTAAGACCACGGCTTGCCGCCATTTGTCCCGGCGTCGGCTGTGGCGTGCTTGCACCATGTCGCTGCGGCGTCTGCTTTGGACGGAACTTCGGCATCGGTCGTTTCGTTGGCCCGTTTCGGCTCACACAACATCTTGCCGGTCCGTGCTTCGACAACGAAACCTGGCTCATAGGATTCCTCGTGGCTGTGGTGAATCTGGAAGTCGCCCTTAGCGAGTTTGAACCATTTCAGCACGTCGTCATTTTCGAGAATCAACGCCAGCAAGTTGTCGCCGAAGATCAGCCGGTTGTCAAAAATGTCGTTCTCGCCGACCTGGTGGGCGGCGTGGTACGACTTCGCGGAATCATCAACAAGGATTCGCGGCTCCAGCTTCGGCCGGTTCTCCTTGCCGATCCAGGTCAGTTCAAGTTTCGTCTGTATCCTTGCCATGTCTACTCTTCTTCCTCGCTTTTCGGATTATTGGCCCATTGCAGAAACCGCTCTACGTCAACTTCTTCTACTGTGACATCAAATTCAATCGACAACTCGACCTTGACGGGCTCCGGCAGGTTTTTCGAAAAGACCTTGCCTGCAAGGGTGCAAGTGCTCGACTGGCAGCAGGCGATGTGAAACGTATCCGTCAGCACTTGGCGTCCCGGCTGCACCTTTCGGTACTCGACCTCAAGTGCAGGCGGGTTCTGATTCCTCGCGATGACGATGTTGCCGTCTCGTCTCTGGAACGGTTGCACCTTTTGGGAAAACGCGGCTCTGGTGAAAGCATGAATTCTGTCGTAATCCTTCTGCGGAAACGCTTCGTCCACGTCCCACTGTTCCAGGACTTCAAGGCCCGGTCCTGGCGGCAGGTCAAGTTCCAGCCGCACGTCTTCACCAGACACTTGGCCAGTATTCACTATGGCGAGCTGCATGGGCTGAAAGTTGGTGTGTCGGTGGCAGTAGGCAGCTACTTGCCTATAGTAGTCAGGATTCCTCTCGCGCATCACGTCGCCAATAATCGCTATATGCCCGATGGGGACACGGGGCGAAGAAAGGTCCGGCAGATCGTCACTGGAAGGAAACCGCACATACCTGCCTTCCATCTGCACAGTCTTCCCCAAGAGACGCCTATTCGTCGGGTCATAGAGCTGAACTTCCACGCTGGCCGCCTGCTGCGTGCCAGCGTGTTCCATCTTGATGATCTCGTCGGGTGACGCGGGTCGCGTTATGTCAATCGAGCTTCCACGTCGAACGTAGACCTGGTCCCTCTTGAGCCTTCCGTAGTCCCTGGTCAACCAGAATGGGCGTGGCTGTTGATGGATTGTGATAATGCCGACTGACTTGTCTTCGACGGTGACAGCTTCGTATGAGAAGCGGATCGGCCGGTTCGTTTTGGAATTGACGAACTGCTGAAGCGAGTGATCTTGAAGATGTGTGTCTGTATCGACAACGATGCTTTTCCCACCTTCGACTTCCTTCACGCCGACTAGAATATAGGCTTCTGAACGCCGCCAGGCATTGGCGAAACCAAGAATATCCTTCAGAAGCTCTGATTTCTCATCGTCAGTAGCGTTGGTGAAGCGATACTGGCCTTCCTTGAAGTCCAGCGTCTCACTTTCGCTCTCGTAGAGGAGTTGTTCAAGTCGTTCTGGCGTCATTCTGATTACCGACATGAGGCAGCCGGGCGGAACCAGCTACGATGATGATCCGGCCGCGTCAAGCGCGGGCGTATCGGTACGTGCCCTTGATGTTCTTTGCTAAGAACTGTCCCTTCGACGCTGCCGCCTGCATCTGATCGAAGACGTTCGGGGGGACATCGAAGTACTGATAGACGCCACCGTTCTTGAATTCGACACCAAGAACCTGCGTGCTGGCATCGTAGCCAAACCTTGCGACATTCGACGATTCGGGCGATTCGATCCAGTCCATTGATATGTTCCTTTCCTATGGCTGATTGGCCGCCTGTGTTGGGGCTGTATGTTTATAGTGTGGCGTCTGCATCCGCCACTGCTTGACGACAACGGCGTAATCCTGTTGATCCCGCTTCTGGTTCCAGCCGCCCGGACCATCGAAGCCGTCTCTGAGAATACTGCCACGTACCGCCACGCGAGGGTCCACGCTGTCGGGGCGGCGGTCTTTGGGCGGAGGATCGATGAGAGTCCGTATTGGCAGGCTTACCGCCTCGCCCACAATGATCGCTTCGCCGGTGCGAAGCACCGGCAACATCTCGAAGAGACCTTTGAGGTTATCGCTGGCCGCGCCCGTAACATGCCCACGATCTGTGTCGTTCGCGAGACGCATGGCGACGATAGTTCCACACTGTGACAGAACGGTGGCATCGACCTCCGATGGACGCTGGCTAACGATCATCAGCCCGACACCGTACTTGCGACCCTCCTTCGCAATACGCCGGACCGCCGTCGCTGCGGAGTTAACGTGATCCTTCCCAAGATAGGCATGCGCCTCTTCAAGAACGCACAGGAGGGGCCGCTCACGTGCCCCTTCGGGCAGATTGCGAGCCCAGAACATGGCGTCATACAACGTTCGGAGCAGAACTCCGATGAGATCAGTTAGCACGGACGATGGAATACCGGAGAGGTCCAGAATCGTGATCGGTTTGGGGCCGCCGATCCAGTCCAGAAGCAGCGAGTCCAAATCCTTAACCGTGCTACCATCAATGCTCGGAAGCCAATCGCCCGGCCGGAAGAGAAAAGAGAAGCGGGGGTCCCTAAGCCTTGATGCCAATCCCGCTAACTGCTGCCGCATCCCCAGCGGGTCTTTCCCGTGGTTGACCTGCTCGTTCTTGGGGCCGCTGGTCTTGACGGTACGGTATTGAGGCGGCGTAACGGACATCGCATCGCCGAGTTGAACAGCCTTCCCGCTTGCGTCGAGCACGTAGGCGTATTCAACTTCGTCTGCACCTGCCCCTGGCTTCGGAATCAGCGTGTGATGGTCTCGCTTATGCAATTCAAGCCATAACTTGTGAATGCAAAATGGCACCGGCGAATCGACTGTGACCGTCTGAGAATCGACGCCATCCTTCGCCTGGGTTTTCAGCGATTCACGCTTGAGGGCAATCGTCATGTCTGCGACCGCAGCTAACTGGGTATCAGTCAATTTGCCAAAGGCTAACGATACAAGTTCATCAAAGCTCAAGGCCCAAAACGGAACATGCAGTGGCTGCTCGCCCTTCGTAGTGTCCGCCGCTATCCGAAAGAGGGCCGCGCGGTCCTTCAACGCTCGACCGTACTCACCGTGAATATCGAAAATGACGATTCGGCTAGACGGATATCGCTGAGAGTCAGAGAGGGCAGAGACCAGCCCTGCGACAGTAGTAGACTTCCCTGCACCGGTCGTCCCAACAATCGCGACGTGTCGCGTAACAAGTCGATTGATGTCAATCAAGGCTGGAATAGACTCGGCACTGGCGAGGTGGCCGATAGCCACGAAGTCGTCTGGTTCGCCGGGGCCATAGATCGTCCGCAGGTCCGTCTCCGTGACTATGTGGACGCTATCCCCGATGGTTGGATGAAGGGAGACGCCCCGCTCGAACTTGCGTCCATGCCTGCCTTCGCCGACTAGTTGCATCGTTATCCAACGATTCCCAAACGGGCGTGAGTTGTCCTCGTTTCGGGGGGCCGCCCCAGCCCCGACGTGGGAGACAATGCCGTAAAGGTCAACAAAACCCAAGGGAATACGCACGAAGCTCCCGACCTGTCCAATGCGATAGCCTTCGCCGTTCACGAAACTGAGTCCCGTGGCAGTCTCGTCGGTCAATTCAACCGTGACGGTCGCTCCACTGACATCTTGGACCGTTCCTATGAGCGTGGGATCAGGTGGCATTGCCAGTCTCCTTGTCGGTCTCTTCCCAAGCGAGCTGTTGCGCCAGGAAATTCCCGAAAGCCGTAAAGTCGCCCAGCAAGAACTTGCACTGGCCATCAGGGGCCTTGCTACGGGAACCTAGCCCACCGCTTTGGACAGCAAGGGAGTGCAGCGGGTGGTCTGCGTTAGGCGACGAATGCCACGGCCGCTCAGTAGTGCCAAATACCGCGCCATCAGCCGCGAGCAAGTTCAGATTAGCCTGCCTCTTCGCCCGCGTAACAACTGCGGGCACAGTGTTGCGGTCGCCGAAAACCAAAGCGTAACACACAGCATTGGGATTGCCCCGCAGCCCCTGGATGATGACGTCGTTGAGGTGTTGGTCCGAGAAGGAATAGCCGCAAGTGACCAACACGGCCTGGCCAAGTGACAAGAACTCGCGTAGCCTGTCCAACATGGCAAGATAGGGCATTCGCCTGCTTTGGTCATACTTCAAGTGCGACGGGTGAATCATCTGGCGGTCAGAAGGGTCGCCCTTCTCCCTGCGTTCGATGTCACCGGCAGGGCAGCGCCACCAGTTGATTGATCCATGCACTTTCCAAAGGCGAGCCCACCGGGGGGGCAGACCATCCTGCTCGATTGAGGATAAGTCGAAGAAAGTACGACATGATCCGACAAAGCCGTCGAAGTACGGAATCTTGCGTTGTTCTAGAGCCTGCTCCATCAACAGGTCATAGTTCGATGTAAAGACCTCGACGGGATGGCTGCGGTGGATTCCACCAATCCACGTTGCGAGCTGGTGATAGGGAGTATTTTCGTCAGGAAGGCTCACGCTGACCAATTCCGTCGTGTGTTTGCAGATAACGGCATCCAAATCAGCTAGCTGGGTCTTGGTCAGGCCGTCGATGGTGCTTGCACCAACAATTTCGTGTAATGAACGCACGTGACTGAGAATGTCCTCAATATTTGGATTCGCCACTCCCGCATCATGAAGCCGCTTTATGATCGTAGCCGCAGATGCCTTGAAGTCGGCCGACTTATCCAAGGACTCGCACACGTGCTTGGTAAGGCCCTCAATGGTTGGGATCAGGGCTTTGGTTGACGCACCATCTGGGACGCGGATCGAAACGGGACACCCCGCACCCAGAAAAAAGGCTATTCGCATCTTGTCCGGCGTGAGTGACTGCTGAAGAAGCGATGCTCGACGGTATGGGCAGTGAAGCTGGTCGGTCGGTCCGGGCAGCGGAGTGAAAAAAGGTGGCGACGCTGGCGACAGTGGAGACGCCGGAGAATGAGAGGGACTTGACGGCTTTAGTGACGCATTAGGGTTTGTCATGTGTCATTCTCCTATTGTGGCCTCGGCGGGGAGTGCAAGCGTGCCAATGTCCAGGCCGTCGATCTCTTTGAGGGATGCACCGGCGATGCCCTGGAGTTCGCCGTACATGCCGACCGTCGCTTCCAGGACGCGAGTGATCTCCTCCTCCCGTTTGGCCCACTGCTTCGTGATGGCCTTCCTCTCCTTTTGGAGGTCCTCGGCCATATTGGAGAATGATTCGACAATCGCCTGCACGCGAAGCCGAAACTTCGGCCCCGTCAAGTATCGGTAAACCATTTCCATCTTGGTCTGCTGTCCTTCGGAAGCCTGGCGAGCGGCGGCAACCTCGACCAGCATTTGTCGTAGCGACAAGGCCACGGGCAGTGCGGCGCGAGGATGAGTGATCCACACGCCGTCCACCTGGTCGAAAGTCTCCACGCCTTTTGGAAGAACCGTGCTGACGATGATCGCGACCTCAGCTTTCGCGGCTCGTTGGTCGTCCCGGAGTTTCGGAAGCCAACCATCACTCCAGTTCTTCGTGCGTTTGGATTCCCAGAGGATCGTGCCGCACATCGTTCCCGTGGGCAGGATAACCCGATGTAGGATATCTCCGCCATACTCGCCCTTGGGCACAGGCTCGATGCGATCATGCGGGAACTTGCCCCCCAACAGCGATTCAAGCTCTAGTTCCAGCACCTCGCCTTGAAGCTGCTGGGAGCCTTGTTCGGCTTTGCGTTTCAGATCCTCAATCTGTTTCTGCATTGCAGCAATGGTCTGTTCCTTCTCGGCGACCTTCAGGCCAAGCTGCTCCTCGGCTTCCTTCCTCGCCTGGTCGCGTGTCTTTCCTAGTGACTCCTGGACTCGTTTTTCGACCGTCAGGTCGAGTTCCCGCTTGGCGTCGTCCAGTTCCCGCTGCTTGCGGATCAATTCAGCCTGGGCCTTCTGTGCCTCGGTAAGCTTCTCGTCACGCAGCTTGAGTACCTCTTTGAGGTCAGCGAGTTCTTGGGCTTTCTGATCGAGGTCAGTGGCAAGGGCAAGCCTGGCTTTCTTGGCCTCTTCGGCTGCAATCTTACCACGTTCGGTCTTCACCTTGTCCTGAACCTGCTGATCGACAGTGGCCTTTTCGGAAGCCAATGCCTCCTCGCGTTCCTTGATTGCCTTCTCGCGAGTAGCGATTTCACTGTCTTTCTTCGCAAGCTGCTTCTCGTACGCTTCACGTGTCGATTGGACGATCGGGGCCGCGAGAGATTCGGTCAGCTTGATCTCCGTTTGGCATTTCGGACAAATGATTGTCGGCTCAGCATTCATACAAGTCCTTTCACGGCCTATCATAGAGACCGCCGGGTACATAAGAGCAAGTGTCGCTTCGTGTCGATGTCACAGTGGCTCCTCGAAGCATCGGTCAGTTCTTTCCGTTTCCGGGGGCGAAAACGCCGGTGAAGATCAGGTCGAACTCTTTTCTTGTCGCCGGACTTGCATTGTCCGTGGTTGCCTGCTCTCCGCAGCACACTAAGACTGCGTCTCGGGTGGCAACCTTTACGAAGAAGTCCTGTGCCCGCGATGGCTTGTCGGCCCCAGTTACATTAGCAGGGCAAGGGTCGGCAGAATGGTTTCTGAAGACCGTCCGAGCACAAAATAATGTTCATATTTTAGAAGTTCGGCGTTTGCCGTATATCCTTGGACAGGCCCCAAATAGTGCCTTATAACGTCCTTAATAATTTATAATGTATTTGGTAGGCAAGGTATTGTCAAGTCTGCTCTGAAAATAGCCTCGATTTTCATGCTTCAGGGTGTGACGTACCCGTCATATGAGGGACTGCGGTTAGCTTTCCCTTAAAGCCGGTGGTTGTGTTGCGACTGAAAGTTGCGAAGAGGCTGCTAAAGCGGCCTTTACACCTCCACGACCTTAAATCCTTTGCCGCCGTCTTCATCCCATTTCTGCTCCTCGATATATTTTTTGATGATCTCATCGGTCACCGTGCTCACTGTGGTACAGAAGTACCCTCTGGCCCACATGTGTTGGCCTCAGTACCGTTTAAGGCTGGACTTTTCCCTGTCCCGGGAAGAGCGCATATGCGCCCGGGGATCGGCTGGTGTGGATGACAATCTACTCGCATTGCCGGCGTCAGGATCCAATCTTGCCGCCGGAACTGCTGGTCCGACTCGTCCGGGGCGTGTTTCAGCGGGAAGATCGACGTCGGGTGATCTGGCTGGCGACCAGTCTGCTGGATGCTCAGACGTATCCGGCCCAGGAATTACTGAGCTTGTATGGTCGGCGGTGGCGGACCGAGACGCTGCTGGAAACCCTGAAGCTTCGGCTCTCGGCCGACGTGCTTCGCAGCACTAGGCTCCAGGGGATTTATTAGGAACTGGCGGCCCGGTTCCTGGCCGTCAACGTGATGCGTCTGATCATGCTAAGCGGTTTGACATAAATAAGTTGATATAGAGGTAAGGGATTTATGCCATGAGCCGTGGATGTGGAGCCTATGATTGGAGAAAAGGGTTCCTCTATGCCCCAAGTCGTATTCGTATGCCCCTTATCCGTCGACGAACAGCGCCAGTTGGAACAAACGATCCGCCGAAGCACCCGGGCCAAGGTGGTTCGACGAGCCCAGGTGGTTCGGCTCTCGTCCCAAGGCTACCGGGCGTCCCACATCGCCCGCCTCTTTGGCCTGCATCGCTTCAGTATTCTGCAGATTATTCATGCCTTCAATACCAAGGGGCTGACCAGTCTGGCGGGAAAGCCCCGGCCGGGTCGTCCGCCCAAGGTCCAGGCGACGTACGTCGAATTGCTCACGCAGGCCGTTCAGCGTTCACCTCGGGCCTTGGGATATCCCTTTAGCAATTGGACCTTGGCTCGGCTGCGGGAACATCTGACCCGGCAGACGGGGATCGTTCTGCACCCGGATTACCTGTCCCGCCTGATGGCGAAGCATCGGATCGTGTATCGGCGGCCCAAGCACCTGATGAGCCACCTGCGAGATCCCAAAGAATATCGGGAAAAGCAGGCGATTTTGGCCTTTTTAAAAAAGTGCCGCCCAGGGGGCCAAGGACTTTGATCTGCTGTTCCTGGATGAATGTGAGGTTCACCTCCACCCAACCTTGACGAAGGTCTGGACCGTCAAAGGCACCCGTCCGGTTGTGCCGGCGGCGGGGACCAATGAACGCCGATGCATCTACGGGGCCTTAAACTACGCGACCGGACAGGTCCACTACTTGGTGCATCCGCAGAAGAACGCCCAGCAGTTCGGCGAGTTTCTTCGGCAGCTTCTGGAACGAAACCGGCGACGATTCTTAATCCTGGTGCTCGACAATGCCCCCTACCACCGAACCTCGGCCATTCTGGATGTCCTGACCGAACACGAAGATCATACCTTCGTCGTCTGGCTGCCCAAATACAGCCTGGAACTCAACGCCATCGAGGGTCTCTGGGGATACCTAAAGAGTTCCGCCCTCCATAATTACTTTTATGGAGACACCCAAGGTCTGGAGACCACCATTCATGACGCCTTCAAGGAATTCCAACAGCACCCAGAGCGGGCCTTGTCCTTGACCTACAAAATGAAAGGTTATTTACGTCAAACCGCTTAGAGTCGGCGATCGAACATCAGGTCGATCCGGTCCGGATCAGCTTTGCCCATGCCTTGCGGGCGGTCCTGGCCTTTGCCGCGGCGATGGCCGATGCCCCCATCCGGATCTTGCCTCAACTCTATCAGGCGATGTTGTATCGGACCGCTGAAAACCAAGTTCTCCTGCGGCCCGGACGGCGGGAACTGCGGATGGTCCGACGAAAAAAGGAATATTATCCGAATCTAAAAGTGACCCGCCAAATGTGGAGAAAAAATTGTGCTTAAGGAAGTGCCATTAGGAATTCTCCCTATAGGCATAGAAAATCAATAAATGATCGTCTATAAGTGCTAATTTATATAAGATTAGGTCTTATCAATAAAAATTCTTGATAAGATTTAGTCCTTTTTCATAGTTTTTGGTTATTGGCAATTACTATTGAAGATAAAAATAAAAAAAGCTATTGATTTTAGAAACATAGATGATATACTCCAATTATAAGGCGGCCTAGATGTTCTGAATGTTAAACACAAAATTGATTCGGGGTGAAGGAATGGGCGGAAAGCGACTTGAACCGTACTCTGGTTTATCCAAAGGTTAGTTAATAAGCAGTACTTTGATCGGCATCTGTGATTGTGGTAGAAGGCCATTCTTAAAAGCCTACCAGTAATCATATCGGATGTTGCTATTTCTAGAATTTTTTGGAAGAGCTATGACTTGCTTGTGGTGTTGAGGTAGAGCCAATGGGAAGACTAAAAGTTGGGGTAGTGGGTGCTGGTACGGTGGGACGTGCCGTTCGAAAGCTTTGCGGTCCAGAAGCCGTCATGTTCGATACTAAACCCGATTACTGCCATGATCAACAAGCCGTTAACCGGTGCGATGTAGTGTTCATTTGCCTGCCGACGCCCATGGCATCGGACGGCAGCTGTGATACCTCGTTGGTCGAAGAAGCCATTTCCTGGATTACCGCTCCGCTCATTATCATCCGCTCAACCGTTGCCCCTGGAACGACCGACCGGCTAAGAGACAAGTATCGGAAGCGAGTTGTATTTCAGCCGGAATATCTGGGAGAAACACAGGCGCATGTGTTCAAACGGCTAGCGGAACGTGACTTCATTGTTTTGGGTGGCAAGATCGAGGACACTGCCCTCGCCGCTGACTTCTACAAAAACTTCTACAATTCCATGGTGCGATTTTACTTCTGCGATGCGATTACGGCAGAAGTGGCTAAGTATATGGAAAATGCCTTTTTTGCCGCCAAAGTTACCTTCGTAAATGAATTTTTTGATATTGCCAAAGCATTCCATGTTGACTTTAACGCTCTGAGAGAAGTGTGGCTGGCCGACTCACGCATCAGTCGCGATCATACGTTTGTCTACCCCCAGGCCAGAGGATTCGGCGGAAAGTGCTTGCCGAAAGATCTCCATGCCATTATCCGATCGACGGAAGAAGCGGGATATATGCCCAGGTTTTTGAAATCCGTTCTGAAAGCAAATAAGGAGTTTCAGGAAAAGAAACCAAGCGAGTGTGAGAATGAAACCTTGGACGTAGCGGTGTGTGATTCGTAAAGCCAGTACGATTTAACGAGCACCTATTGAGTAAGACAATTAGGCATGATTAGAGACAACATCACAGAAGAAAAACAGCCGTTTGGCTTGGATAGAACCGCCGTCCACGAGACAGGTACGACCACTTCCGATATTCGGTTGTGCTGGTATGCCACTCACGTTCGAAGCCGTCATGAGAAGCTGGTGACTTCGGAGTTGACCACTAAAGGAATTTCTCACTTTCTGCCGTTACTGGAAAAACGTAAGACGTGGTCGGATCGTACTATGACGATTCAAGAGCCGCTCTTTCCCGGTTACGTGTTTGTCAATATCGATCAATCGGAAAGGGTCGCCGTATTGGAAACTCGAGGGGTTGTCCAATTAGTGGGTAATCCGGGAAAGCCTTGGCCGATTCCCGAAGATGAGATCTCGGCTATTCGGACCGTCTTGGAAAAGAAGCTAAGTTATGATCCCTATCCGTACCTAAAGGTGGGATCGCCGGTCCAAGTTAATCGTGGACCGCTTAAGGGATTTCAAGGCATTCTGGCGGAAAAGAACAAGAAGCACCGACTGATTCTGTCGGTCCACTTAATCGGACAGTCCATTTCCGTCGAGATTGATGCCCGGGATGTAGATCCCGTTTAAGACGCACGAGTTATCTGCGGGGATTTTGGTGTATTTGAACTCGGTGCTGGGACTGAGAGGGACGGAGTCTAGATAGATAATGGATATGTTAATAGAGAAACACACGTTCTGTTCCGTAAGGTACTTTCTGTGTCTGTGCTTCTTGCTGTGCGTAGCTACGGCCGTGTGGGGTGAGATACCAACGCCGACGACCCAGAAAGCAGTTTCCTGCTACGAAGATGCCGCTTATTGGGCGGCGCTGTCGACTCAGGCAGAGAAGGCCATTGTTGAAAAGAAACCCGTTGACGCTGTTCGCCTCATTGAACAAGCGATACATGACTTTCGACAGTGGGAGAAGGCATCGAAGAGCAAGGAGGGTGCCTGCCATGATCATCTCTCCAAGGTCTATTGGACTCTTGCTCATGCAAAAGCAACTGCCGGCAAATCGCAATCAGAAATTGCCGAATGTTTTGAGCAATCACTGGAAAAACCTATTCCGACTCTAGTATACGAACAGGCTGTTGCCATTGAATGGCTGACTCGCAACACAGCACCAGAATTGCGAAAAGCAATGAGTACCTTCTGTAAAGACAAAACGGCATCCGTCGCGATCTGCATGACGGTTCGCCTCCTCGCTACGCGCACACCTGCGAATAACTTCAGTAAATACAAGCCCTTGCTGGATGCTATCGCGGAAGGCGCAGATGACCCTGTGTCGTTGTTCGTTAACATAGACAAATCTGCCTATGCGGATGTGCGAGGACATTTGCTTATCCCAGAGATCGCCGAATGTCTTCCCGAATACTGTGTTGGCAAGGAGGCGTTGTATCCATACGCTGCAGAAACACTCTTTGCACGAGCCAAGTACGACAAGGCGTTAACCATGTATCGGACATTACGGAAAAAGGCTACAGTATCTACCCAACGGTGTATCTTCGGACAGAAGTCAATAAATTGCCTGAAACAATTAGGGCACTTTACGGAGGCTGTAGAAGAATCTGATGCGCTACTTAGGGAATGTGAGAAACACGAGGTTCCTGCTGACATACTCTACCGGGTATTGATCACCAAGGCAGAATGCCTTGCACTCAATGGGGCACTTGAGGATGCCGTGCAAGTTCTTTCTGGCACAATAAAGACGTACCCGGGTGGTCCCGGTGAGCCAGAGGCAGAGTACCTTCTGGGATACTGCCAATTCCTTGAGCAAAATCGGATTATGTCCCCTTCATAGTTGAAGGTTTGGTGGCGGCTCATAGAACACATCT
>CAZLZE010000033.1:0-41348 GCA_964563935.1 uncultured Phycisphaerae bacterium | reverse complement strand
CATACTCCTTGATGAAAAAGATAAAACAACGAACAGTTCCCGACTGTTGATAGATAGACGAAGTCTATGGTTTTCTTAAGGCGCAAGAGGATAAAAAACCTGCAGTTCTTGCATAATGCATATCTTTTCGGAGGAATTACGCACCTGATCTGTATTGCTCAATTTTATAGGACCGGTTATAATAATCGCTCATGGACACGAACTCGCAGGTCATTCTGGTCCTCAAGCTGGCGTTGAACATTGCGCCGCCTGCCCTGTATTTTGTCATTCTTGGGCTGGTGAACAGCCAGTCACGTCCGCATCTGATTTCGTCCCGAAGTGATTGGGTGACATTGATCAGCGTATTCTGTCCCGTTCTTCTCTTTCCTGCCATGTGGTTGGCTGCGGGTGGACATTACCTTACGGGCCTGCTGGCTGTGGCCATTGTTGCTCTGGGCGTCTATTTCTCTCTGCCTCGCCCCCGAAGTGGATGGGTTGTCTACAATTGCTCCCGAATTCGCCTCTTTGAAGCCCTCGTGGCTGCCTTGTCGCGGGGGGGTATCGAATTTCAGGTGGTCGATTCCCAGCAGATTCGTCTTCCCCGGCATCAGGTGGATTTGAAGCTGTCTGGCATGCCGTTGCTCAAGAATATGACGATCAGTGTCATTTCCCAGGACGAACAGGGCGTTCTGACCGCCCAACTTGAGCGGCACCTTCGCGATCAGCTCGACGAAGTGGAGACGAATGTGAATCCTTCCGGTCCCGCCTTGCTCGTGACGGGGACATCCATGCTGATTCTGCCCCTGCTGATGATGGTGCGGCATATGAACGCATTTGTCCGGGTGGTTTCCGATCTTTGGCCGGTTTAACTCCTATGCCTAATTCAATTGTCTTCTGTAGCACGGATAGCCCACTTCAGATTGATCTGTCACGTCCGGAAAGTTTTCTCGTACAGTCCGATTGTTTGACCGTTCTGAAGATGCTGCCGGAGAAGTCGCTCGATCTGGTATATATCGACCCCCCGTTTTGTACTCAGACTCGGCGGTCCCGGTCCAACGGCGATCATCATTATCCGGATTATTGGCCGGGAGGGCTGCGGGAGTACCTTGATTTTCTGACGGTCAGACTGAAGCACATTCACCGAGTGTTAAAGACCACCGGATCGCTTTTTGTGCATCTGGACTACCGGTCGGTTCACTATGTGAAGATTGAGCTTGACCGCATCTTCGGAGACGAGAACTTCCTCAACGAGATCATCTGGTCGTACCGGACGGGAGGCCTGTCGAAAAAGTGGTTCGCCCGAAAGCACCAGTCGATCCTCGCCTATGCAAAGCGGGCGGGAAAGCACAAATTCCATCCTATCCGGTCGGGCGAGTTTCGGACGGACGGTCTGAACTACGACGAACAAGGGCGGCCGTACAAATCGACGAAGAAAGGACGGCTGTACTTCAATCCCGCCGGACCCGTGTTGACCGACGTGTGGGAAATTCCATTCCTGAGTACCGTAGGGCTTGAGCGCACGGGCTATCCTGACCAGAAGCCACTGGCTTTGCTCGAGCGCGTTATCCAGGCCGCCTCTGACGAAGGTGATCGCGTCGCCGATTTCTTTGCCGGATCGGGCACCACGGCGCTGGCCGCCCAACGTCTGGCCCGTCGCTGGCTCGCCGTCGACAGCAACCCCGCGGCCGTAAAGATCATGCAGGCTCGGCTGAACTCACTGTTCTAGGTATGTCAGCTTCCGGGTGTTTGTCCGTACGGAGTAAAATCACTTTAGTCCGACGAGGATTGTATTATTTTTTTGCCGGCAGCGAAAAAGTGGAATCAGGTTCGTCGAGGACGAAGTGGACTTTTCCGTCGAGCCAGACGGTGGGTTTGGTGACATCCATGAACTTGGCTATCTTTCTCGGATTGGCGTAACGGATGCCGCGGGTTTTGTCTTCGCAGAAATCGACGCGTTCCTCGCGGGCGGGGAAGAAGGGGTCGCTGACGAGGGCAGTGTAGGCCGTGAGTTTTCCGTCTTCGGTATAGACGAGCCAGCCGCCGGTAGGAAGCTTGAACGTGCGGTTGTCGAACGTTATTACGGAAAGCGGTGTGTCGTCGCGATTGACATAGACATGACAGCCGTTGGCGTAGCGGATGTGGAATCGCTTGAACCAGGCATGAAGCTTGTCGAGTGAATCAATTTTCGGGTCGGTGATAAGTTTGTCCAGTGTCTTCCACCGTCCGCCCAAGCCGTACTTCACATAGTCCAGTTGTTGCAGGGCGTAATACCTCTGGGCCACGCCGACGGTGAAGCACTCGGTGAGTGCGTGGGCCTTTTTCATTCCGGTGTAGAAGAACAGGTATCCGCCGTTTCCGTAGAGGACCTCGGCGGCACGGTAGTTATCGACTTTTTCCTCATTGGTGAAGTAGAGTGTGAAGCCTTTCTGCATCCAGTCTTTTTCATGCGGGGCGAAGAAGAAACGGTAGCCGAGGCCCATGGAGTGCGTAACGGTGAGCGGATGACCGCGGCGGAGTTTTTCCTCGGGCGTAAAATCGTGCCGCTGATCGCCCGCGAAGATGGTATAGTCGCTGGTGTCCATGAGATGGCCGAACTGGAAATCGGCGATGTACGATTCGCTTCCGAGCGGACCCTTGTGGATGTCTTTCATGATCTGGCACATGTCCATCAACTGCTTGCGGACAGCCGAAATGGTCCCTGCCCCCGGTTCTTTGGCATCACAGTTAACGTATCCGCCGGAATGTCCGCCGCTGGAGAGTTGATCGCTGAAACAGGCGGTGGTACCGTATTCTTTGTTAAACTCTGCGTCCTGACGCTTGATCAGGGGGATGACGGATGAGAAATTACTGTGCCATTTTTCCGTTCCATCCGAATTCAGGGCACGTTTGACCAGGCCTTCCTTTACCGAGTAAGAGGCCTGCGGCTGAACCAGCATGTAATTGGTGCGAAGAGCGGTTCGCCCCATGGAATTGCCCAGGGCGACGAGTTTCTTGAGTTCATCTTTTGTGCCGAAATGGGCGACGGGCTGATTGTGATCGGACGCCCGGTACAGATCGGGCAGCGAGTCGTCAAAGCCTGCCCAACCCCACTGCTCGATGACGGTGTAGAACTTGATCCGGCCGGCGGTAACGTTTTTGAGCCATTCCACAAATCCGATGTCGGCGGTGAAGGGAATGTCCCAGATGTCGTTAAAGATCATCTCGGCGAGTTCCTGCCGATACTCGCTGGGCTTGTTGGTGACGGGACCATAGGCTTCCCACATGTCAGCGGCGGCCCGGAAGACGTAGCGTTCGTGCAGCGCAGGCCGGGTCTTGTCGGTGAGGACGGCATAGCCGCTATCGCTGGAGATGGGCGGGTTTTTCGCCAGGAAGTTCTTTTTGGGCATCATCCGATGATCATACCCGCCTCCGTGGGAAACGTTCAAATCGAGCTGGCCATGAAAGAAGAGCTTCTCTTCGGGCCAGTAGATGAACGGCGGCCAACCGTCGTTGCCCAGGTGCGACTCCATGTCCCGCTGGCCGACGTAGAACTGCTTGAAAGGCGCGTCGGTGCCCTGGATAGTTCCGCACTGGAATGCACTGACATTCTTTCCGCCGTCGACGATGAGTTCGATTGCTCCGTCGGGAAGCTTGGTAAACGCAAGCGTGTAGTCGGCGGTCAGATCATCGTCGGTGGCGCGACACTTGAGAATCACCTTGCCATTGTTTTCCTCCACCGCCGTTACCTGTGTCTTGTAGTCCTGCGGGCCGATCTGGCCGTCGCTCGTGGCGAAGACGGGACCAAGATTCTTGAGCATGTGCAGGGTCTTGCCGGCATGGCTGAACAGCAGAGGATCGGAAGCATCCGTTTTGTTGACGGACCAACTGCCGATCGATTCGGCTTGAAGCGGCAAAGCAGTGATGAGGGTCAGAAGGATAGCGTGGAGCTGTGTACGGTGAAGTTGCATCTGTCGTCTTCTCCTTGAATTAGAAGGTCGGTTCAATCCGTGAGGGATACCATGCGAATATATCTTCATAGGCAATGGACTCGACGTGGCCGTCGACGTTGACCGCGTTGGCTGTGGCTTGATGACGGTAGGTGATATAGACGACACGCTGTGCGCTCGGCCAGAAGAGGAACTCAATGTGTCCAGACAAGGCGTCGTCCGTGATGTCTCCTCCGCCGTCCGCCAGGAGCATCTTCCGGCTGGGCTGTTCGATCTTGCTCAGCGGGACGTATTGCATGGAATGATTGATGGCGTAGCTGATAAAGCTGTTGGGGGGGCCTGGTACGACCGGATTACTTGGGCAGCGAAGAATTCCTGTGGTGAAACGCTGGACAAACGTAGTGTCGCCGCCGTACCACGGCCGGTCGGGAGTAATGTAAGGCCAGATGAAACTGACGAAGTTATTCAGGTTCGGATCGCCGCTCGTGGAAATCCAGGTCGGCGGGAGAATATCCTGATTGGCTTGCGCGTACATCATGGTGCCCTGGTACAGGCTGCGAAGGTTCGCGGAACACGTAACCTTCTTGACCTTCTCCCGAGCGTTTGCCAACGCGGGAAGCAGGATCGCGATCAGCACGGCGATGATCGCCACCACCACCAATAGCTCGATCAGGGTAAAACCGTATTTCCATCGTGTTGTCCGCGGCATGTCAGTTCCTCCTTTGGCCTACTTGCGGTAATAGGCCTTCACATTTCGCACCCAGTATGTGTAGTCGTTGAAGGCGGGATTGGCCCCGATCCGCAGGCGTTTGATACCGGCCGGGTCGAAGCTGACCGGCGCCTCGGACTCAAACAGGATCAGGACCTCCTGCCATTCCTGCGTCGGCACGTACTCGAAATAGTGGCTGAGGCCTCTTTCGCGCACATTTTCCATGACGGCCATGAGCAATCCCTGACCGCCGTGCCATGATTCCGCCTTGAACTCAAATCCCACAGCCACCGCGCCGGCGAGATTCTCTTTCGGTGATGACAACCTGAACTCCGGATACACCCAGCGGTCGCCGAAGGGAGGGAACGTCACGTGAAAGCGGACGGCGTTTTCCTTTTCGTCCTTCGCGATCGTCATGGTCCCGGAACTGTTGACTTCCCATCGTCCGGCATCGGCGGTCGAGATCAGGCGGGCAACCAGCGACGGATCGCGTTCGGGATGGGGCGGCATGATCTGGACGCAGACCGGGCTGATGGGCTGACCCTCGAATTGCCCGGCGATCCGGAGTTTCACGAGACGATAGGTATTTTTCGCCAATCGAACGGTGATGGGCAGCTGGACGCGGCTCATGGCAGGGACGGTGACCTGCCGGGGCAACCCGTCGACCACGCAATGGCGATCGAGTGATTCGATCGTGCCCTGCTTTTGGCGGTCGGAGAGGTTAAAGACCTCGAGGACCGCCTGCCCATGTTCGCCGTCGATTATCCTCGCGGTGTTCTTGAAGGTGCTGAACCCCTGGCCGAGCTTGATCCGGGCGACGATCGTCAGGTCCTTATCTGAATTCGCTGTCGAGGCCCGGGCGGGCGGAACGAAGGACGCATCTGGCGTCAACCGCGACAGGCCATTGATGTAGACCGGAAATTTCCCCGCTGTGATCGTGATCCGGTTGTTGCGAGGATGAACCGGCGTCGTTCGGCCGACCAGATCGACCTGTTCCACGGGCTTTGTTTCGTTGAGGCTGATCTCGGTGTCTTTTCCGTCGGCCGACCAGCAGACGAGCGTTCGAGTTCCATCCGGCTGCTGGAAAACGAACCCCCGCACGCGGGAAGACCAGCTTTTCTTGCCCAGATATCTCGCATTACCCAGTTGGTACGTCAGGTTGGCCAATGCCACGTACGCGGGCTTTGCGGTGTAGTCCCAGCGGAGCAGTCCCCACACCTTGCCTCCCCGCTGCTCGTTGTAGGGTTTGAATACGAAGAAGAAGTCCCGGGCCACGCCCGCCGCATGCATGCTGACCTGCGATTTGACGATAAACTCCGCCTGGTCCCGCTCCTGCTGATCGTTGTGTTCCCGCATATCGCTGCCGGGAATGATCGGCTCGGCCAGTCCCGACCCCTCGTGGGCCTGACCGTTTTCCGTAACCCACATCGGTTTATGGCCGATGCCGTGACGAACCAGAAGTTTGCGCTCCTCACCGGCGATCAGGTCGTACTGTTCCACCGGCGGCTGATACACGTGAAAATTGTGCGTATCGAAGTAATCGCCCGCCCCGTTCTCCATCACAACGTCCATGAACCGCGGGACCGGGTGCAGACACGTCGATCCGATAAGCACGTTGGCGTTCGGATTTCCCGCCTTCAAGCCCAGGTAGGCTGCCTTCTGAGCGGCGGCAAAGTCCCACGCGGCAAGCTGGCCCGCGTCCTCCTCGTTCCAGAACTCCCAGGCGTCGATCAGACCCTTCAGATCGCCGGCGGCGCGTCGGGTGAATCGGTACAGGGCCACCAGGTCGTCGATAAACATCTTCGGATCGCCCTTCGTGGCCCATTCCGGGGCGTCGTGAAAAACCGTACACACCTTTACCCCGCGATCATGAAGGAGTTTGGCGGTATCCTGGTAAGTGCCCCAGTGAAACTCGCCCGGCTTAGGATTGTTACCTCCCCAGGTGAACCGGTCCCGGACCATGGACACGCCCAGCAATTGGGTCAGATCGGCCAGGACCGTCGAGACGTTCGTCGGCGTAAGGCTGTTGTATTCAATCCAGCTCTGGACACTGTCCAGTGCGTAAGGACTCTCGGGGTTCGGCTTGCGCGAATCGGGTGAAACGACGCGGGCGAAAGGAACGATCCGCTGCCAATCCGCTGTATCGCTTCGTTTGAGCTTCAGGCGGTAGTACCCGCGCGGAAGCTCGCCCAGCGTGAGCTTCTGCTGATCACCGGACCATGTTCCCGTGGCGATTTCGCGATCCTGCCAGTCGACCACCCGCCAGTCCATTCTTAGGTTCGGCGTGGGCGTCTGACGTTCGAACGTCACCGCCTGCGGCTCGGCAAATACGTTACCTGGTTGACCCGTTACGGGCGACGGACAGATATTGAGCCGCTGGATCGGGTCCCGAAGCAGCGAAATCGCGTCGATCATGTAAACGCGGGAGGGGTCCGGACCCACGCGAGGCTCATTGACCTTGATACGCAGAACATGCTCGCCGGCAGCCAGGTCTGCAAGAGTCAGATGCGTCCACCGAATCGCATTCGCCACCCCCCACAACACCTTCGACGATGGAACGCTCGTCACATGCAGCCACGTCCCGCCGTCCACCGAATACCAAATGGGCGACGTCCACGGCGTACCGACCGGCTGACCTGCCACGCTGACCAAGTAGCTGCCCGCCTCCCGAAGGGTGAAGCGATACTCGGCCGTAAACTCGCCGGATTCGCCGGTATGAAGCACCAACTTCTTCCCGCCATAGCAGCTTGCTTCACCGACCACCGACCATCCCGTTTGAACAGATCCGTCTTCCCCCTCAATCCAAACGTCATGCGCGGGCCGGGCGGGCGGTTTGGTCTCCCACACCGGAATATCCCGCAGCAAGGCCGGAGCCCCAAGGGTATATTCACACGCCGTCAGGAAAAGCACCGCCAAAACTACACTGTTGTATCGTATCCTGTTCATCAGTGATTCTCTCCACCCCTATGCCGGTGACTGTGTCGATTCGCGAACTATCAGCTCCGGCTGAACGATCAGACGATCCGGTTTCGACGGTAGGGCATCTGGCGATTGCAGGAACTTGCTTTGCAGTAGTTCCCACATGGCTTTGGCCAGCGTTTCGGTCGGCAGGCGGACGGTGGTCAACGGAACGGACGCCTCCGCCGCGGCGGTGATGTCGTCGCAGCCGATTACGGAGATGTTCTGGGGAACAGACATCTGGTGAAATCTAAGGGCCGACATGGCGCTGAGCGCCAGGCGGTCCGTACTGCATGCGATGGCGGTGGGCAGATCATGTTTGGCGATCGATTTGAGGTGTTCCGCCAGTTCGTTTCCTCCGTGCATCGTGTCGCGGGCTTCGAACAGGTTGGGATTCCTGCCCTCGCTCAGCCGGGCCCATGCCGTTGAAAAGTTCCGCCACCTTATCTGGTGTATTCGCTGGCTGTCATCGTTGGTCTGTCCCGCGTTCAGATAGAGTACATTTCGATGGCCAAGTGTCCATAGATGCTCAGCGGCCAGGCGGCCAACCATCGGCTCATCGAACCCGACCACGGGGTAAGCCAGGTCCGGGACGTCCACCTCACCCAGGAGAATGACAGGAGTGCCCTGTGCGATCAATTGCTGGAGGACATCGTCGTTGTGATGGGGCTGATTTCGGGCAACGACGACGGCATCCACCCTTTTGGAGAGAAATGCCTTCAGGTTTCTTACTTCGCGGGCGGCATTGTACTCGCTGCTTGTGATGAATACGGAATATCCATCCTGGTAGCAGGCATCATCGAGGAAGGTGAAGAAATCGGTGTAAAAGTGCGTCTTGAGGGAATGGACCTGGACGCCGATCGTATAGGTTTTTCCGGTGACGAGCGATCGGGCCAGTTCGTTGCGAACATATCCCAGGGTATTGGCCACCTCAAGGACGCGTTTTCGTTTCTCTTCGCTGATCCCGATGTTGGTTGGGCGGGTGGCATTGAGTACCGCGTAAACGGCGGCGCGGGAAACTTTTGCTTTTCGGGCGATTTCCTGTACCGTGGGCTTCTTTCCTGTCGGCAGATGATTCATGATAGCCTCTCTGGACGAATCTTTCTTTTTGTGATTGTTCGAGCAATTATATATTCAAAAGCAATATAGCACGTGCAATTAACTCTGTCAACAGATAAGAGTCCAGGCGGTGGAGTTAACCTGATTTTTGGGCGAAGTTTCACGGATTTTGGGTTGACGACCCCTGGTGCGGCTTCTATAATGGCTTGACTTACTGGGTAGGTAGCTCAGCTGGTAGAGCAAAGGACTGAAAATCCTTGTGTCGGCGGTTCAACTCCGCCCCTGCCCATTATTCTGCAAGGACTTATGAGCTTTCTAATGTTCATAAGTCTTTTTTTGCGCGCACTTCCGTTCGGAGTGTCATGGCTGATATACTGAAGCATCATTGAGGAGAAGATTTACATGACATCACCCAAACGCGACTTTCATATCCACACGAAATACCTGGGCTGCGCCAATGCTACGATGGAGGTCCCCGCCATCATCAAGGAATGTGAACGGCAGGGGGTTGAGAGTCTGGGCATCAGCGATCACCTCAATTCGGTGGATAAACTGGAGCTTCACATTCCCATTCGTCGGGACATCGAGAGGCTTGAGACCAATGTGCGGGTTTATTTTGGTGTGGAGCTGAATTTTCTCGGCTGCGATCAGGGCTTTGCCTTTAGTCGTGAGATCAAGGAAGAGTACGGTTTTCAATTTGCCATCGGAGGCATTCATTCCACGTACCTGGAACAGTACGACCCTGCGAAGCTCGTGGATATTCATCACCGCCATCATCTGGCGGTCTGCCGGGACCCGCTGGTCGATGTACTTGTGCATCCGTACTGGTTTCCCGGGCATGAATTCAAGCGTCCCGGCTGGCAGTGGATCGACACGATGAAATTGGTGCCGGAGCGATACGTGCGGGAACTGGGACAGACGGCTCGGCAGACAGGCACGGCCATCGAGATCAACGGGTCAGCTATTCTGCGGAGTACGGAATACAGCCAGACATTCAAGGAGGAGTACTTCGAGTTCCTGTCAATCCTGGCTGGCGAGGGAGTGACGTTCTCCGTCGGATCCGATGCCCATGACATCAGCCAACTTGCGGCGATTCAGGACTGCTGGCGCACGGTGGAACGGCTTGGGCTGACTCCGGACCGTATCTGGAAGCCGAAAGGGGAGCCTATGATCGCAGGGCAAGGCAAGACGTTATAGCTGATTCGAAGCAATATCGTATATGGTATATGAGGAGACATCCGGTTTCTCCGTAAAGGACACGCATGAGCACCAACGGTTACGTACACGGCTATTCCCATCGCGAGAAAGATCGATTGCACGACCAGGCGCAGACGCTGACGGAACTTCTGCACCACGATACACGATATCCGGAGGGCAGCCGTGTGCTGGAGGCAGGGTGCGGCGTGGGGGCGCAGACGGTGATTCTGGCGAAGAATTGTCCGGGGGCACGAATTACGTCGGTGGATATTTCCGCCGTCTCGCTGGAACAGGCGAAGGCGCTGATTGCGAGGGAAAGCGTTTCCAATGTTCAGTTTCAGCGGGCGGACATCTTTAATCTTCCCTTCGCCGATGGGAGCTTCGATCACGTCTTCATTTGCTTTGTGTTAGAGCACCTTGCCGAACCACAGCGGGCGCTGTCGGAGGCCCATCGGGTCCTGAAGCAGGGCGGCACTGTGACGGTGATAGAGGGCGATCACGGTTCGACGTATTTTCATCCCGACAGCGTCGAAGCCAGGAAGGCCGTCGAGTGCCTCGTGGAACTTCAGGCGAGAATGGGCGGGAATTCCCTGATCGGTCGACAGGTGTATCCGCTCCTGACGGCGGCGGGATTCCGGGATGTGTATGTTTCCCCGCGCATGGTCTACGTGGACGCCAGCCGTCCGCAGCTGGTTGAAGGATTCACAAAGAACACCTTCACCGCCATGGTGGAAGGCGTGGGTAAAGAAGCCGTCGGATCGGGGCTCGTGGACCAAGCCACGTGGGAAAAGGGGATCAAGGGTCTCTACCGAACCACAGAACCGGATGGTACGTTTTGCTATACGTTTTTCAAAGGAATTGGGGTCCGAGGATAAGTCATAACGTCAACTGCCGGTGGAACGGTGGTCTCTGACGCCGAGTTTCCAGAATTGGAAGGCGAGAACCAGAGATAGGATTCCGAGGAGTGGGGGTGCATTGGAGATAGAAGGGGGTTCCGAGGGGATCAGGTCGGCCCAGGAGGGCGAGGGGGACGACGAAGGTGAAGAATCTGCGGAACCATGGCCGGTAGACGGACATGGGGAATTGACGGCCTCGACGCCGCCGGTAATGGCGAAGGACGTGAGGAGCAGTCTTCCTATCGTCCACTGGATTCCCAGATGATGCCCTGCCCAGAGTAGGATGATGAGGGCCTGGGAGAATCGCCCGATGCGCATGAGCTGAAGATTCTGTCCGAGGAGTTGCAGGACCGTCGATCGTGGTGATGAGGAAGTGAGCCAGGGTCATAATGAGGAACGACATTCGATATTGCATCTGGCCTTTGACGGAGGCTTCGACGTAGCGGACATGCAGGCGGAGACTATCGAGTATGAGTTAGCCTCTCTGTACCACGAGTTTTCGCACGCCGCGAGCCAGGACCCATCGGCCCATGGCGATCAGTGCGATGACCCAGAGAATTTGTCCTGCGACATTGAAGAGGCCTTTACTCAGGCCGATATTTCCGGTGTAAATGCGGAAGGGGATATCGTCCAGACCGCGGAATGGTAGTGCGTTCAGAAACGGCTGAAGCCAGTCGGGAAAGAGCGACAAGGGGATGATCAGTCCGGAGCAGATGTATGCCACAGGCGGGATGATTCGCGAGATTCCTTCGCCGGAGATGGTCCAGAAGAAGCACAGGGAAATGAAGGCGATGATGGCGGCGCTGAGGAACATGGCGACGGTTGTGGACAGGAGCCACAGGACGCCGGTTGGCCAGGAAACTGGCGGACGCAACCAGAGAAAGATGCCTGCGAGAACAAGGATCGGAATGCCACGGACGATTGATAGGATCCGTCATAGACCATGACGCGGATGAAGCCGAAGAATATCTGCGTGATGAATCCCGCGATGGCTGCGGATGGCGCCGGTCAGGCCGGGACGGCGCTCGGCGACGGCGAACGTTTTGACGAGATTCTCGACGGTAATTTGGGGCATGGTCCCTCCTGCTGGATGCAAAAAGGCAACATCCGGGAAAGTGGGGAGTAATCATTCATTTGTAAGGGTCACAAACGCAAAAAACAGAGCCGAAATCGCCAGCCTTCTGTTACCCGAATGGGAGACAGTACTATAATTGTGGCAGGTGGAGAATGTCAAAGAAAATCCGAAAAAGGGTTGCCGAAGTCGGCCAATATAAGTATTATGTGACTCTTCAGGAGGACTATTTACACATTATCCATGCTTAGGCATTGGTAGCATATACCTTCATGTTTACGGTTGGCGGGGCGACCAGGAGGCAAATCAATGACGGTTCGGATCGGAATGATCGGCGCCGGTGGAATCGCGGGCGCGCATGTGGATGCGATCAGCAAGATTGACCAGGCGAAGATCGTGGCAGTGTCGGATGTTGAACGTTCAAAGGCGGAAGAACGGGCAACGTTGGCGGGTGGCGCAGAGGCGTTCACAGACTATCGGCAGATGTTGGACAAGGTGAAGCTGGACGCGATTTGGCTATGCACGCCGCCGACGGTGCGGGCCGAGCCGATCGAGATAGCCATCGATAAGAAGATACCGGTTTTTACGGAAAAGCCGGTGTCGGACAAGCTCGCTGTGGCGAAGGCGACGGCTGAGAAGATCGAACGGGCGAGATTGCCGGTCATGGTGGGTTACGTGCTGCGATATATGCAGATCACGGACCGGCTGAAGGAATATTTGAGCAAGGATCGCATCAATCTGCTGAATTCGATGTACTGCTGCCCGATGAGCCTGGATTACCGGGACAACAAGCCGGTTCGAAAATGGTTTTTCAACAAGGAGGTGTCGGGCGGAGCGATTGTGGACCAGGCGACGCATCTGTTCGACGCGATGCGATACCTGATGGGCGATCTGGCCGATCTTTACTCGATCGGGTGCAACTGCGTGATGCCGAAGGACGCCGAATATACGGTGGAAGACAGCTATGCGGTGGCGTTCAAGTTTACAAATGGCGTCCCGGGCGTCCACAGCCACAGTTGGGGACATTATCGGTGGCGGTCGGGGATAACTTTCTGTGGCGAAAAGGGGATGTACGGGATAAACTTTATGGACGGGGAGTTGCGGGTGGAACTGGCGAACAACGAGACAATCATCTTCAAACCTCAGGATAACCCGATGGTCAACGAAGACCGTCTCTTTGTGGAGATGGTGGCGAGCGGCGATTTTTCCAGAATGCGCAGCTCGTTTAGCGACGGAGTAAAGACACTGGAAATGACAACGAAGTGTCTTGATCTGCTGAACCTGCCGTTGGCGAAGAAGTAAACGAAAGCAAGGGGCTGGATGTTAGTATGAAGCCGTTCAAAGGAATATTGGAGATGTCGCCGAAGGGCGACGGGCAACTGCGAGAGGTAATGCTGAGTTTGCCCACCAAGCCGGCGGACCCGTTCGTTCACCGGAACATGATTCGGGACTTCGCCCTGCGCGAAGGCGTTCTGATCGAGGCGAATATCGACAACGGTCAGCACGGACGGATGGAAGTGAAGCAGATCGTGAAGATCTGTGGCTTGGAGCCGGACGCGTGGCGGGAAGCGATGCCGTTCGAGGACAAGGTGGTTATCGATCCTCAGCCGCAGTTGGTACTCGAGCCTCAACAGAAGAATCATGAAATTCCCTATGGGACGACCTCGGTGCGGATCATGGACCTGATCTGTCCGCTGGGGTTTGGTCAGCGGGCGGTGATTGTGGCTCCTCCGCGAACGGGCAAGACGATCCTGCTGCAACAGATCGCGGTAGCAATCAAAAACAACTATCCGCAGGTGGATTTGATCATGCTGCTGGTGGACGAGCGGCCGGAGGAAGTGACGGAGATGCGGCGGGTGATACCGGGACAAGTATTCGCCAGTTGCAACGACCGGCAGGTCAGCTCCCATGTGCGGATCGGGAAGGTGATCATTGAGCACGGCAAGTGCATGGCCCAGGCGGGTCGCGACGTGGTGATCATGCTGGATTCGTTGACGCGGCTGTCGCGGGCGTTTAACATCGGTCAGCGGGGCAGCGGGAAGATTATGAGCGGCGGAATTGACGCCAATGCGCTGGAGATTCCCAAACGGCTGTTCGGGTCGGCGCGGAAGTTTGAGGATGGCGGATCATTGACGATTATCGCGACGGCGCTGATCGATACCGGCTCCCGCATGGACGAATTGATCTTCCGGGAGTACAAAGGGACGGGAAATATGGAATTGGTCCTGTCGCGGGAGCTGGCCAATGAGCGGATATTCCCGGCGATCGATATTCCGGAATCGGGGACGCGAAAAGATCACCTGCTGGTGGGGCGACGGATGCCGGAGTACACGGCGTTACGCTCGCACGTGGTTCGGATGAAGCCGAAGGACGCGATGAGATCGCTACAGATGGCGATCGGCAAATTTCCGACCAACAGCCTGCTGCTGAACGGACTTACCAGAGAAGAATAGTCTGCCGGGAAGACGGCAAGAGATGTCAGGTCCTTGCTCTCAAGGCTTTCCGCAACTCCGCGAGTATCCGACGGGCGACAAATTCATTCCCAGCCTTATTAGGGTGATTCGTATCGTCCCAGTAGAGGGGCTTGCCGTTGGGTTTGATATCCACTTGCATATTGGGGACGTAGAGGCAGCCGTATTTCCTGACGACGCGATCTTCCATGTCGGCGATGGCTTGGGCGTAGTCGACGCGGTCTTTCTCGAACTCGATTTTCGTTTCCCTTCCGTACTGCCGGCCGCCGAAGCAACTGGCGATGACAACCTGGGCTCCGATCTTCCGACAGCGTGCCACCATGTCTTCGAGATCGGCCTGGAGATCCTCAATCGGACGTGACTTGGCCCAGAAATCGTTTGCCCCAAGTTCGATCACGACGATGTCGGGATTCAGATCAATCACATCACGCTGAAATCTCGTCCGGCCGCCGGCGAGCGTGTCGCCGCCGACTCCCTTGTTGACTATGGTATGTTGCGGAAGCCACTTTGCGAGCCAGTCGGTGTATTTCCCACCTTCACCGCCACATGCGGTGAGACTGTCGCCGACGCACACGATGGTGCAAGAGCGTTTCTGAGCACATCCTGTCATAACTAAGCCCACCAACGCACCCGCCAACATAACCGTTTGCCGTCGTGTCATCTGATTTCTTCCTGTAACTCGTTCTACTGTTAGTCAGTTATGGTAGAGGGTCTGGAAGCGTTTTTCCAGTCTTCAGGCGATCGGACCCGTGATGATGCAATCTGCTGGTCGGAAATTGTCTTGGCATAACTGTTATCTGGTATTACGACTGGAATTCCAGATGAGAAGAGTTGGGGTAACCATTCACGAAATTAGGTTAAAAGCGAAGGTGCGGGCTGATGGGTGAAGTGAGCGTAAATGGCTTGGGTGAAAAAATCAAAGGCACTTCGGCCTTGTTGGGTGCAGGTGGCCAGCAGGGTCCAGGCTCGTTCGGACCATCGGCGTCCGCGTTGGCTCCGGGTTCCCTGAGTGATTCGCCGGTCGATCACCACGTGTCGGATGGCTTGTTCGGTCCGATTGTTGGTAGGGGCCACGCCGGGGGTGGTCAAAAAGGTAAAGTAGGCTTCGGCCGCGGTTTTGTTTTGGAACCGTCCGGCCAGCGGCGAGGCCACTGAATGCGGCGGGGGTTTTCGGGCGGTCTTGACAAAGCACCGTCGGATGCGATCCATCGACCGGGCAAAACCGGCCGGGGTCAATTCCGACCGGCGATGTGGAACGGCTTTTCGATCACCTTGCCGTTGTATTCGGCTCTCGCGATATAGCGGCCCGTGTCCCAGAGATGGAACCACGCCGTACCGTCGCGATCGGTGGCGACGCTGCTCGGAGGAATCGCTTGGCCGTCCTGCGGAATGAGCGATACGTAGACACCTTCCACGGGTTTGCCCTCGATGCCGAAGGCGACAATGACCTCCGGCGCACGCTGGGGCCCCAACGGCGGCTCATCTTTTCCGCCGATCTGTCGAATGGTGTCTTTGACGATCTGATCCGTGATGTTCGGGTAGAACATCGGTCGTGTGGGGTCGAACCAGTTCATATTGAACCCGTATCCGCCCGCCGACCCGGTATCGCCGCACCTGGGAAATACGGTGTCACACTTCAATCCCTCGCCGGACATGCTGGGCCAGCGGACGATCACCGTTGTCTCCCGGGCTCCGATGATAGGCTTATCCGGCTTGGTCTGGTCCTCCAGGAGAATATAGTCGGACCACGGACCCAGATGGATGTCCTTCGGACTCGAACACCCGACAAATCCGATTTCCTGCATCGCGCACAGGACAAATCCATCCGCGTCGTACTTGACACTGTAAGAACTGGTTTCATAACCTCTTCAGCGAGCCGCGACTATGAGGGAGCGAGTGTCTCTTTTCAGTTATGAGGCCACCTGAGCTCAATTCCCCGTATTCTTGCTCGAAGTTATTCCCTCAGCCTTTCAGGGTGTCGGGATCAAAGCGTTTCCCTCGCCCGGCGGCAAATGGCGGAAAGATCATTCAGGAACTCTCGCGAGTGGTTCGGTGGCTCGTATGTCTTCAGGTTCTCCTGCCATTGGTCGCGGGCATGATCCAGCATCTCCTTTTGCGAACTGAATGCTTTTGTGGGGAATGAATCCCGCATGTGGCCGATCGTGTGCTCGTGCATCATGTAGCCGGTTGAGTCCCAGGCAATATCAAGAATGGCATCCACGCCGAGCGATTCAGCCGCGACTTGCGGCTCATTCGTGCATGTGGTGAGAAATGTGTGCAGATGGATGTCGATCATCAGTTGCGTGGGCGAAAACACACGCCCTTTATCGAGCGTACCCTCAAAACCGGTGAGATTTCCGTACAAGCCCAGAATGAGCGATCGCATGAGCTTCTCACGGATTGCCTGCTGGCCGGGGGCGACGGCGTCCACATACACGCCGAACGTCGCGCACGGCAGGCCGAGAAGGATCTCGAAGGTTTCTACTATCATCATGTCCGCGAGAAAGACTTCCGGCGCGACATAGAGAACGTCGCCGGTTCTCATGTCCATCTTGGCCGACAATGCGCACGATCCGACCGGCGTTTCCGGATTCAATGCCTTGGCGAGGATATATCCGCCGAGAATCTCCGCGATGCCGATGACGGCTGTTCCCGCGGGCGTGATCGGGGCATTGGCTCCAGCGACGGGCATGGTGGGAACCGCATAAAAGTTCTTGTACGGCGCTTTGGCAACGGCCAGGTCGGCGATTGTTTTTCCGACAGTGAGCGGACTGGTCGGGCAATTGCCCGCCGGCAGGAACCAGCATGGATCGTTGCGATAGAGTCTGCCTAATTCAACCGCAAAGGGGATCTGCTCGACGTAGAATAGATCGATCCCGCCGAGGATGGTCTTATTGAAGGTTCGCAGACCCAGTTCCAGACAGCGAATCGGCTCGAACGTGGGCGAACAGTCGGCGTTGTAGACCGGCGGTCCGGAATTGGTCACGGAGGAAGTCTCAACCACCTTCAGGGCCTCGATGCAGTCCGTTTCTCGGGCGCGCCGCTTCTCCCGGCGGTCATCATCAAAAACGAACGGACACGCGCCGCCGATGCCGATCTCCATTTCACTGCTGAGTCGCGGCTGGGATCGCTGCCACTCGCGATGTTCTCCCTTAACGATCTGGAGCATGCGGCCGATGACGTCGGGCGCGAACGTCGCGCGTTCCTTCGGCCAGTCAATTCGGGCGCCGAAGGACTCCAGAGCCTGAAGGCACTGGCGATTCTCCACTCGCATGCCAAGTTCGCCCAGGACACGCACCGCCGCCTGATAGAGACGCTCTAACTTATCGCTTGAACAGAGTTGTCGGTTCATGGACTATGCTTTCCTAGAAAAATGGCTGATGACTGTGTCCAGTTGCGTGAAGACTTTTTCAAAAGCCCCAATTGCGTACTGAATGTCGTCCGGTGTCTGAGGCCAGAAGTACATATTCGCCAGCCAGGTCGTCTGATCGCATACCTTCTGGGCCTGGGGATAATCTTCCGGGATATACTGCACGTTGCCTTTGTAGTTGCCGTCGGACCACGGTGAGCCCTTACCGTAACCGACCTTGTCCTTGAAGATGCTCTGGGCGGGAAGCGTACACGTCTGCCACGCCCCGATGCGCAGCCCTTCCGCCGAAAGAGCCTGGGACACCCAATCGCGGAATGTCGCTTCGGGAAGATCATAGCCGGCCTCCTTGGCAGAGAGCATGAGGGGGAAGAACCAGTAAACACACGTCCGGTCGTCCTTGTACTTCGGGAAGCTGACGAATTTGTACTGCGAAAGGGCGTCTCGGATCATGTTTGCGTTGCGAATGCGGACCTCGTTCATCTCGTCGAGGCGTTTGAGCTGACTTCGGGCGAAGGCGGCGACGAAATCTGTCGTTCGATACATCCAGCCCATCGCGTAGCTCCGGTATTCCCGGCGCTTACCTTTGTAAATTCGTTCGCCGAACTCTCGAACCATCAGGGCGCGATCAACGTACTCATCGTCGTTGGTCACAAAGAGTCCGCCGTCGCCTGCCCCGAGATTCTTCCATGAATTCAGGCTGAATCCGGCCAAATCTCCGAGTGCGCCGGTCTTTTTGCCGTGATAGACCGCGCCGTGGGACTGACAGGCGTCTTCGATGACGACCAGGTTGTGCCTTCGGGCGATGGCGTTGATTTCGTCCATATCCGCGGCGTATCCGTTGAGGTGGACGGGGATGATGCCTTTGGTATATGGGGTGATGGCGGCCTCGATTTTGGCAACATCAATGTTCCAGGTGTCGGGTTCGACGTCGACGAAAACTGGAATGGCGTTATGATGCAGCACAGCCGTTCCGGTGGCTACAAATGTGTAGGCGGGACAGATCACCTCGTCGCCCGGACCGATTCCCGCAGCCGCGACGGACATGTGCAGGGCCGCCGTTCCGCTGTTGGTGGCCAGGCAGTGTTTTACCCCGATATAATCGGCCCACTCTTTCTGCAACCCCTCCACTTCCGGGGTATCCGCGCTGCTGACTCCGTAATCCAGCACCCGCATCACGGCTTTTTTGTCTTCCGGGGTAACATAGGGCCACTTTTTGCATATTCCGTCGGGGATGGCTTTGGCCCCGCCCGTTATGGCCAGAGGTTCAGACATGATCTTCCTTTCTTCAATGCGTGTTCTGACTGCAGGACGTTTTCGAATGTGCGAGTATCGTCCGGCATCTGTGTTACTGAGCGTCATCATACGGTCGATCCAGGGAGAGAGTCAAGACAAAAACGATATTGGTCCCACATCCTTCCACACCCCCCCACCGCTACAATGGCTATTATTATCCGAGTTTTCACAGATTCCGGCAAATATTGTTTGACGGTGCGCCGGTCGCACTGTATGATTGGTCTCATATGGTACACACTAGGATGGCACAGCGAACAACTCGAAGGAAGTTACTTCCGCCAGCCGGGGACATTGCCGCACGTCTCCGTGAGGCGATCCGAACGGGAAAGTATAAGATCGGGGACCGCCTCGCTGATGAACGGATGCTCACTGAGCAGTTCCGTGTCAGCCGGCGAACCATTCGCGAGGCCCTGAACCTTTTGGAAAAGGACCGATTGATCATCCGTCAACAGGGTCGGGGAACGTTTGTGGCCGATCCGGCGTTTACCACTCCCGTTCAGGGAAAAGCGGCCATCATCGCGATGATGGTCTACGAACGTGAGTATTTCTTCGAGAAAGTGATCCAGGGCGGAAGCTTTCAAGCCGCCAGGCAGGGATATACCCTGGCCACCGGCTCAAACGGTACGCAGGAGGAAGAAACGGAACACGTTCACGCCTTTCTTCGCAACGGAATCCTCGGCGTGGTCCTTGCGCCGAGGGGCCAGGATTCCAAGGCGAGTTATGATCACCTGGACCACAACGGCATGCCGATAGTCCTGCTCGATACGCTGATCGACGGCGTGGAGGAGGATTTCGTGGCGGTGGATAATGCCAAGGGAATCGTTAGCGCCGTCCGGTACCTGCTGGACCTGGGCCATCGGCGAATTGGATACCTGGGACATAATGGTCTGGCCGATGCGCCCTGCCGCAGCGAACGGGTTCGGGGATATCTCGACGCTTGCCGGGAATTTGGCCTCGAACAGCGGCCGGAATGGTTTTTGGAGATGAGTCCGCAAGACGATAGTTCTTTACTTGTGCAGACTCTCCGAAAGAAGAATCGTCCCACTGCTTTCGTCACGTATAACGATACCTGGGCCATTCGGATCATCAAGGCGGCTCGCGAAATCGGATTGAGAGTACCCGAGGACTTATCGGTAGTAGGTTTCGACGATTCGTCTCTGGCTTCGACCTTTGATATCCCATTGACGTCGGTCTCTTCGGAGCAGCGGGAAACCGGTATCGCGGCGGTCAACCTTCTGATCGACAAGATTCAAAATCCCCGCCCCCGGCCGAAGGTCAATTACCGGGTAGTGCCGAGATTAATCACACGAAGCTCAACCGCAAGGAGTGCAAACCATGCCTAAATCGGTAAACATCATCGCGAGAAATACGGTCCGCATGCTTTCGGACCATGTGGCGGGAAAACTGAATACGTTCTGCATGCGGGAAAACATGCACGTCTACGACTGCCTTCTGCGGTATAACGACCAGGGTCCGCGAGGCGAGAATCCGCCGATTATCCCGTATGCGCCTGTTGTGCGGTCGCGCATTCATACGGGAACGCGGGAGACGGGCTCGTACAATCACCATCCGCAGATCACCCGGTTTAAAGATAGATTCTACTTCGCCTGGACGAGCGGCTTGGTGGATGAAGAGGCCGCCGGACAGCGGATATTGCTTTCTTGCTCCGACGATGCCGTCGGTTGGTCCGAACCGATAACCATCGCGGGTCGCAAGGACGATCCGGTCATGGCGTATAACTGTTGCGCGATCAAAAGCACCGAGAAGACCCTGTATATTGTCGGCATGAAGGAAGACGCGCATAGGGACGCCTCCGTGCCGGGCATGCGGCGGATCGATCCGGAGAGCCACGAGGTGAGCGTGTTCGGTTCCGACGACGCAAAACAGTGGAAGAAGGTTTTTCAGTTTACCGACCAGTTGAAATGGATTTTCGAAGGACCCAAGGAGACCGCCGACGGACATCTGATGTGCGTAGCGGCGATGAAAGACGGGGCGGCGGTCCTTCGCTGGCCCGGCAGGGAGCTGTGCGAACATCCGCAAGTCATTCGCATCCCTCAGCCTCACGGGGCACAATTTCCTTACGGCGAGGGAACTTGGTATCAGACGGCAGACGGCACAATCGTCGTCTTCTGGCGCGATGAGGGACAGTCCTGCCGGCTTTGGGTCAACTACAGCACGGACAACGGACAAACGTTCTCCGAACCGATGATCTCAGACATTCCCGATTCGATGTCACGCGTGTCCGCGGGCCGGCTTGCCGACGGGCGGTATTTCCTGTGCAATAACGCATTCCCGGTCCTGCTGAACCGGCTGTACTTGATGCTCATGATCAGCGATGACGGATACGAGTTCAATAAGGTGTATCTGATGCCCGACGATCCAAGCCGCCAGCGTGTTAAGGGGCTGCTGAAGCTGGACGGGTATCAATATCCCAACGGATATTCCGACGCGGGGCGATTGTATATCGGATATTCGATCAATAAGGAAGACATCGAATGCGGCTGCGTGGATATAGCGAAACTTTGAGAAGCGTTGGGCACAAATGATCCACTTTCGCTGACGATGCTCATGTTTTTGTTCCTGAAGGAAATATATATGGCTGAGAATAAACAACGCTTTCCTCACGAATCCAAACCGGTCGGCAGAACGCCTGAAGATCAGGCGAGAAACGCCGTACTTCTGGGTGAATACGATTATGGAAAATCTGTGGAAGCCCTGACTGGTTTCACCGGCCAGGATTTGCAGAATATCGAATTCGTCCGCAAGCAGCCCGCCGTCCGCGTCCGGGTCGGACCACGCGGTAACTACAAGGCGGGATTGACGCAACGGGCCGATGGAGCGCTCGTTCTGGCCGTCTGCCGAAATAATTATGATACGGACACTGCCAAACGCCGGTTCGAATTGTTTGTCTATGAATCCTCCGACCGGGGTGAAACCTGGCGGGAGATCGGCAACACCCCGCAGCTGGGCAAGGAACCCTCTCTGGCCTGTCTTCCCGACGGAACATTAATCCTGACGGCTCAGGATCCTGTCCAGAACTTCGCCCGATCCGCCGACGGCGGAAAAACCTGGGAAACCGCCTTTTTTAACGGTTGGGTTTCGGATTATCCCCGCAGCCTTGTCGTGGAGCCGGACGGTACGCTCCTGGTTATTACCGCGAAAAAGCCCGGCTGGGGCTACGGGTCGCAGCCGGTGCCGGACGAAAGCCCGAATCTGCTCCTGAGCCGTTCCCGCGACGCCGGAAGAACCTGGGACTATTCCGAAGGAAAAATCGATTGGGACTATACCTGGTTCGGTGAGGTGGGAGGGATTCGCCTGACGGACGGACGACTATTGGCGACCTTGCGTTGTCAGGTCCCCGGAACCATCGGCGAGGGATATGAAGATTCCTGGCTGACCGAATCCACGGATAACGGCAAGACCTGGAAAAAGCCCTGGCCGCTGACGCAGACCGCTCAGGTGCAGGCGTACTTGACCGAGCTAAAGGACGGCCGGTTGTTGTGTACCTATTCGAATTATCACGTTCCTTTCGGCGTGTCCGCCATCCTCAGCAGCGACGGCGGAAAAAACTGGGACCACGACAATCCGATTCGATTGGCGGTTTCGAATGGGTTCTACGTCGGCTGGGCGGTAACTTTACAATTGCAGGATGGGAGCCTTGTTACGTCTTATGCGGCCACCACATATCCCGACCAACCGCCTCAAACGGTGACGTGTGAAGTCGTGAAATGGAATTTATCGGTCTAATTCTCTCCTGAAGGAGTTCTCTGTGTTGCGTTTTGGAATATGCGGCTGCGGCGGATTTGTGGAAAAAGGCGTTTTACCGCTATTGACGCGGATCCCCGACATTCAAATTGTCGCGGCCTACAATCCAAGTTCGACCCGGCTGGATCGCGTGGCGGAAGAATTCTCCATCCGGCATCGATTTGCGAACTACGAGGATCTTGTCGCTTGTAAAGACGTGGACGCGATCTATATTGCCAGTCCGAGTGTTTTTCACAAGGATCAGACAATCGCCGCAGCCAACGCGGGAAAACACGTATTGTGCGAAAAGCCAATGGGAATGAACGCCGCGGAATGCCGGCAGATGGTCGAGGTGTGCGAAGCCCGAGGTGTTAAACTGGGCATCGGGTTCTGCTACCCCTTTGCCGGGGCTCAGCAGAAAGTTCACCAACTGGTTCGTGACGGGGCGATCGGCGAGGTTTCCTATTATACGATCTCCTTCAGTCTCGGCTGTTATAACAAAGACACCGTCGGCTGGCGGTGCGAACCGAAGATGAGCGGCGGCGGACCTCTTATGGATATTGCCCCGCATCTGATCAACCTGGGCTGCTACTTTCTGGACGATACGGTGGATACGGTCATGTCTTACGTTCGCCCGGAGCTGACGCAGGAGCAAGTCGAGCTGGACGCAATCGCGCTGATGGAATTTTCACGCGGGGCCAGGGGCATGATCGACACATCCTTCGTTCGGAGCAATACCCACAATTATTCCCTGATCGGAACCGGGGGAGAAATCCGCGCCGTCAACACCATGTGCTGGCGGGCCGGCGGAAAGCTCATTCTGCAAGAGTACGGAAAAGAACGCGAAATCGCATTCGATCTGGTCGAAGGGATCGAAGAAGAGTTCCGGCATTTTGTCCGAGCGGTCGAGCGAAACGAACCACTGATAATGTCCGGCCAGGCCGGATTGCATAACCAGGCCGTCATCGATGCAGTCTACGAATCGGGCCGAACCGGAAGACGTTGCCAGGTTCTGGATATTTGCTGACCTCGTAAACACGGCTATATGGTAAGGACGTATGCGGACTTGGGCACGAAGGTCCCTAAACAGAATCCTCTGATACGTGCCTGAGCTAATCCTGGTGCGTCATTGCGAACGTAGTGAAACAATCTGGTGTTCAGACGCCAGATCGCCACGGCTCCGTTGGGACCTTGCGATGGCTCGCTGGGGTGAGGCTTCGCACCAGGAGTAGTTCAAGCACGTATAATCTCACCTTTGGATTTCAATAACAAGGACCTTGACAGCGTTTCGTGGAAATGTCATAATACTGTCGTGAAAACGTTTTCGCAGACTGTGGCTAATATAGTACAGAAGAGGCGTTAGGGTAATATGTTATATCGCGAAAACAATGGTGGATAATGGTAACCATTAAAGATATTGCCAAGGCGACAGGCGTCAGTGTCGGGACCATTTCCAAGGTCATGACGGGGTCTGATGAGCTTCGCCGGATCAGTCCTTCGACGATCAATCGTATCCGAAAGCTTGCGCGGGAAATGGGATATCGTCCGAACGTCAATGCCCGCGCCCTGGTTCGACAAAAGAGTCAGACCATAGGTGTCTACGTGGCTCCGCACCCGGGCCAGCGGATCGATTCCCTTTATGTCAGTCCAATTCTGGAGGGTATCTGTGAGGCCGCCCGTGACGCACATCATGATGTCATGCTGATCGATTTCGGGTCTACCGACAATGAATTAAATCGCAGCCTGGAGAAGTTTCTCACCAAACGCGTCGACGGCGTGATCCTCATCCACTATCAGGGCACGGGGAAGGAACTCCAACCTGCCATCGCCGCGGGCATGCCCATGATCACGGTGGACAATTTCAACATGCAGCCGCTGAGCTGCGTCAATCTCGACAACGCCGGCGCAATCAGCATGGTCGTCCAATACCTGTTCGATCTGGGCCATCGAAAGATCGCTTTCCTGGGAGAGCTCAATGAGATGTTCGTTGTGGACCATATGGTCCGTAAGGAAGCCTTCATCGCCGCCATCAGAAGGCTCCAGATCGAGCAGTCGTGCACGGTTGTCGGTTATCCTGAGATCGATTACGTCGTTCCTCGCGAGGGGCCGTTCTGTCAGGAGGACGGATTCCGCGGTGTGGACTGGCTTATCGCGCACAAGAAGGAGTTCACCGCCGTCGCCTGTTACAACGACCTGGTTGCCATGGGCGCGTTGCGACGGCTGACACAGGCGGGTCTGAAAGTTCCTGATGATGTGTCACTCATCGGTTTTGACGACAATTTCGTCAGCGCCTATTTGGCGCCGGCCTTGACCACGGTGTCGCACCCCACGCGGGCCATGGGCGTTCAGGCGGTGCAGATTCTTCTTGAAGAAATAAACAAAGGTACCAATGGTAATCCAACGAAGATGATTATGCTGAAACCGGAATTGGTTATCCGGGAAAGCTGTCGACAGATAACAACATAACGACCACATATTTCTGCTCTGGAGAAGTGTCATGAGAAGAAAAGGATTTACCCTGATCGAGTTGCTGGTGGTGGTGGCCATTATCGCGGTGCTGGTGGCGATGTTGCTTCCGGCGTTGACGAGCGCCCGGGAATCGGCGAGGAAGGCGGTGTGCGCGAGCAATCTGAAGCAACTGAGCCTTGGCTTCCAATACTATGCGACGGATTGGACTATGTGGCCTCCGGCGGTGTTCCATGAAAGCAGTACGCACCGGTACCTGGATCAGTATTTCAGATCGAAGTACAACTTTCCCGACAAGCTGTTCAAGTGCCCGGATGACGCCAATCCATCGCCGACAGCAAGAACGTTTATTCCCAATGGTATCATCCAGTGCGACCCAGTAGACAACAGTAAGTATCGTGGACGCTGGATAGGTCCGGACAATGCGATAGGCTTTAAGGCGATGTATACGGTCTATCCCTGGTGGAACATGCAGGACGTGATGCCGGAGCGACTTCTGCTCATGACGGAGCGGGGCGGATGGGATCTGGGTACGGGAAGTGCGGCCTATGTCAGTCATGCGTGGAGCGGGCTGGGACAAGTCCATCCCCAAGGGGGAGTCAATGTGTTGTTCGGTGATTATCATGTGTCGTGGCTTGAGGCGGAGCGGATTGCCCCATCATCGGGCCCAGGGTACTTTGGACTCGTTGACGTGCAGGTGTGGGTGCTGGATTGAGTCTGAGGACGGATGAAGCATTCGCAGAGAAACAGCGCGCCTGCAAAACATTTCGCAGGTCTCATGAGGAACGCATAATGACATCGCATCCCTTTATCCTGACATTTCTCATTCTGGCGGGAAACTGTTTTGGGCAGACGATTGAGGTTATGAATCGGCCGGAGAAGACGTCGGTGACGACGGCGTTGTTTCATTTTGAACAAGGCGCGGCGGCGGATTGTCTGGCTTCGGGCAAGGCAGATGCGGCGGGGACAGTACAGGTCGTTCCGGGGAAATTCGGCCAGGGTATCACGATCGGAAGCGGCGGAATTCGGATCCCGGCGGCGGGAAATCTGGATTTGAATCGAGGGACGATCGAGTTCTGGTTCCGAGCACCGGATGTGGAGTGGTTCGAGCAGGCGCATAATTTCATTGTCTATGATACCGGATGGTGCCAGCCGGGAAATCTGAAGATTTGGTGGTGGCCTGACGGTGGGATCCGATTTGATCATCACAGTATCGACGGTGGGTACATGGGTTTCATAATGGCTGGACTGCCATGGGACACAAAGTGGCATCACATTGCGGCACGATGGGATTCGACAACGGGAATTGCGCTGTTTGTAGATGGAGTGTTGTTAAATGCGAAGGCCGGAAGCTGGAGTCCGGTAGCGACGACGAAACCGTCTGTGGTTATCGGGGATTCGCTCGGGCCGTGCGTTATGGATGAATTGCGGATCTCGAATAAGTCGCTCCATCCGCCGGGGACGCATCCGGTGCAGATGACGATCGGGACGGACGCGGCGGCCGTGACGGGGAATCAGACGGTGCTTCCGGTTCGCGTGGTGTTCAAGAACATTACCGATCAGCCTAAATCGGTCCTGGCCCGGGTCAGCATCAAGAGCTATTTTCAACAGACGCTGAAGGAAGAAGAGTTTCAGAAGGAGCTTGGAGCGGATTCTGAGGCGGCGGTGACGATTCCTGTGCCGGTGGATTCGGCGGGGCCGTATGTGAAGGTGCGGGTGAAGCTTGAATCGAAGACGAATCAGTACAAGCCGGTGGAATATGAGCAGCCGTGTTTTACGGAGGTGTTGAGCGGTCCGCGGTGGCGGCTGAATTTAAACGGGACGTGGCAGACTCAGGCGGGCTTGTGGCGGGAGATGGAGAAGGTGCCGGCGACGTGGTCGACGAGCCAGATCTTGCCGCAGAAGGACGCGTATTGGCCGACGCATGCCAAGTGGTATCGGAAGTCTTTCGATCTGCCGACTGGGGCGGCGGGGAAGAATGTTACGCTGGATTTGAGCGGGGTGCGGTTTCGTGCGCATGTGTTTTTGAATGGCAAACCCCTGGGGCAGTATGATACCGACCAGATGCCGTTGCGGGTGGATCTGACGCCGGCGGTGAAGTCGGGTCAGACGAATGAGTTGGTGCTCGGCGTGACGGACTGGGTGAGTTGCACGCCGCCGGAAGATGCGGACAAGTTTACCGAGGCAGCCAGTGACGCCGGAGCCGTGCCGGGCATGCCCTTCATCCGGGCATGCAGCGGAGTGGTCGTCCCGGCGGGGATCACCGATCCGATTTTCGTTACTATTCATTCGCCGGTATCGATCCAGGATGTATATGTCACGCCGTCCGTACGGCAGAAGAACCTGCATGTACGCATGGTACTGAAGAACGCAAGCGATGCAGAAGCGGCCGTTAAACCACGGCTGAGCATTTTGGCAGAGGGAAAACAAGTCAAGGAAGCGGACGGTGCGGAGGTGCGTCTGGCGGCGGGCGAGACGCGAAATGTGGAGATCGATATCCCCTGGTCGGATGCGCGAATGTGGTGGCCTCATGATCCGTATCTGTATCAGCTTCGAACCGAACTCCATCAGAACGGAAATGCAATCGATCGGATGGACACGCGGTTTGGGTTTCGTGAGTTCTGGTGTGATGGCCCGGTGTTCCGGCTGAACGGGACGGCGATTCGTCCGCGTGCGGGCGCTTGCTGGCCATGGGGGCTGGGTTCTATCGCCGGCGTGGGCGAGCAATCCCTCGTAACGAACTGGGACAAGACCGTTCGATCGCTCCGGGCATTGAAGGGCATCAACATGAACCTGTTCCGGTATCACACCGAGCCGCACCCAATCCTGATGTACGACGCGGCGGACGAGGTTGGATTGATGCTCGTTTCGGAAGGGCTTATGAGCTCGATTCCGTTCAAACTGAAGTGGGCGGACGCGAGATTGTGGGAGAATCTCAGGCAGTATTATCCCCGTTGGGTCGCTCGGGAATTTAATCATCCGTCCGTGGTGATCCGCAGCATGGAGAACGAAGTCGGATTCTACCTTCCCGACGGCGGACCGGTGGGCGGGAAAAAAATCGCGGCCGTTATCGAAAAGAATTTCAAGCAGCTCGCGCGAAAGGTTCGTCAACTCGATCCGTCGCGTCCGGTCATGTTCGACGGGGGCGGACCGATCTTCGACGACGTAGCCGACATAACGAACTTTCATTACCCGACGGGCGAGAAGCGGTTCAACCGGTTTCCGGAGTCGTTACGCTGGATAGACGAAGCGTTGCCCATTTATCACCTCAAGAAATGGGAGTGGAAGAGGAATCGCCCGCTCTACATCGGGGAATCGGCATTTTACGCCTCGAACGGTCCTGAGTTTTACGCGACGTATCTCGGTGATGACGCGTACGTGGGCGATTGGTACACATTAGGGCAGACGACGGTGTGGAAATGGACGATCGAGGCGGCACGGATGGACGGCGTGACCGCGTATTATCCGTGGGACGTGACGTGGCAGAGCGGAGGAGACTTTGGCGAAGCCAATCCTCGGGCGAGGGTCTACCGGATCAGCAATACACTGATCGCGACGTTGATTCCGGAGTATCGGTCGAATTACTATGGCGGCAGGACGATCAAACGCACGCTCCACACGTTTAACGACTCGGTTTTTGCCGCGGACGTGCGGGTGCGATGGACCTTGACGGCGGATAAGCGGGTTTTGCTGAGCGGCGAGAAGACGCTGACGCTTCAGCCGGCGGAGACGGTCGTGACACCGGTGGATCTGACGCTCCCGGTGGTCACGAGCCGTACGGACTGCCGGTTTGTGGTCGAGACGTCCGTTGGCACGACACTTCAGCATCGCGAGGAACGGACGATTTCGATTTTTCCGGAAGACAAAGCGATGCCTGCGTGTCCGGCTGGGGTGATGGTGGTCGGCCCGGACGCCAAGGGCGTCAATCGAGAGAAGATTGCGGAGTTCCTGAACCAGGGCGGACGACTGCTCGTGGTAAATCAGAAAAAATCGCCCGACTGGCTGCCGGTGAAGCTGACGATGGCGCCGGAGGCAGACTCGGCGCGGACGATCGTACATCCGCAGGCGGTTGAGCATCCGGTGTTCGCTTCGCTTCGGCCGGAGGACCTGCGATTCTGGCGAGAGGATGAGCTGACGGTCGCCAAGTCGTACCTGAAGCCGGAGGCGATCACATCGCGTTCGCTGGCGGGCGGCGGTTCGGGCCTGCAGCAGGCGGTTATTCTGGAGATACCCTACGGCCGGGGATTGATCTTCCTCGTGCAATTTCCGCTGTTCGACGCCATCGACGATCAGCCGGCGGCGAAGATCATGTTGGGCAATATTTACAGATATCTTGAGACGGCGAAGACGGCTCCGGCGAATCCGTTCGGCGTGGTGGCATCGGACAAGAGCACGTTGAGCGACGTCTTGGCGTCGGTGAATCTGCCGTTCTTTAACATCGCGGACAAACTGGGTCAGATTCGTTCGCTGGACGGCTATGGGACGGTGTTGGTCGAGGGCGATGACAAGACGGCCGATATGGTTTGTTCGAATCGAGACCTGTTCACGAAGTATGTCGAAAACGGCGGTACTGTGTGGCTGCACGGGTTCTCGAAGGCATCGTTCCGGAAGATAGCACCCTTGCTGAATCGACAAATTGAACTGAAGCGAATACGGCTGGAGAGTCCGATACGGTTGGCGAGAAGAGACCTGGTGACGGGTATCGCCAATCATACGGTCTACTGGCCCAATACGACAGACATCCTTAGTTCGGTCTCCGATCGGGTGGCAGGGCTTGTGGTGGATGACGGCGGGGACACGAACGTGATGCATCTGGCCGATCCGGCGGTTTTGGCCGTTGTACGGTCGGGCAAAGGGCGCTGGCTGATCGACCAGATCACCTGGGATCGCGAGTACGTCCAGGCGCCGCGGGCCAGGCAGTTTCTGCTGGGGTTGTTGACCAACCTGGGTTATCAGATCCATCAGCCGGCGAACGCGGATCAGTTCAATCCGGCGCTGGGCTTCCACACGGTCGACATAGCCAGTCTGTGCAACGAAGGATTTCTGGGCGGCATCTGGGCGCGGGGCGGGACGGACGGCCTGAAGCAGGTCCCCTTGGGGCGACAGATCTTCAAGGGAATACCGTATGAGATTGTCGACCCGGGCAAGAACAGGAGCAAGTCCTGCATCGTGATGTATTCTCGCAATTCGCAGGATGGAGCGAAGAACGCGGTCGTCCCAATCGCTAGAAAGGCGGCGGGTGTCAATGTTCTGCTTACCAGCTTGTGGTCTCGTTCACTGGCGTTTGGAACGGGGATTATGAAGGTTCGCCTGCACTATGCCGACAAGACGTCGTCCGAACACGTGGTACGATATGGTCAGGACGTTTTGGATTGGTTCACGCCGCCCCCGGATCATCCGAAGACGGCGTGGATCGGGCCCGAGTATCCCCAGCCGGGGCTGTACAACTATTTCATCGAAAACGCGCATCCGGAGAAGGACGTGCATCACCTGGAGTTCGTGCCAGCCCATGAGGCGGCGTTCGCGGTCATTCTGGGCGTCACGAGCCAGGACCAGGTGGCTCGGAAGGGCCAGACGCGAGAGTGGGTACCGGGCATGCCCGAAGAGATGAAGGACAAGCGATGAGGAAGATGGTGGGTTAGGAAACCCATTCTGCAGGAGATGATCATGAAAAGGAAACACGGATTTACGCTGATTGAGTTGCTGGTGGTGGTGGCGATTATCGCGGTACTGATCGCGATACTCCTTCCGAGCTTGGCCATGGCGCGAGAGCATGCTAGGACGGCTGTCTGTGCTTCGAATCTGCACCAACTCGGCGTGGGCGTTCAGATATACGCGAAGGAGAACAGCGATTTTGTTCCCTATTGTGACGACAACGGTCTGGAGGAATGGGTTCCCAATTCTCCTTATATGGCTGCTTTCATCAAATCCTCAGGGTTGACGAACAAAGTGTTCTATTGCCCGAGTGAAGGAAGGTCGAACGATATCAACGGGCAATGGAACCATCCCTGGCACATCTGGATTGGATACATGTACATTGGAAGCAGAAATCCCACTAAAGGTGCCCTGTGGTGGTTTGATCTGGAAAAACCGATCATTAGACTGAATGAGGAAGCGGGCGATAAGTTATTGTTCGTTGATTTGATCATGACCGACCAGTTCAATCAGTTAAGTTCGGGCGCTCATTTCATGGGGCAGAATCCGAGAGGCAGCAATCACTTGTATGGGGACGGTCACGTTCAGTGGTGGAACATGGTTTCCCTGGGACGACATTCGTTGTGGGGGAACTCGGATGGAGCTTGGTGTCCCATCTATCATCAGCCCTGGGATCTGAAGTAGCGACATTCTTCTGGACGGGTGACGTATGTTCAAAATATCAAGCCTCTGCTTTCTTGTGTTTTCCACCACTGTTGTTATTGCCAAGGTCGGAACCCTTGAGAAATTCGACTCATCTTGGTCCGATCGCTGGTGGATGTCTATCGCGGGCGGGTACACGCCGAGTGTGGCCAGGAAGGACATGGCGGACGGCAGGGGGGGATATCTTGACATCAAGGCCAAGGGCCCGGGATACGGAATCATTCAGAGCAAGCCGTCGCTGTTTTCGCGGATGAGTTCTCTTAAGGAAACGCCCATCGGACTAGCGTTCCGGGTTTCGGGCGGGAAAAAGGGGACGTTTTTGCACTTTGAAGTGGGTGGCAACCGAAAGACGGGGATTCCGCTGACCGGCGAGCCGGCTTGGACGACCGTGAACGTGCCTTTTGCGAATTTCTCGCCTGCCATTTCGTTTGAGGAACTGAAGAAGGCGGGATTTGTTCAGTTCAATCTCCATGGCGAAATGAATTTCAAGCTGGGCGCCATCGGCTGGATGTATCCGCCGAAATATGACAACACGAAACTGGCGACCCTTGAGCTTGCCAATTTTCAGCTCAAGCCGAACCTGGAGTACAATCTGTTTCTGAAGTGCGGCGGTCAGGAGAAGTATGGCAGGATTAAGTTCGAGAAGGATACGGGCTGGTTTGAGACATATGACTCGCCCAACAAGAAGGTTGGAGGTCTGAACGGATTTAGCTTTGAGGTTAACGGCAAGTTTGACGAAGGGGGATGTCCTGACTGGACTCAAGTCCGGGGAATCACGGTGTTGGCTCAAGGAAATAAGAAGGCAACGCTGACGATTTCGTTCTTCCGGGAAGGGGAGTCCGCACCGCTAACAACCGCTCAGTTCTCCATCCCAACACAGTTCACGGAAGTAAAAATCCCGGTGGAGGACTTTGACAACGATTTTGTCGGTGGGATCGGTGGCTGTCGCATTGCCATGCCCGACGGGGTGGATATCGAGCTCAAGCGCGTCGGCGTCATCGTGCCGGAAGGAATGTACAAGCAGGAGATGAAACGCCGGGGTGAAAGGAACGTTCGGTATTATCATTGGCGCAGCAGCGTATTTCAGGCCCAGGGTCTGGAGTTTGCATTATTGGACCGGGCGATCGGCGATTTTGAAAAGAGCGTTGAGGAAGGTGACTTTGGTCGATATGACGAGCAGAAGAACCAAGTCGACAGGCTTTACTGGTACGGTATCGAGCTGTTGGCTTTGCGAGCGATGAACCAAGCCAATCTCGACCGTGCGCAGGCGGCCAAGGAGCAGGCTCTTGCGGCCATGGCGAAGGCCGACGGTGAGAAGGTGGGCGCGATTATCGCAGCTCTCAAAACGTCGGCGGAACTGCCTTCGCTCGGGCAGATGTATGAGGCTGAGAACAGGCTGGCGGAACGAACCATGGCTCTCGTTCGTGAGAAGAACCTCCGCCCGTTCGTCAAAGGCCGGCAATACTACTCGCCTTCCGGAAAACCCATTAATTACTTCGGGCCGCATTCTTTCATGGCTTCCCGCAAGAGTATGCTCATGCGCCAGGACATCGGTTATGAACTGATGTTCAAACGTCTTGCTGCGTTTGGTTTCAGCGGGATTCGTTTCGAGGCGGAGGAGAACCGCCTCATGCCGACGGAGGATCAGGTCGCAGAGAATACGGTGAAGGAATATCGTGAAGCCATCGAAGCTGCCGGCAAGTATGGTTTATGGGTTCAGTACGATAATCATTTCTACTTCCCCGGCTGGGTCTGCCAGGGATCGAGGGAATTTCCGAATCCCAAGGGGGCCGGCTCGTCCAATAGTTACCAGAATCTCGATGCGGTCTTGAAGGTGTGGAAAACGACAGCCGACGTGATGAAGGATATGAAGAATATCTTCGTCTTCGAGACTCCGTCCAATGAACCGATGTTCTATGACCCGACCCGCAGCATTCTCGATCTGCCTTCCATGATGCATGAGTGGAATCAGTTCCTGAAGCAAAAATATGGCACACGGGCCAATCTCAACGACGCATGGACGCGAAACGTCGAGTGTCCGAAGGAAAACAAGCTTCAGGACGGTGAGGACTGGGACAAGGACTCGATTCAGCCGGCGGGCTTCTCGGAAAAATCCCTGCCGGACATGAAGAACCAGAGCGCCCGGGTATGGGATTGGATCGAGTTTGCCAAGCACGTTCAGGGAAAGACAACGGGCGCCATCGCCAAGACCGTTCGTGGCGTGATTCCCTCCGCCACCTTCATGCAGCAATTCATTATCGCTAATGAATGGGACCATTGCCCTATTCCCATGAATTATCAGGCCATCGCGCAAGTACAGGCTGAACCGTCCATCTTCCTTGGCAGCCACTACGGCGTATCGGGCCGGCAAGTGCTCAAAGCCGGCGCTCTTGGCACACCGTCCACCGATTCGGCGAACCCGGGCGAGGCCAACTATTCCTGCTATCTGACGCAGAAATTGCTCAACTCCGGGGCGACCGTCTTTGCCGACTACGCCCGGTGGGGGGGCGGGATGTTGTGGGAGAACGACAGCTGCGATTACAAGGAATCCACCGCGTATATTCCACTGATTGCCGATTTCTTCGTTAACGCGGAACCGCTCTACAAGGACCCTGTTCCCAGAGTTATCGTCATCGAACCTACGCGTCTGTCGGCCACGCAGCAGAACGACTCCGTGAATGATATTCTCGCGATTCTGGACAAGGCCAATGTCGCCTGTCATTTGTTTGAAGAGCATTACGTGATCGACCACCCGGATGTGCTCGCGAAATATGACTGCGCAATCGTGAATCTCACCTATGCCAATACTCAACTTCTGGATGTGCTAAAATCGCGGCCTGTAAAAGTCTTTCTGTTCGGCTCACCCTACAAGGACGCCTATACCCGTGTCTATCCCGAAGGGATACTCGGCTGGTTTGTGAAAAATGGACTGCTTCTCGCTTCCTGCAAACCTTCCGCGGGTAAAGATCAGCCGGGGGAAGCGACCACAGTGAGCCTGGAAGGCAACGTTAAATTCAAGTATGACGCGAAGAAGACCGCGCAGAAAGAAAAATGGTACTCCTTCGAGTTCGATGATTCCGCCTGGGGCGTCAAGCCTGTTCCCGCTTACTGGGGTGAATTGGGGATCATGGGTTCCCGCAAGTACTTCCTCGGCGATGGCTGGTATCGCTTCCATGTGCGAATTCCCCGCGAATGGAAGGATAAGGAAATCACGCTGAAGATGGGAGCCATCGACGATACCGACGAGTTGTACGTTAATGGCAGGTTCGTGGCCAGAACCACGACTGCCACGCCCAACTGGTGGCAGGCCCCGCGGAGCTACATCGTTCCCAGCACAGCCTTGCGATTTGGTGAAGACAATGTTCTGGCTGTCAAAGTCACCAACACGCTCGACGATGCCGGGATCTATCGTTCGCCGGTGAGCTTGTCTCTTCGTGACACGCTGCAATGTCGAGTGGACAGCGATTTTGGGTTCCTGAGACGCGGCGAACTGCTCACGATGATTCTCAGCCGTGACCATTACTATCCGTTGCGCTCTGACCTTGCGGCGTCGGCGAAAATGCTGGTCGGCAGCGGCGAGCGTTCCGCCATTGTCAAAGACCGGAACTTTGTTCTCTGCAGCCTGTTCCTACAGATCAGTCAATCCCCAGTTCACGAGAAGATGCTCCTGAGCTTCCTGAAAGATGCTGGTCTGGAGGTGGATTGGCCTGCCAAAGCGGAGGCCAGGGTCTATCCCTTTACCCGCAACTATTTTGTGGTCAAAGGAGCATCGGAAAAGGATACTGTAGTCCGGCTCAAAGGCAATAACTACAGGCATATAGGGGTAGAAGTCCTCGTGAATCCCCGCCCGGACGGCGGGTTCATCGAGTTTACGGTTCCCAAGTCGTCGCTATCCCTGATACGGGTCTGGTAGTTGGAATTTCCCATTGAAATGGAAGAAAACGCGGGTATAATCCCTCGGAATTGTTAACAGTTAACAGTAAGGAATCGAACATGGCCGACATGTGTGCTCCGAGCCGATCCCGCCCCGCGCTTTCCCACTCACAACTTGCGCTTCGCATTGGTCTAGCCCGGAAGCGGACCGCGAGTTATCCGCTGCACAAACTCGACTTTATCATGATGGATCTGGAGCGTCCGGACTGGTCGCATCGCCATGCCGATTTTTGCGTGGGTGACCTTACCGGACGGGTTCTGGAATTTCTGGCCTGCGCGGATGGCGTGGACGGGGTGACCGATTCGCGACTTCCGGAACTTTTCGAACGTATCTTGCGAACCCGCCGGCCGTCGGGACTTTTTGGCCGATACGGTCAGGAGTATTCTCCCTGCTTCGAAGAACCCGAAAAACACCTGATGAGCCCATGTCATCGGCTTTTTAATGGCCTGATTAAATACTTTGAACTTACCAACGATTATCGCGCTCTGGAAGGGGCGATCGGACTGGGCGATTGGCTTGTCGGCCATAAGGACGAATGGAAGAAAAAATACGGCGACTGGCAGGATTGCGCTATTCATTTCTGGATCACCGAGCCGCTGGCCAATCTCTACCGGTGGACGGGCCAGAAGAAGTATCTGGATATGGCGGCGATGGTGATCGAAAATGTTCACAGAGTCGATTTCAACCATTCCCACGGCCTGCAGACGACGATGCGTGGTCTGCAACTGGCGGCCATTTACACCGGCGATTCTTCCTGGAACGAAAAACCGGAACGTCTCCGCCGAAAAATAATCGATGAATTTATCGAGATGCCCGACGGCTGCATTGCCGAGACCTTGCCGAGAAGTTTCCGGAACGAAGGCTGTTCCATTGCCGACTGGCTGATGCTGAATTTGAATTCCGGGTTCATCAGCGGAAGCGATGAAGCCTATGCCAAGGCGGAGACGATTCTCTGGAACGCTTTATTCTTCAACCAATTTGCGACTGGCGGGTTCGGCCATCGGGATCTTTCGCCGCACGGCTATCTGATGGGACCGATCTCCGAATGCTGGTGGTGCTGCACGGAAAATGGCGGTCTGGCGATGACCGAATACGCCCGCCATGCCGTGACTCTCAGGGGTAAGACAGTCCATGTCAATCTTCTGGTTCCGGGCGTCTTTTCGATCAAACGATGCGATGGCGCACCGATCGAAGTCACGATAGGAACAAATTATCCCTCATCGGCCGGCGCGATCATTCGCGTAACCAATTTGCCGCAAGGCTGTCAAGTTAAGGTACGCACGCCTTCCTGTATTAAGAATGCGGCGATTGAGGAAGTGAAATCCGATGCGGCCTTGGAGATTCGTCTGACCGGCCAAATCGGCCACACCATCGAACCGTACCAGGATAAAGTCCTGCTCAAATATGGTCCGGTGATTCTGGTCCCATTGGTTAATTACTGGAATACGCAACGTTGGAGTAACGATAAGACCAATGCTCCGCCCGGGTATATTCCAACGGTGTTGCCGGCGGGTCTGCCCCGAATCGAAGCCCCGAGCCTGAAGACGGACGGGTTCTATAATTTCTCGTCCGAACCCTGGCCGGATTGGAGCTACTTCGAGACCGGGCCGGACGCGGAACTCTCTGTCGAAGGGGCGAGTTGTCATGTGGATCTGGTTTTCGACGACGGTCAGAAGCATAAACTCTGGTTCTCGCCGATGTGCCATCTGACCTCAAATTTGTCGTACTACGAAACCCCGATCATGTTTAAAAAATGAAAGGTTACCGGAGAGTTTGTCCATGTGCGAAAAAGAAAATAAACCGAATAACCTGTTTTCCACCTGCGCCGTTCATGTGGTTGAAGTGCCCATGTACATTATGCGCAACGATCCGCCGTGCTGTCACGGAGTGGATGAAGCGGTCGAAAAAATGGATCGTTTCTGCCACCAGATTTACAAAGTGCCCGTCACGTGGATGTGTTCGTATGCAATGATGAAGAAATACGCCGAGAAGCTCAAACGATTTGTCGGCGAATACGGGGACGAAGTGGCGATTTTCGAGCATGGAATCGCCAGCCTGGCGAGCATCGACAACGATCCGAAGCGATATCAGCCGTGGGTCGAGGAATGTGGAATGAAACGTCCCGGATCCGATTTCCAGGCCTCGGAGGCGGAGGCGGTGGGCGGCAAACCGTTTTACGACATGTCCTACGCGGACCAGAAGCAGGCGATCACGTTTATCAAGGATCAATTCGATAAGACACTCGGGCAGAAAACCCGGACACTGGCCACATCGTGCACCAATATGGACACCATCCGGATTATGACGGAGCTCGGGTTGGATATTTCATGGGGATTCTGCTGGAATTATTTCTGCGAGGGCATGAATCACAAAGGGTCGCTGCCGTATCCCTTCTACATCAGCCACCAGGCGCACGCCATTCCGGAGCAGGACCCGTCGAAGAACAAGGTTCTCGCCATTCACTGGGGTATCGCCTCGCAATTGATCTTCAACCACGCGGAAGTTCACTGCAAACACGGTGGTCCTGCGTTTTGCCTGAATGCGTTGGAAATGGCCAATCGCAGTGAAGGACTCGAAAAATACGAAATGCACCGCAAAATGATCCGGGAATGGGCCAGTTGGGCCAAGTGGAATCCGTTCGGGCACCTTCCGCTTCAGCTCGAGGCGATCTGGCTGTCGGAAGATGAGATCAGCAAGGAAATCTACGATCCGTTTCCGACGTTCAACTCGCAAAATACGGAAGTTTTCTACACGCAGATCGAAGAATGCCTTCGCGTCGGGGCCAAACCTGTGACGTTCTCCGGGTTGGCCGACTGGCACAAGACAAATATCAAAGATACAGCCGAGTGCGTCCTTTACAACGAAGATCCGCTTCCCGAGGTGCGTAATCGCGGAAAAGACCACAGCTATCAGCCGCAAGTGATCTACGGGAGCCGGACGCACCAATACTGGTTCGATCTGACTCGCGGGTTCAACTATCTGCGTCGATATCGGTATAACCCGATCGTACCCGATAACCAAATCGTAAACGAATATCCGTTCGATACCGAACCGCCGGTGTATCTGAAGATCAAGCACAGTAACAATCTCAGTACGGGTCTGGTGATCGAGCCGAAGGGTGTATACTACGAGGTACGACAATTCGACCTGACCGCGTATCGCGACGAACCGGAGTACGCGGCGATTTTGTGGCAGGCGAACATTCCGTCGTACGTGAAGGACTCGGATATTCAAATTGGCGGGGCGATCAAGCGATTTAAAACCATTCGCGAGAAGAACATCGCCATCCTCTTCGCCGACTTGAAAAAAGGCAACAACGAGATGATCTTCAAGTCCGAACTGCCGGGTAAATATGTCCGGGTTGTACGCAACGAGAAGGTCGGCAAGCGTCATGAAATCTGGATCCAGAACGACGCCGACGAAGCCTGTGTTCATACCTTCGAAACGATGATCAATCCTGGCGAGAAGATCGGCGGATTCTGGTGGGACGGTCATTATCACCGGACCATTCATCGGTTCGGAATGAGTTATTACGATCGCGTTACCGGTCGCATTGTCCTCTGGGCTGTGTATCCGTCGCCGCTGAAGATCAACCGCGGTCTGACCCGCGTCAGTATTGAATTACTGTGGTAATCTTGAGAATATAGAATGTTTCCAAACGGCATGACCTCGTCGTAAGCGAGGGCATGTCTTTACTGAAAGTACTTATTTAAAGGAAATGTTATGTCAACGTCTCGCGTGGATTTCTCCTATGCATTCGGAACGCCGCATCGCCTGACCGTCGCCCGGCCCGATAGCGGCGATAAGACGATTCTTGATGTCCAGCCCGGCTCGTTGCGGATGGCGTGGACGTATGACAGTCTTGTTCGCTTTCCACTCGCCATTTATGCTTCGCCTCAGACGAATTGGGATTTTACGCTCAAGCCCGAAATCGACGACAAACCATTCGAAACGTCGCGGTGGACGCGAGTTGATGGTTGCCTCCCCATCCTCGACAACACCTACACCGATCCTCGGGGCAACGTCCGGCTGCAGATCGCCGGCGCCGCGTTGGCAGCCGTCACGCGGATCGAGATGACCAACACCGACAACAAACCCCATACGTTCGCTCTGACGTGTACATCCAAGGAATGCCTTACCGCCGGCTACAATCCCGCCTGGATCGATGAGCCGGAATTCGGCGATACGATCATTACTGGTTGGCGCGAGCGGGGCGATCGTGTGGCGCTGCTCGGAGTCGGCGCACAGGCTTGTCAAGCACCAGCCGGCCATGTCCTTCGCATGGTCTGGACAGTCCAACCGCGGCAGAACGCCGTCGGTTATCTCGTCCGTCCGTATCGGGCGTACAAGTCGGATATCTCCTGGCTTCGCCGGCACGACTGGCAGGAAGAGTTCAACCAGGCCGTGGCCGAATGGAAAGACCTCCTGGCCCGGGCAAGGCAGTTCGACATTCCCGATCCCGGCGTTCGCGATGGTTTCTATGCGTGTCTGGCCGACCTCTACATCATGCGCGAGCCCGTGGCTGAGGGGTACATCGCGGCGACCGCCGGAACCGAGTGCTATCGCGCCGCGAACTGCGCCGAACCCGCCGTTCTTGCCATCTGTCTCGATCAACTCGGATATCACGAGGACGCTGAACGCGGATACCAGATGTGTCTCGACCAGCAGGGCGATGACGGCGACTGGGCCGACCCGAAGGGCTGGAGCAATCATTGGTGGTCGTCCTCGGGCTTTAAGTCCTGGGCCGTCATGGAACATTACAAACTCACGCGGGATCGAGCGTATCTTGAGAAAATCTTCCCCAAAATGCTGGCATCATCGCGATTCCACGAACATGCTCGCGCCAAGACCAGAAAGCTCGTCAACGGCCAGCGCCCCGTGACCTATGGTCTGATGCCGCGTGGGCAGGGCGACTGCGGACTTGCCGACGGCGACGAATACTACGGCGTCTACTATCCCCACAACTTCTGGCCTGTCTTCGCCGACGCCTGTGCTTTCGAAGCCGCGACAATATTGAATCGGCCCGAAGCCGGCGAACTCAAGCACATCTACGAGACTGCACTGAATGATTTGCTTACTTCGTTGGACAAAGGCGCCATCACCGAAGACGGCTATCGCTGGATTCCCGGGCCGCCCGGCAAGACCTCCGGAAGCCGGTGGGGGGCCCTCAATGCGCTCGCGCCCTGTCGACTTTTGCCCGCGGATCATGATCTGATCACCGGTACCATTCGCAAACTCGAATCTCGCATGAGTCCCGGCGGAATGCCCGTTCACACAGGCTGGCAGAAGGACGGTATGTGGGTCGCCATCACGCTCGACAATCTCGCCCAGGCCCTCTTGATGCGCGGCGAAGGCGACAAAGTTGCGGCCTACCTCTATGCCACGTTCAATCATGGCACGCCGCTCTATACGTGGTGCGAGGAGCGAGGTCAGGAGCCGGGTAACAACAACTGCACGGGCGATCGACAGCACCTGTTTACTCCGGTGGCAGTCATTCGCTGTCTTCGCGATATGTTCGTTATGGAAGACGGCGACGGCTTGCATCTCGCCCGCGCCATCGACCGCGAATGGCTCGCCTCCGGTCAGTCCGTTGGCGTCCAGAAAGCTCCGACTCACTTTGGCGAGGTCTCCTGGCACCTTCAATATGACGCGAAGGCGTCCAAAATCGTCGGCTGCGCCGAATTCTCCGAGGCATGCACCGCCAAATGGGCCAAGTTGCACATTCGCCTCCCGAACAACCGGAAAATCGCCTCTGTGTCCTCAAAATCCAAGATAGAGGTCTCGCCCGATGGTCTATCTGTGCAGATCGCGAATCCCCGGGGCAAAATCGATCTTGAGATCGTTCTGTAGTGGCGTGATGTTCCCTGACTCATCCCCACTTTTTTGGGGCCTTGTCTTGGATGGAGGGCCTGCCTAC
>CAZLZE010000032.1:0-41622 GCA_964563935.1 uncultured Phycisphaerae bacterium | reverse complement strand
TGAGCTACGAGCCCGGCTAAGTCGGACTATACTAATGTCGGATAAGGTTTCTTATCCGCTTTAGTTAGTTTTCGCAGGTCCTTCAGTTGTCAAAAAGCTCCAGAAACAAACAGGCCGCCAAAACTTTTTCTGGCGGCCTGGGATACGCAGTCCGTTAATGCCACCAGCGAGTTATCGGAAACCTTTTTCTGCAATATGCATCAAATCCGTTCCTGTTATCGACGCCGATACCAACCGGCGACTAGAGTTCTGTATAATAACGACTCAAATCAAATTGTCAACGGGGAAAATTCTTTTTTTCTTTCCCACTTGCAAAGAAATTATACCCTCCTCACACAAAAAAAGCAAACCCCCCTGCCGCGAGATCCAAACCATGCAGTTTTGTTGTATTTTTGGTGCGCTTTCGGTGCGCAGAACATATCGATCGGCCAACATGCAGCCATAAGGCCTGGAAATAAGACCGTTTACCATCGCACACCAAAAGCGCATCGAAAATGAGCGATTTGGCGGGAAAAGTGGTGCGCGCCAGGGGAGAAAATGCAAAAGGCCTCAATAGAACTTGAGGCGAAGCCGAGTGGACCCGACAGAATCCGTTGCCGCAGGGAAATACTCTGAGAGGCATGTGGGGCAACGGGGCGAACGATGTCTTTGCGCGGGACGGTATGGGACGATCCTGCATCATGCAGATATGGGCATTGAAGGGACGATTGTTCTCCAGAACCGTGTCGGGGACCGGTGAAGAGGAAAGATGATCAGCTCATGAAGAATTCGTCTTCGATTCGGCGTCGGGCGGCGAAGCTTTCATAGGCTTCGTGCCAGTATTCGACCTGGGAATCGCCCATTCGCCAGCAGAGGTAGACTTCCCGATTTTCATACAGGGACGGCCAATCTACCGTGCCCGTTTGCCAGTCGCGGAGTTGACAGCCGATGGCGTTCAGTTCCTGATTGTAGACCTGAAGCTGCTTGAGCAGGCTTTCGTACTGGCGCTTGAGGCTGATGCGGTCCTTGCGTTCTGTTTCGCGGTCGAGGACGGAATAGTGTTCTTCGATCATTTTTGCCCGGCAATAGAGGCTTAGAATATCTTTAATCACCTTAGCGACAAAGACTAGCGAACGGTTGGCTTCATCAACGGTGAAATATCGCGGTTTGACGCTTCCGCTCGACTCGCCTGCCAGACTGACAGGGTTGAACCTACTCATTCCCAGCCCTCGCTGTACATTCCGGACACCCTTTCTTGATCTATTTTAAGCTTATCGTCAACTGTCAAATAAGTCAACCGGCGCCTGAGCATGAGAAAGGACCTCCAAAATCGGCATCAGGTTCACAGATCACTATCAGTAAATTGCGGGAAATGCTCAATTTCTTTCCGTTTTTTATATTTATATTTTCTTAAGCAAGCCGATGGGGGCGATGGGAATATCACGTCAGTTTTTCCAGATCTTGTTGGAAAAAAGCATTTTACCATATATCATTTTGCACATGGCCTGGTTGAAATTTGTCATATACGCTTACATCGCCCTGGTACTGCAGACGGGATTTTTGCCGGTATTTTTCCCGGATTCGTGCCGTCCGTGGGTGCTGGTGATCCTGGCCAATCTGTATCTTCTTTCCAAGCCTAATGAATGGACGATTCTATTGGTTTGGGTGGTGGGTCTGTTGGGTGATTTGACGAGTATATCTCCGTTGGGATCGCAGGCATTGGCGTTTGGTCTGTATGGAATGCTGATTCTGGCGGTTCGACCCGCCCTGTTCGCCGATAGTCCGATGGCGCATGCGATTACATCGGGAATTGGCGTGGTGGTTATTTCGGGGATATATGCCGTGATCGCGTTTCTGGTTCCGCAGGCGATTCCGCAGACGTATTCGGCATTGAATGTGATTGGTCAAGCGATCGCCACAGCGATACTGGCGGGCCTGGTGACCAAGTTTCTCGTTCCCGTTCGCAAGCCTCAGCCGCGATGGTGAGGGCGAAAGAGAATACGCGATCCCTTACGGTCGCGTTTCTTTTTTGAATTAGTCGCCGGTTCTGGTGTAGGTGAATTTCTGGCGGATTCCCAGCGGTTGTTTGAGGAACTCGATTTCCATGGTGGAAGGCGAGGTTAGCTGTCCTGTGCCGCTGATGGTGATGTCCATGCACGGCCAATCGTCGGTGACCCATTGTTCCGCAAACCGATGGCTATCCACGGTGATTTTTTGATCGGGATCGACGGTGAATTTATAGGCTCCGACCAGGACCTGAAGTTGGCTTAGAGTCCCATTTTCGGGTGCGGACGAGAGCTGATGAAAGGCTCCATCGGCTGGAATGACATTTCGATATTTGGAGGCCACATCGAGGGCGAGGCTTTCGGTGATCACCGATCCGTCCTCACCGATGACGATGGTTTGTAGTCCGTCATTGCGATCCCAGGTACCGGCCAGGCTGACCTCCGGATCGCCGTTAGGATCACCCGGACCTGCTGGTGGGGAACCACATCCGGCAAGCATAAGCAGGCCCAGCACGAAAACTCCGGACAATTGCGTAAGGATAGACAGACCACCCCGTGTCTTTGTCATGGCTTGGTCCTCCCTTTTGATATTCATACTATACAAACACAGATCATGAGTTAGTCAAGCAAAAAACGCAAGAGATGCCATTTTGAGGACGTTTTTTGGGGCAAAAGCGGTTGATGAGAAGGCGACGAAAAAGGCTTGCGGAAACTCAAGTCCATGACTAGCATGGGTATCGACATCGGCGACCCGAATGGTGCCCACGAAAGGATTGGTGGATAGCGATGATGACGTCCAAAGAACGCGTGATGTGCTCACTGAAATGGCAGGAACCGGATCGTGTTCCTCTGCAGATATACCTGACTCCGGAAATGGACCAGAAGCTTCGGAATCATTTTAAGGGACGGAATCTCTACGAATGTTTGGGGATCGACCTGCGGGGCGTCAATCCGCCGTACACGGGAAAAGTCAAACCGCCGCAGGGGGATATTCATTTCGGTTTGTGGGGTGAAGGGTACCGGCCGGTGTCGCATGGAGCAGCGGGTACGTACGAGGAGGCGTGTTACCTTCCGCTGGCGGAGCTGGAGACGATGGACGACGTTGAAAAGTATCCGTGGCCTGATCCGGATGCGTTTGATTACTCGGTCATTCCCGGATTATGTGAACAGAATAAGGACTTCGCGGTCTGCGTGGGCGGGGCCGGATATCCGGATATCGTCAATGGCGTCAGCCGCTGCCGAGGCATGGAGCAGGTGGTGATGGACATCGCTCTTCGCGATGAAGTCGGATTGGCGATTATTGACAAGCGAGTGGACTTCAGTTACCGGCATCTGCGAAGATGCCTGGAGGCGGCGAGGGGGAAGATCGATATCGTCTGCCTCGGCGAGGATTGCGGAAATCAGAATGGGCGCATGTTCAGCCCGAAGGATTGGGACGAGGTGTTCCGTCCGCGGCTTAAGAAGTTTTACGATTTGGCGCATGAATTCGGAGCCAAGGCGATGATGCACTCTTGCGGAGATACGCACGAGATCATGCCATCGTTTATCGAGATGGGATTGGATATTCTGGACGCGATGCAGCCGGAGCCGAAGGGGATGAATCCGGAGAAGATTCGCGCGTTGTGCAAGGGGAAGCTGGCGTTTTGCGGACTGATCAGTACACAGGACACGCTGCCGTTCCGGAGCGAGGCGGAGTGCCGCAAAGAGGCGAGGCATCGTCTGGACGTCATCGCCAAGGGCGGCGGGTATATTTTCTCGCCCGCGCATTGCATCCAGCCGGACACGCCGTTGGAGAATGTTTTGGCTATTTATGAAGAGGCATTGGGGGTAAAATTGTCGTAGGCCCAAAACCTTGGGAGCGTTGACATGGTCAGTCTGAGAGACATCAAGAGCCTGAGCAGGAATATCGTCCGGGAGTTCCAGCCCGAACGGATTATTCTCTTCGGCTCCTATGCCTACGGAAGACCCACTCCCGATTCCGATGTCGACCTTTTGGTCGTTCTGCCATTCAGGGGCAAGAGCCAGCTGAAGTCCCTGGAGATTCTCAAGAGAATCACACCTTCCTTCCCGGTCGATCTGCTTGTAAGAACACCCGATGATGTCCGCAAGCGACTGAAGTGGAACGACTTCTTCTTGAAAGAAGTCATGGAAAAAGGCAAAGTGCTCTATGAAGCCACTGACCCATGAATGGGTCAAGAAAGCTGAAGGAGATTTCATCTCCGCACAACGTGAGTATCGGGCCCGACGGCTCCCGAACTACGACGCTGCGTGCTTTCACGCCCAGCAGTGCGCAGAGAAGTACCTTAAAGCTTGTCTCCAGGAGAAGAATATTCCTTTTGGAAAGACACATAATCTTTCCGCACTTCTTGACCTTCTGATCCCACTGGAGTCTTCCTGGGAGATGACTCGACCTTTTCTCCTGGCATTAACGGCCTTTGCCATCGATTTCAGGTATCCCGGGGAATTCGCAGACAAGAAGCTCGCCAGAGACGCCGTGAAGATGGTTCTTGAAGTGCGACGGCACGCACGACAGTTTCTGCATCTGAAACCATGAACTCCCAGGAGCTACAGGAAGGTGCCATATGACTCAACCTGGCGATGGTGAAGGGGCTTTGTACCTTAAGTCCATTTCGCGGAATCCGCGGCTGGCGTTCGGGGAGGGGTTTCCGTTTTCCATGCCGGTCATCCAGACGTTGGAGGAGATCGTTTTTCCGTCTCCGGTGACTTTTTTTGTGGGTGAGAATGGATCGGGAAAGTCGACGATTCTGGAGGCGATCGCGGTGGGGACTAACGCGGTGACGATCGGGAGCGAGGAGGCCGCCCGGGATGATACCCTCGCCCACGTCCGTCTCCTGGCCCAATCGCTGGTGTTCGCCCGGGGAAAACTAGCAAGAAGCGGGTTTTACTTCCGTTCGGAAGACGCTTTTGGATTCACCAAGCGTGTGGCGGGGATGATGAAGGAGTTTGACGACCTGGCTGAGGAGTACGACCGGGAGTGGACGGGAGAGAAGAAGAAGGAACGGATTCGCTTCGTTCGGGGGCAAAAGTCGGAACTGGCGTCGAAATATGGTGCGAACCCGGACGCGTATTCACACGGCGAGGCATTTTTGCATCTTTTTCGGCAGCGGTGCGTTCCGAACGGGCTGTACCTGCTGGACGAACCGGAAACGCCGTTGTCGCCCCTGAGGCAGTTGGCTTTGCTGGCGACACTCAAGCAGATGGTCCAGGCGAAATGTCAGTTTATCGTGGCAACGCATAGTCCGATTCTGATGGCTTTTCCCGGAGCGACGATTTTGAACTTTCAGGACGGCAGGATTCAGCCGACGGCGTACGATGAGGTGGAACATGTTTCCCTGACGCGGGCGTTTCTGAATAATCCGGAGAGTTTTCTACGGCAATTGTAGTAGTTTTGCAGCGGATGCCGGTCCGGCAGATCGGCATGAGGATTTCGTTTTGCCCTTCGTTTCCTTGACATGCCCCGCGAAAGTAATACAATTCTGAGTTTCACAGGAGAATCGGTCTTTGAAGGTATTAGTGACGGGCGCCACAGGGTTTATCGGCAGCCACCTGGTTGACGCGTTGGTTCAGGGCGGAGTCGAGGTCCGTTGCCTGGTGCGTCGGACGAGTGATCTGCGCTGGCTTAAGGATCGGCCTGTGGAATACGTCTACGGCGATTGCACGGATAGAAGCTCGCTGGCTGAGGCGGTTGGGGGAGTGGATCGGATTTACCATCTGGCTGGGGCGACCAAGGTGAAGCGGGATGAGGATTTTTTTACGATCAACGCGACAGGGACGGAGAATCTGATCAGGGCCTGCCTGGAGCATAACCCCGGTCTTCAAAAGTTCTTGTATCTTTCCAGTCAGGCGGCATCCGGTCCGTCAGCCAACGGGCGGATGAAGACGGAATCGGACCCGAATTTTCCGATTTCATCCTACGGCAGGAGCAAGCGGATCGGCGAGGAAGCGGTCTTGGACCATCGGAAGGACCTGGCGGTGACTATTCTTCGGCCAAGCGCGGTATACGGTCCCCGGGACAAGGATTTTCTCTCTCTGTTACAGTTGATCTCCAAGCGGATTACGTTCAGCTTACTCGGAATTACTCAGCGGATCAGCATGTGCTTCGCGGACGATCTGGTTCAGGCGATTCTGCGGGCGGGGGAACCGGGGAGGGGCGACGGCGGGATTTTCTTTATTTCCGATGGTCAGGCGTATCGCATGGAAGAAATCGGCGAGGCATTTTCGCGTGCGATGGGAAAACGGACGGTTCGGCTGCGGGTTCCCGCCTCCCTGATTCAGGGAATTGGATGGATTTCGGAAGCGACTTCCCGGCTGACGGGCAAGTCTTGCCTGCTGACCCGACATAAGGCAAAAGAGATGATCCAGGAAAATTGGACTTGCGATATTACCCAGGCAAGGGCTATGCTAGGTTATTTACCCAGGGTCAGCCTGGATCAGGGCGCCGGGATAACCGTCGACTGGTATCGTAAACAGAACTGGTTGTAAGGTAAAGACAAGCGATGGATATTTTTGACAAGTGTTCGAAGTTTCTTAACCAGGTGGTTCGACACCTGCAGGAATCCGGGACGTATTTTTTCTTCCGAGAAATCGAGTCGCCGCAGGATTCCGAGGTCATAGTCGATGGTCGACGGATGATCATGATCGGGTCGAACAATTACCTGGGGCTGACCTGCCACCCAAAGGTGAAGGAAGCGGCGATCAAGGCTGTGGAGAAATACGGCAGCGGATGCGCCGGTTCCCGATTTTTGAACGGGAACATGGAGGTCCACGAGGAACTGGAGCGGAAACTGGCGAGATTTTTCCGCAAAGACGCGGCGTTGGTGTTTGCGACGGGGTATCAGACGAACGTTGGCACGATTTCGGCATTGGTGGGTCGAAACGACGTAGCCATTCTTGACAAATACGATCACGCGAGCATCATTGACGGGGTGCGGTTGTCGTTTGGAAAGATGAAGAAGTATCTGCACAACGACATGGCAGATCTTCAGCGTCTTCTGGAAGCGACGAAGGACCAGGGGCAGTTGATCATTATCGACGGCGTATTCAGCATGGAAGGCGATATCGCCGATCTGCCGGCGATTATAAAACTGGCCAGGCAATACGGCGCCCGGGTCATGGTGGATGACGCCCACGGGGTGGGCGTACTGGGCAAGGGTGGTCGGGGAACAGCGGAACATTTCGGACTGGAAAAGGAAACGGACCTGATCATGGGGACGTACAGCAAGTCGTTGGCGACGATCGGCGGATTCGTGGCCGGAGATCGGGAGATCATCGACTTTATCAAGCATTCCGCCCGATCGCTCATGTTCAGCGCCAGCCTGCCGCCCGCGCTGGTGGCTTCGGCGAGCGCCGCGCTCGATGTTATTGAGGAGGAACCGGAGCTGCTGCAGCGGCTTTGGAAGAATACGCGGAAGATGCTCGACGGATACAAGGCATTGGGGTTCGATACCGGGACGAGCGAGACGCCGATCATCCCCATTCTGATCAAAGACGCGACCAAGGCGTATGAGATGTGCCGGCAGTTGTTCGCGGAAGGGATTTTCGTCAACCCGGTGGTCAGTCCGGCCGTTCCTCCGGGACGCGAATTGCTGCGGACGAGTTACATGGCCACCCACACCGATGCGCAGTTGGACCGCGTCCTTTCCACCTTTGAGAAGGTCGGAAAGAAAGTGGGAGTTATCTGACAATGGGCGTGACCATCGAGGAAGTCTCGAGTCGCCGGGCTCTCAAAGAGTTCGTTGCCTTTCCCGACCGTCTGTACGCCAACAACCCCTACCGAGTCCCCCCTCTTCGCTTCGCCGAGATCAGTACGCTAAGCCGGGACAAGAATCCAGCCTTTGAGTTCTGCGACGTGAAGCTTTGGCTTGCCCGTCGGGACGGAAAGACCGTCGGACGCGTGGCGGGCATCATCAATAATCGATATATCGAAAAATGGGGAAACAAGTACGCAAGATTCGGGTGGATTGACTTCGTGGACGACCGGGAGGTATCCGGCGCTTTGCTGAACACGCTGGAGACCTGGGCACGGGAAAGAGGCATGCAGGCGGTGCATGGTCCGCTGGGATTTACGGACCTGGACCAGGAAGGCATGCTCGTGGAGGGATTCGAAGAACTCGGGACTCTCGCCACCATCTACAATCACCCCTACTATCCGGTCCACATGGAGCATTATGGATACCGCAAGGACGTGGATTGGGTTGAGTACGAAGTCCGGGCGCCGCAACTGGAAGATATAGACAAATTGCGTCGTATGGCAGAGGTCGTCACCCGACGAAACAAGCTGACGACGGTGAAGCTGAAGAAGCAGAAGGACATCCTGCCGTATGCGAAAGGGGTATTCAGCGTACTGAATGAAGCGTTTGAAGGACTCTACGGAGTCGTGTCTCTGACGGACAAGCAGATCGACTACTATATCAAGCAATACCTCGGATTCGTCCGGCCGGACTATATTTCGATCGTGCTCGACGAGGCGGGGAAGGTGGCGGCGTTCGCGATTACCCTGCCTTCGCTGTCCCTAGCCCTTCAGAAGGCGAAGGGTCGCCTTTTTCCGTTCGGGATATTCCACATTCTCAAGGCGATGAAGAAAAATGACACCGTTGATCTGTGCCTGATCGGCGTGCGTCCGGACCTGCAGGGGAAAGGCGTCAATGCGGTCGTGATGTGGGAACTGACGGACATACTCCTGAGCCACAACATCGTCAAAGCGGAGACCAACCACGAGTTGGAGAGCAACGACCGGGTGCAGAATCAATGGAAGCTCTACGAACACCGCCAGCACAAACGACGGCGATGTTTTATCAAGCCTCTGAATGCATAGGTCTGCTCTTGTGCCTTTTTTGGGCGGGAATAATTCTCCCTTTCGCAGTATAATTGTCGGACTGTTCGGTTAGGTGATTTTCGCTGATTATGTTTGATCGTCGGATGAAAATACTGCTCGCCGCGTTCGCCGTATTCGGCGGAGTGCTGGTTCATCGCCTGGTCGATCTCCAGATTTTGTGTACGAAGGAATACCTGGAGGTGGCTTCGGCGCCGGAGAAGACGCCGTACAAACCCATTCCTCCCACTCGCGGGCGCATCTTAGTCCGGGGGGCGGGCGGAAAGGGAACCGTGGAGTTGGTGGGAAACGAGCTTTGTTTCGAACTGGCGGTTTATTACCCCGTGATGGATCCAGACGAGTGGTGGATCAACGACCAGCATCGCCTGATTCGCCAGAGAGTGCGGGAGCAGGCGAAGAATCCGAAACTCATCGTGCCAAAGGAAGAATTGACGTTCCGCCTGCACCAGGATATCGACGAGTTCTGGACCATGCTGAGCAAGAGTACATCGACACCCAAGGAGGAACTTCTCGGGCGGCGGGACCTGATTGTCCAATCCATCAAGGGGCTGATCGACAGAGTTCACGCCCAGCAGGAAGATTACGTCGATTATCCGATCCTGGAGCAGCGGATGCACTATCCGCTCATCCCGGATCTCGATGAGAAACAGGCACTGGAGTTGCGGGGCAAGCTGGCGGACAATCCGTGGGCGGTCGTTCGTCCGAGCGTGCGGCGTGTGTTTCGTCAGAAGGACATTTTGTGCCACATTCTCGGGCGAACGGAGCGAATTCCCGGAAGCATCTCCAAAACGTATCAGAAGACGGAAGAGGACCACTATCTGCCCGGCGAGCTGCGGGGAAAAGAGGGACTGGAGCTGTTCTACGACAAACGGCTGAGGGGACGTCGAGGCTGGCTGAAGATGGACAAGGAGCCGAGAGTTGAAACGCCCCCCGAGGACGGGCGAGACATTGTATTGTCCATAGATATTGAACTGCAGCGCTTCGTGCAGCAGCGTCTTACAGAGCAGGTGCATAATCTTCCCTACGCCATCGCGGGCGGCGCGGTCGTGATTGATCTTCGGGATAATTCCCTGCTGGCGATGGTGTCGGTTCCGACGTTCGATCCCGAGATTTTCAAGGATCGGACGAAATACAACAAGCTGCAGACGGACAAGAAATACCTTCCCATGATCGACCGGGTGCTCAACGCGCGGTATTCGCCGGGCTCGATCGTCAAGCCCTACGTGGGGGCCTGGGCGATTGAGCACGGAAAAGTGGGATCTCATCAGACTTACGATTGTCAGGGGCGATTGTCGGAGAATCTGAACGCGTTTAAATGCTGGCTTCCGCCGCCGGGACACGGACCGATGGATTTCGTCGAGGCGATCGCCCACAGCTGCGACATCTACTTTTATCGAGTGGGAGAAATCATCACGGCGGAAGGCATGACGGACCTCTACCGGAGTATCGGGTTCGATCATTCGGTACCGTTGGGCGTGTCGGAGGATAACCCGAACGGACTACCGAATGTTCCGGGCCATATTCCCGACCAGGCGTGGTTCATCCGCAGATGGGGACGGGGCATGAGCGTGGGCGACGCGCGGAACCTGGCCATCGGACAAGGGGATCTTCTGATTACGCCGATGCAGGGCGTGATCATGACCAAGGCGTTGATCACGGGGACGTATCAGCCGCCGCGTGTTCTGACCGACGAGCCGGATCCGCCCGCCACGCCCGTGGGAATCCGCCCCAGCATTCTTCGTCTCGCCCGGGACGGGATGTACAAGGTCGTGAACAACCCGCGAGCGACGGGTTACAAGGACGCATACACGGACAAGATCGTCCTGGCCGCCAAGACGGGAAGCGCCACGGCGCCGCCGCGGCCGATCGAGTGGGAAGTCTCGTATCAGGACCCGATCACGGGGCAGACGGTCAAGCAGATCGTCACGGACAAGGACAAGTTCATTGCGTCGGCGCCGGTACCCGAGATGCAAATCAGTTGGCGATCGACGGGTTTTTTCCCCACGCTCAAACCGGAGGATCAGAAGGACGCATACGGTCGCACGAAGCACCTGGCCCACGGATGGTTCACCGGATACGCCCCCGCCGGCAGGCCGCGAATCGTTGCCCTGGTCTTTATTGAGTACGGGATCGCCGGCGGAAGCGGCGCGGGACCGGTCTTCAAGGACATCATGCTCAAGTGCCAGGACCTGGGGTATTTGAAGTGAGTCGAAACGGACATATGAAAAGAAAGAAACATGACATTAGGGACTGACCAGACATCGCGAACCACCATTTTCGGCGTTTCGGCGGCCAGCCTCGCCATTTTGCTTGGTGTGGCGGGACTGTGCACATTTAGTTTCCTGACGATCCAGGCCATTGATCAAGCCGACTTGCCGGCGGGATTCGTTCCGGACAATCTGGTCCGGACCCATATCGTCTACCTGGTCGTCGCCGTGATCGCCATGCTTATTACCCGATCTATCAATTATCAACGGATCGGCGACTGGGCGTATTTGTTATTCGTCGTCGTGCTGGTCCTGCTTGCCGCGGTTCTCGTCCTGGGTATCGTCGGACAATATATCCCCTTCCTCGGGCGCATGATTCCCAGGATCAACGGGTCGTACCGATGGATACGGCTGGGATTTTTCCAGATCCAGCCATCGGAGTTCATCAAGATCGCCTATATTCTGGGTTTGGCCCGGTATCTGAGGTATCGAAAGAACTACCGTCAGCTCGGCGGTCTGCTTGGACCGTTCGCGTTCACGATTCTTCCCATGATCTTGATTTTGCTGGAGCCGGACCTCGGGACCGTGATGCTGTTGCTGCCCGTACTGCTGATCATGCTCTATGCCGCCGGGGCGAAGATCAAGCATCTGGGCACGATTGTTCTGCTGATCATCATCTCCGGGCCGATCCTTTTCGCCCTCATGCACGACTACCAGAAGAGCCGGATCGCGGGCGTATTTTTGCAGTCGAAGGACACGCGGGAGTGGCTGGCGCGGCACCCGAAGGCCAAGAATATCATCTATCGGGACAAGAGCCTGGATCGCTGGTATCTGTCGCCGGAAGGGTATCACCTGTATCATTCGAAGATCGCCGCGGGGTCCGGCGGATTGTTCGGGTTCGGACGAGGACACGGGCCGTATCTTGATCAGGGCCGGCGATTGCCGGAGTGTCACAACGACTTTATCTACGCCATGATCGCCCATCAGTTCGGGTTCGTGGGCAGCGTATCGGTTGTCCTGCTGTATCTCATAATTGCGATCGGATTGGTCGAGGTGGCGGGGGAAGTTCATGAACCGTTCGGGCGCCTGGTGGCAGTGGGCGTTCTGGCCATGCTGCTGACGCAGGCGGGGACGAATATTGGGATGACGCTCGGGCTGATGCCCATCACGGGCGTGACGTTGCCCTTTATCAGTTACGGAGGCAGCAGCTTGCTGACATACTTTGTTCTGATCGGGTTGGCGTTATCGGTGGATCGGGCTCGGCCCATTCACATCGGTCCGAAACCATTTGAATTTTCGAATGAGGAGCTTTAGGACTCGCGATGTCCGGAGACTGCCAGATCATCCAACATGTGTATGGCGACGGATACGCCGGGGCTTTGCGGTGGTGGCCTGGGGCGGGCAAGGGCGCGGTGTTGTATATTCACGGAATTCAGTCGCATGGATTATGGTTTGAGGGATCCGCCGGCGCTTTGGCGGAACGCGGGTTCGCGGTGTGCCTGGCCGACCGTCGGGGAAGCGGGCTCAACACGCAATCGCGCGGCGACGTGGACAACTATGAACGGTGGATCTCGGACCAGGTGGAATTGCTGGACTATGTGCGCGAGCAAGCAGGCCAGGAGCGGGTTCATGTTCTTGGCGTGAGCTGGGGCGGGAAGTTGGCGATGGCGATTGCCCGAACGTCGCCGCGAAGGGTCGCCAGCCTGACGCTTGTTGCTCCGGGTATTTTCCCAGCCGTCGATGTCTCGTTTGGAACCAAGGTGCAGATCGCGATGGCGGTGATCCTGCGGTCCAAACGCGCATTTCCGATTCCTTTGAACGAGCCTGAGCTTTTCACCGCCAATCCCGAGCGGCAGGAGTTCATCCGCCGCGACGATCTCCGTCTGACCGGGGTTACGGGTAATTTTCTCTTCCAGTCACGTCGATTGGATGGCGTTGTTCGCCGAATCCCCGAGCGATTGACCATGCCGATGAAATTATTCCTGGCTGGGCGGGAGCGGATCATCGACAACGACGCCACGTTGCGGTATTATCGATCGTTGCGGGTGGCGGGAACAAAACAGGTGGCATACTATGCGAACGCCAGCCACACTCTCGAGTTCGAGACGGATAACCGGACGTTTATTGGTGATTTGCAGGAGTGGATAGATCATGCGGCCACGATTTAGACCGTCGTTGGTATTGATGCTCATAGTGGGCGCTCTTGCTGGATGCACTCAGAATCAGCCCGACTGGCTGAAGCGCAAGCAGAGCGCGCCGACGGACCATTGGGTGACCACCGACGACAGTTGGTCGCTGCATATTCTTCGCTATGCGCCGACCACCATCGATCCCGGTCGGGAGCCGGTCATCCTATGCCATGGTCTAAGCCACAACAACACGTTCTGGGACCTGACCGATGAGATATCCCTGGCCAAGTACCTGCAGTCCCAGGGCTACGACGTCTGGTCGGTCTCGCTGCGCGGATGCGGACAATCGACCAAGCCCGCATTGGCCAACATCAAGCAGCTTTTCCGCCTTAATGTGTCCGTGTTCAATCCCGCGGGCGTGATCAACCGTCAGCCGGGGCTTTTGAAGGCGAACTGGACCGTCGACGACCATATCAATCATGACGTACCGGCCGTTCTCAATTATGTGATGAAAACGACTCAAGCCAAGCAAGTATTCTGGATCGGGCACAGCATGGGCGCGATGATCATGTTCGCCTACCTGGGGATGCATCCGGACGCGCCGATCAAGGGGTTTGTGGGCGTATCGGCGCCGATTTATATGGTCCGCCCGTCGAACGACGTTTTTGAACTGATGGCAGAGCAGGCGGACTTTGTCCGGATCGGAAATCTGGCCACCGGGACGAATCTTCGCGCCGTCGTCGGAACCATGGCGGGGAATATGGTCAGTATTCGAATCGACCAGTTGTTCCTGAATCCCGACAATGTGGACCCGAAGGTTCTGCGAGTCTTCTATTATGCCAACCAGGAAGATATTTCCCCCGGCCAGTTGGATCAACTTCTGCAGTATGTCAAAACGGGCAATTTTGTGAGCTATGACGGGAAGACCAACTACACGGAGGCGGTGGGCAAGATCAAGCCGCCGGTTCTGCAAGTCGTGGGACAGCTGGATAACATGGTGGATCCTGCCTGGACGGTGGAAATCAACCGTCGGCTGGGCAGCAAGAGCAAGCAGGTTCGTGTTTTCGGGCGAATCAACGGTTATCAGGCCGACTATGGACATGACGATATCATCATCGGGAAGCGTGCGCGGGACGAAGTATTTCCCTATATTCGTGACTGGTTGAACGGGCAGTTGACGAAGGAGAACAGGTTTCCCCTGATCCCCAAACTTCCGCTGGGGAAGAAATCCTCGTGATGCAGCGGGTAAGGCCCGGTCGCACTCTTATCGGAGTGTTTTTCCCTTTTACTTTTACCCTTGGTTTGACTATCATTTATGCTCTTTGAAAAGAGACAAGCGGTGGGTACAGCCCACTCGCGGAAGCGTTTTACAAGGAGCAATGAAGGATGGCAGGTAATCGAGATAAAGGATTTTGCTTGTGGTTCACGGGTTTGCCGTCGTCGGGAAAGAGCACGATCGCGGACATTGTCACCGCGGAACTGAAGAAGCGGAACGTCAAGATTGAGGTGTTCGACGGCGACGTCGTTCGGACGCACCTGTCGAAGGGACTAGGGTTTTCGAAGGAAGATCGCGACACGAACATCCGGCGAATCGGATTCGTATGCAATCTGCTGACGCGAAACGGCGTGAACGCGATCGCGGCAGCCATCAGCCCATACCGGAACATTCGCGATGAGAATCGCAAGATGATCACCGGCGAAGGCGGGACGTTTATCGAAGTGTTCGTCAACACGCCGCAGTCGTTGTGCGAACAGCGTGACGTCAAGGGGCTGTATAAAAAGGCCCGTGCGGGCGAATTGAAGGGATTCACGGGGGTGGACGATCCCTATGAGCCCCCCCACCGGCCGGAGATCGAAATTCGGACGGAAAACGAGACGCCCGAGGCCTCGGCCAGGACCATTCTGAAGTATTTGGAAGAGAACGATCTGATTCCATTGTTCGTGTTGCGGTAGATCGGAATCATGCTGGACGCACGCCAGGCCATCCAGAATGCTCGCCGACCGCTGGTCTTTGGGCACGTCAATCCCGACTCCGATTGTATCGGAAGCGTGGTGGTTATAGCCACGGCGCTTCAGGCGATGGGAAAACAGGCGGGGATCATCCTGCCGGTCGAGACGGTGAGCCGGAAGTATCGGTTTCTCCTTGAACTTACTCGTCTTCCGGACCCCGTGGACCAGCCGGACCTCGTGATCGTGGTCGACACGGCCATGCGAAACCGGATCAACAAACCGAAGGACATGCCCCTTCCCGACGCGCCGATCTGCAACGTCGATCATCACCTCGGCAACGAGAAGTTCGGACAGTTCAACTGGATCGACACATCGGCCGCCAGTTGCAGCCAGATGATCTACCAGTTGACCAGGGCATTGGGCGTTACGCTCAATCCCGCACAGGCCACGCTTCTGTACGCGGGTCTGCACACGGACACTTGCGGGTTTTCACTGGCGGGAACCGATCACAGCGCCCTGAGCATCGCCGCAGAGCTCACCACACACGGCGCCCAGGTCGGATGGGTCTGCCAGAAGATCTATCGCAGTCTGTCGCAGAGCGATTTTCGGCTTATGCAGGTTGTATACGCCAATACGCGGATCAGCCCGTGCGGGCGGTTCGCCTGGAGCACGGCCACCAATCATGAGATTCTGTCCGTTGGCGCCAAGCCGATCGATATCGACGAACAGGTGGCGGTTCCGCGGTCAATCAATGGTGTGAAGATCGCAGCGCTGTTCAGCGAGACCAAGCCCGGCCAGGTGCGAATCAACCTGCGATCTGAGGACGAAATCAATATTCTGCCCCTCGCCAGGTATCTCGGTGGAGGCGGACACGCCCAGGCGGCGGGCGCGATCATCGAGGGCTCGCTCCAGGAAATCGCGGATCGGGTCGGCAATCTGGCCATCGCGTACATTGACGATCCCGCGAGCCTGCCCCCTAGAAATGTGGAGAACTCGAATGGCTGATAATTCCAGAGCGGAAAAAGTGCTGGTGATCGGGCTCGACTGCGCCGATCCGGTATTAATGTTTGAGAAGTTCATCGATCGCCTGCCGAATATCCAGGCGCTTGCCCAGCGGGGCATGTTCGGACCCATGCAGAGCTGCATGCCTCCGATTACCGTGCCCGCGTGGAGCTGCATGGCTTCGAGCAAGGATCCGGGCCAGCTCGGCGTGTATGGATTCCGCAACCGCACCGATTGGGCGTCGACCAAGCTCGCCTTCGCCACCAGTCTGGACATCAAGGAACCGCGGATATGGAACCTGCTGTCGAAGGTGGGCAAGAAATCCTTCGTACTCGGCGTTCCGGGAACGTTTCCCCCGTCCCCTATCAACGGATGGGTCGTCGGCGATTTTATCACGCCGAGCGTTGAGAGCAACTACACATTTCCCGCGGACCTCAAGAACGAAATCGCGAAGGAATTCGGCGAGTATTACATCGACGTCAAGGAATACCGGACGGAGAGAAAAGACTGGCTGCTCGAACAGCTTCACAAAATGACAGAGCAGCGGTTCGCCATGGCCCGATACTTCATGAAGAAATGCGACTGGGACTTTTTCTGGGTCGTGGATATGGGAATCGACCGCATCCATCATGGATTCTGGCAGTTCATGGACCCTACCCATCACCGGTACGTCAAGAACGGTCCTTACGAAAACGCCATCGCCAATTTCTATCAGTTCATCGACAAACAAATCGGTGAAGTGCTTAAGACAGTCGATCTGGACAAGACGGCTGTATGGATCGTCTCCGATCACGGCGCCAAGTGCATGATCGGCGGCGTGTGCTTCAACGACTGGCTGATCAAGAAAGGGTACCTCACACTGACCACGACGCCCGACAAGGTCACGAAGTTCAACCAGGTGACCATCGACTGGTCCAAGACACTGGCGTGGGGCGAAGGCGGATACTACGGCCGATGCTTCTTCAACGTCAAGGGACGTGAAGCCAACGGGCAGCTTCCGGCCGACCAGTATGAAAGCTTCGTCCGCAAGCTTTCCGACGAACTGATGTCCATGGTGGATCACGAAGGCAAGCCCATGGGGACAAAAGTGTACCGTCCGAGCGAACTCTACCGGACGGTCAAGGGTACGCCACCCGATCTGATTGTTCTCTTCGGCAACCTCAACTGGCGCAGCGTGGGAACGGTCGGAAATCCGTCTTTCTATACGTTTGAAAACGATACCGGACCGGACGACGCCAATCATAACACACATGGCATCTTCGTGTGCAGCCGGCCCGGCAACGCGGGTCAGACCGGACGGCAGGACATCAGCATCTACGATTTTGCCCCGACCGTGCTGACGCAGATGGGATTGCCCGTGCCGCCGGACATGATCGGCAAGAGCGTCTGATTCAGTCCGCCATACTCGCTTTTCTGATCGGATTTGGTGCATGGAAACCGCTGACAATCCGAGAATGACCGCGAAGGTCGTTGGGATTACTCTCGCCGCGATTCTGATCCAACTTGCCCTCGGCGCGGTCTACGGCTGGAGCGTTTTTGTCAAGCCTTTGATGGATGCCCACCACTGGACGCGTCCGAATGTCACTCTGGCTTTCAGTCTCGCTATTTGTTTTCTTGGGATCAGCGCGTTTTTGACCAGTTCCCGCGTGGACCGGTCTCCGCAGAGGGTGGCTGCCGTCGGCGGGCTGTTGTATGGACTCGGTACGCTTCTGGCGGGCGTGGCGGTTCATTACTCGTCACTGATGCTCCTCTACATCGGGTATGGCGTTATCGGCGGACTCGGCATGGGCATGAGCTATCTTGTTCCCATCGCCGTCGCCATCAAGTGGGTCCCCCACCGGCGTGGACTGATCTCCGGCGTGGTCGTGATGGGATTCGGCGCGGGCGCGGTTCTCGTCGGCACGCTTGCCCCCGGAATGATCCTCGCTGTCGGACCGGACCGGCTGCTCCTGGGAATGGGCGCGATATTCGCCGTCGTCTGCTGCCTCATGGGGCGAATGATGACCAACCCGCCCGGCTACATTCCCAAGGCTGGTGCAGCCGACGTGAATCTGTGGGCCATTCTGAAGCGAGGCGATTTCTGGGCGCTCTGGGGCATGCTCTTTTTCAACGTGGCGGCGGGAATCGCCCTTATTTCCCAGGCATCGCCCATGGCCCAGGAGATGCACAAGATGACGGAGAAAACGGCAGGGACGCTTGTGGCAACCATCGCCATTTTCAATGGTCTGGGACGCGTCTTCTGGTCGAGTCTGTCCGACAAAATGGGACGGCGGCTGGTATTCCTGCTCATGTACGCCAGCCAGATCGTCGCGTTTATCCTGATCCCCCAGGTTTCGGCGGCTTGGCTGTTTGTCGTCATCTGCTGTTACATTCTGCTGTGCTATGGCGGCGGATTCGGGACCATGCCCGCCTTCACCGCCGACATTTTCGGCAATGATCGTGTGGGGCGAATTTACGGTCCGATCCTTACCGCCTGGTCCGCGGCCGGACTTGCCGGGCCTGTCTTCTACGCCTTTTTACGAGAGCAGACCAAGAGCTACGTCAGTCCGCTTTACCTCACCGCCGGCGTCCTCGCCGTCGCCTGTGCCCTGCCCGTCATGATCAGGAAGAAAGCTTAAGGACATTCGATCCATAAGCCGTCAGTAAGCTTCGCCAGAGCATCGCATTTCATGGGTCTCCAGGTATAATGATAATCGTCATCGGCCGATCATTGCGAAGGAGGACACACGTGAAATCGCAGAACGTTGAGAAGAAAAAACGCGAACGACACCTCACCCAGTCATAAGCACAGGAGTTCGTCTATGGCCATCATGGGACTCGATATCGGGACGACCGGCACCAAGGCCGTCGTGTTCGATCTTGAGGGAAAGATTCTCTCCGGCAGCTATCGCGAATACAATCTGCACTCGCCCCGACCGGGGTGGCTTGAGCTTGCGCCCGGTGAAGTGCTCGCGGCGATCAAGCACGTCGTCAGTGAGGCGTGCGCCAAGAGTCCGGACCCCGTAAAGAGCGTGGCCATGAGCCAGCTCGGAGAGGCTGGGATTCCGCTCGACAAGAACCTTCAACCGTTGGCCAATTCGATCATCGGATTCGACACGCGCGGCGATCAGGAGTGCCGAGAGTTTCGAGACAAGGCCGACGAACGCGAAGTGTTCAATATCACCGGGCACCCGATCAATAGTTTTCACAGCCTGTTCAAGATTCTGTACCTCAAACGGCATGAGCCAGCCGTTTTCTCGCGGATGCACAAATTTCTCTGTTATGAGGATTTCGTCACGCTGCAACTTGGGCTCGAGCCGACCATCAACTATGCTCTGGCTGCGCGAACACTGCTTCTCGACGTGCATCGCGGCTGTTGGTCCGAACGACTGTTTGATATGACGGGGTTGGACCCGGCCGTGATGGCCAAGCCCGCGGCCCCGGGCACGGCCATCGGAACGATCGGTAAGAATGCCCTTGGCTTTCCTGAAGGCGCGGTCCTCGCGACAGGATTGCACGATCAGCCGGCGGGAATCCTCGGGGCGGGAATTGAGACCGGCGAATCGATGCTGGCCACGGGCACGGTCGTCTGCATGGGCGTCCTGCTCAACCGCCAGGCGGACCCGGACGCCATGATCAAGGCGAATCTCTGCCGATATCCGACCTTCGGAGGCAACTGGATCATCATCGCATGGAATTTCACCGGCGGCTCGGCCCTGAAGTGGTTCCGCGACACATTCGCCGCCGACCTGGCCGAACGGGCGAAAAAGGAGAACCGCGATCCCTACGATCTGATCATCGGCGAGCTGCCCAAAGACCCGACGAAACTTATTCTGCTCCCCTACTTCACCACCACGGGAACGCCTTATCTCGACACCCACGCGAATGGGCTGCTGATGGGGCTGAACCTCAAGACCAGCCGCTATGAAATCGCCCGCGCGATCATGGAAGGCGTCGCGTACGAATTGCGGTTGAACGAGGAGCTTCTCGGTGAGGCTGGGGTGAAGATCAATATGTACAAAGCCATCGGCGGAGCCGCCAAGAGTTCGTTCTGGATGCAGCTTTACGCCGACATCCTCGACCGGCCGATCGGTATCCTGCAGACGACGGAATGTGCCGCCTGGGGCGTGGCGTTGCTCGGTGCCCATGCCGCGGGGCTCATCAAGGAGCGGCCCGATGAAGTCGCCAGAAAGCTCTCGAAAGTCGGAAAGCAGTACACTCCGCGCCCGGACCAGGCGAGGCAATACAACGACCGACTGGCGATTTACCGTCAGATCTATCCGAAGATGAAGGATTTGATGCACCAATTGGACGCCTTGACATAACGTTCCGGGTGGCATGGCCTCGTCGTTTACGAAGCCGTATCTTTACGAAGGAGGACATCAAATTATGCGATGCTTCATTGCCCTGGAATTGGATGACGCGATCAAAGGCAAGCTGCAGTTTGCCCAGCAGTTGTTCAAGGGCGTTCGCGGGGGGCGGATCGGCTGGTGTTCCCGCGAGCAGATGCACCTGACGTTGAAATTCCTCGGCGAAGCGGCGGAGGATATGATCCCGAAGATCGTCCAGGCCATTGAGACCGCAGCCAGGGATATCCCACCGTTCGACATGATCGTGGAAGGACTGGGCGCGTTTCCACCGTCCGGATCGCCACGCGTGCTGTGGGTGGGCGTACGTGAGAACGACATTCTGACCCGGCTTCAGCAGCGAATTGAGGACAACGTCTCGCCCCTGGGATTTGCGCCGGAGGATCGCCGATTCACTCCACACCTGACCCTCGGACGCGTGAAGGAACGGATCGATGCCAGGGCCTGCCGAGACATTATTCAGCGGAATAAAGACCTGGCCGCGGGTACGCAGCACGTTCGGCGGATCGTTCTCTTTTCCAGCACGCTTCGGCCGACGGGCGCGATCTATGACCACGTGGCGGAAATCCCCCTGAGTTCCTGATCAGCCTCCATCCTTCATCTTTTGAAGCGCATTGAGGTGCCGCGTCGCCAGTGGATGACCCGGGGCAATTTCCAGAACGCGATTGTATTGCTCGATCGCTTCTTCAATCCGTTTCTGCGACGCCCGCGCCTTGGCCAGATTCATTCGGGACTCAAGATCGTTCGGGGCAAGATCACACGCCCGCTGAAATCGCTCCGCCGCCTCGTCGATCCGTCCCAGCCGAGCCAGCGTTACTCCAAGCTCATTGAGAATCTTGATATTGTCGCCCTCCAGCCGATGCGCCGTCTCGTATTCCCCCACCGCGTCCGTGAGTTTTCCCTGGCTCGATAAGGTGTGTCCCAACGCGGCATGGGCCTTGCCATCAGCGGGGTTCAGCTCGAGGACTCGGCGAAATTCCAGTACGGCCTCATCGTATTTCCGCAAGCGAAACAGAAGTATTCCCAGGTTGAAGTGACTGTTCAGGTCTCGAGGCTTGAGCTGTAACGCCCGGCGAAGCTGCTCGGCCGCCAGATCGAATTTACCCAGACTGCCGTAGGCGGCGCCAAGACCATTGCAGGCAGCGACGTTGTTGGGCGCAAGTTCCAGGGCTTGACGATAGTGCTCGATCGCTTCCTCGAATTTCTTCTGCTGAATCAGTACCTTTCCCAGGTCCACGTGCACGTCCGGGAATTTCGGGTGCATGTCGGCCACGCGACGGAGTTGAGCTTCCGCCTCCGCGATTCGGTTCTCCTGGGCCAACACAACGCCGAGATGGTTCTGCACGTCGGCTGAGCGGGGCGCATGGCGTGCCATATACTCAAACAAGGTCACGCTGTCCTTCCAGAACCCGTAGTAGTGGCGAGTTGCCAGTGCCGCCGGGGGAACCATCGCCAGGACAATCACGGGCAACGCCGCTCTACTGCGCGTCGAAAGACGAACAAGCACCCACGCCAGCGCCATCAGCAGTCCCACCACTGGAAGATAGGCGTACTTGTCGGAGGCAATTACATTCGTGAACCCGATGATTCCGAAGGTCGGAAAAATCGCGACGATAAAGATAAGCCACCCGGTCAGAAAGGCTCGCGTTCGCCGCAACGAGACGACCAGCGCCACGATCAGCACGATCGTCCCAATCACGCCTGTCAGGACCATTGGGTTCGACAGGCCCAGCGGCTGGGGAAATTCGTAATGCGACGTGAGATTCGCCGGCCAAATCATCTTCCAAAGGTAGAACACAACATTGTGGCAGAAGATCAGCGGCGCCCGCCAGGCTGGGAATTCCTCCGGCATCACGACCTTGGCCGTTCGGCCCTGGGAGATGACCGTAACGACGGCCGACACGACGCATATCACGAGGAATGGAATTTTCTCCTTCACCGCCCGCCACCCGAGTCGATGCAACGGCCAGAAGTCCATCAGCAGCATCACCACCGGCAGCATCGTGCTCGTCGGCTTGCTCATCAGCGCCAGCAGATACGCCGCCAGACATACCAAATAGCTCTTCCAACTCAGGCTGCGCGTGTATCGCACATGGAAGATCAGGCACCAGAGCGAGAAGAACGCGGCCAGGAGCGTTTTTCGCTCGCCGACCCAGGGGATCGCCTCCACCGTCATCGGATGCACGCCAAAAAGCAGGCCCACCACCCCCGCCACCCACAGTTGGCCAAACAGCACGTAAATTAACAGGATGACCAGACACGTGTTGGCGACGTGAAGGATCAGACTCGTCCGATGGTATGGCATGAGATTCCTCACGCTGCCCCCCATGGCTGTATCTGTCATCAGCGAGATCATCGCCAGCGGCTGGTAATATCCCCGCACCGTAGCCGGCTCGAGGACCTCCGCCAGGAACAGCCAGGTATTCGTCCAGCTCGGATTCTGAACCCGCACGTTATCCGTCAGGTACTGACCGTCATCAAACGATAGGGCCTTGGTCCCGAGCGCCGGCCAATGAGTCAGCAATACGATCATCGCAACAGAAAGAATCAGCAGTGCAAGACAAACGGCAGAAACAAAAGGACTCCTGGGAGACTGAGCAACCAGAGAGTTGCCTTCGACAGCAACCATCTTCTTTGTTCTTCTACCCATCCCGGCTCCGCATCCAGCCAAGTGATTTGAAGCTACATTTTACAAAAAAGCATCCCTTAATTCAAGAAATCCATATGGATGCGTATTCCTCCGATTTAGCTTGCATAAATATATCATTTTGATATCATATAGATACATACACATAAGAAAGGAGACCTTTATGACTCAGGAGATTCAACGCGAACCGGTTAATGGCTGGCCGATGCTCGGGATTCTGATTTCTGTCTTTTTGATTCTCATCGGCGGGGCGATCGTTGCCACCAAGCTTTTGGTGTGTGTTATCCCCGCGATGGTCGTCGCCATTTTTCTTCTTACCGGATTGTTTATGCTTCAGCCGAATGAGGCGGCGGTGCTGCTCCTCTTCGGCCGATATAAAGGAACCACACGAGGTGAAGGTCTGCTCTGGGCCAACCCGTTGTATCAGAAGATCAAAATCTCGCTGCGGGCGCGGACGATCAACATGGAGAAGTTGAAGGTGAACGATCAGCGGGGCAATCCGATCGAGATCGCCGCGGTCGTGGTCTGGCGGGTGCAGAATACCGCGCAGGCCAATTTCGACGTGGACGACTATCGCACCTACGTATCGACACAGAGCGAAACCGCACTGCGACATCTGGCGAGCCGATATCCGTATGACGCGTCGGCGGACCATGAGATTTCGTTGCGGGGCAATATCGATGACGTGTCGCAGGCGCTTCGACAGGAACTTCAGGAACGCTTGTCGAAGGCGGGCGTACTGGTTGACGAGGCGAGGTTGAGTCACCTGGCTTACGCGCCGGAGATCGCCAACGCCATGCTTCGACGTCAGCAGGCGGAAGCCGTCGTGGCTGCCCGCACGCGAATTGTCGAGGGCGCCGTGGGTATGGTAGAATTGGCATTGGAGAAGCTCGAGGAGCACAAGACCGTGGAACTGGACCAGGAGCGCAAGGCCGCCATGGTCAGCAACCTGCTGGTGGTCCTCTGCGGCGAACAGGGCGCCCAGGCGGTGGTCAACACGGGCTCGCTCTACACGTAACGACAAAGACGCATCATGGCCGACAAGCGAAAGACTATTTTGTTGCGCATTCCTCCGGACCTTTGGGAGCATCTCAACGGCTGGGCCAAAGATGAACTGCGCAGCCTGAACGCACAGATCGAATATGTTCTGCGCGACGCGGTGCGAAAGCGGGGACGGCGATTGTCGTCGCCCGAACCGATCTCGGAGGAAGAACCGAAGGGCGCAGAAGACAACCAGCAGGAAAAGGAGTAATCCATGTCAACGGAACGAAACGTCATTCATCGTGAGGTCCAGTACCTGCCCCACAAGAACGTCATCTTCGCGCTTGTGCTGCTGGGCGACATCACAGCCATCGCCGTCATCTGCTTCGTTCATTTTCGGAACAAGGCGTTTGGTGACTCACCCCTGGTCCCGCTGATCGTTGTCGGCGGCCTGACCGTCTCGTGCGTTTTCAGCCTTGTTCTTTTCGGCAGGATGAGAACGATCGTCGAAGTTCGAAGTAACGGACTGTTCCGCCGCACAGCCCCAATTCAATTCGGTTTCAAACAAACGCCCTTTGACGAAATCTCGACCTTCACGGCCCGAGAGATGAGCAAAGAAGAGAAGTACCGCAACCGAAACACGAAGCTGCCCGACATCAAGGTGTTTTGTGCCCCTGGGCATTCCCGCGTTGCCGAATTTGGGCTGACGGATGAAAGGCAAGAGTGGACTGGCTCCAAAGTGGATAACAAACTGGCTGCCAGATTGCTCCTTTCGCTGAAAAGCGGGTAAATATCGGACGTTCGGGGGACTTTGTACCCGGGATATCAATTGGGCCTCTCATTTAGCCGAAGTGGTTAATATCAGTGGGAGTCACTGTTTGTGGAGGAGGCTATGGGAGACGACAACCGGTCCGTTTTGCAGGTGCAGGGGCTTGAGGAACAGCTCGTTCAATTGAATCGCATAGGAATCGCTCTGTCCAGCGAACGTAATTTGAACAAATTGCTGGATATGATTCTTCACCAGACACGGCGATTCACCGGGGCTGAGGGCGGAAGCCTTTACATTATCGAACGAAAGGGCCTGAAATTCATCCTGGCCCAGAACGATGCACTGGAGATCAAGGAAGACGCCAGATCGGCCCCCGCCTCGCCGTTTCGGGACCAGTGGGTCGATCTGACGGGCAACAGCCTGGCCGGTTACGTCGCGTTGACGGGACAGGTGGTCAACCTGGAAGACGCCTACCACATTCCCGCCGATCGCCACTATCATTTTAACCCTGAATTTGACAAGAAATACAACTACCGCACACGGTCGATGCTGGTCGTTCCCATGATGATGCTCGACAACCACATTTTGGGCGTGCTGCAGTTGATCAATGCCCGCGACTCCAAGGGACAGATCACAACATTCGACCCGAAATACGAAGAGTTGGCCATGTCGCTGGCGTCGCAGGCGGCGGTGGCGATCCGCAACGTACGGCTGACCGAGGAGCTCAAGCAGGCGCACTTCGATCTGATTCTTCGGCTCTCGATGGCGGCGGAATGTAAGGACGAAGACACAGCCGACCACCTTCGGCGCATGGCCCACTACTCAGTCATTCTCGGCGAGGAGATGGGATTTTCTCCCGAACAGGCGGACCTGCTTCGTTACGCCGCCCTCATGCACGACATCGGCAAGCTCGCGATTCCCGAGGCGATTTTGAAGAAGGCGGGGAAACTGACGCCGGAGGAATACGAGCAGATCAAGCTGCACACCGTCTACGGGGCCCGGATTCTCGGGGCTTCGGAGATCCCCGTACTGGTCATGAGCGCCACCATCGCCCTGACGCATCACGAGAAGCACGACGGCACGGGCTATCCTCGAGGCCTGAAGGGCGAGCAGATTCCTATGGAAGGCAGAATTACCGCGTTGGCCGACGTGTTTGATGCGCTGGTTTCCGCGCGGTGCTATCGCGGGGCGATGTCACTGGACGAATGCCTGGCACGCATCCGTGAAGGCAGGGGAACTCACTTCCATCCCGACATTGTCGACGCCTTCTTCCGCCGTCTCAACGATATTATGACCTTCCAGCAGTGTCTCAGTGCGGGGTAGATAGTCATTTTCTCACTGAAACCACGATTTTTCTTGCCAATTGCGTCTTTTTTGATTAAAATGCTCACAATAATGATCATTTTGATCAATCAAGGCAGCCATGACAGACCGTAACCAATTAGTATTGAGAGAATTACGATCAAACGGCCGTCTTTCCGTTGAGGATTTGGCTCAACGGTGTGATTGTTCGGCAGTGACGATCCGCCGGTGCCTTCAGGAGCTTCAGGACAAGGGTCTTGTGGTTCGGACGAGCGGCGGGGCTTTGGCGGTGGACCATGTCGGGGTGGAAGTGGCGTTTCCGGAGCGACTGACGATCCATGCGGAGGAAAAGCAGCGGATCGCGGCGGCGGCGGCGAACCTGGTCAAGGACAATTCGGTCATCATGCTCGACAATGGCTCGAGCGTGTACCTGATGGCGGATTTTCTCGCCGAAAAGAAGAACCTGACGATCATCACGTTCTTCCTGCCGTTGGTCAACAAGCTTTCGATCCGGACTGACTGGCGGATCATTCTGGCAGGCGGAGAGCTTCGCCAGTCGCGGTCCGACGTGGTCGGTCCGCTCACGGAAGAATTTATCAGCAAGCTGTCGGCGGACCAACTTTTCATCGGGGCCGACGGTCTGGACCTCGGCTTTGGGATATGGACGGTGGATCCGGAGTCGGCACATTTGACAAAGGTGCTGGCTGGTGCGGCTGCTCGTCGCATTCTGCTCGCGGACAGTTCCAAGCTTCACCAGCGGGCGACGTATGCGGCCATGGCGTGGGAAACGGTGGATGAATGGATCACGGACGGAGGGATTGATCCGCAAAGCGCGGAGCAGATCGGCTCGAAGGGAGTATCGGTTCGGAAAGTGTAGGAGCTGTCAGCTATCAGTTGTCCGTTTGGGAGAGAAGAGGGCGCAGCAAGCGGCGCCCCTGCAAGAGAAGAAAAATCGCACGGTTAAGCGTGCGTCACATGAGAAAAAGGCGGTGGGCATAGCCTACCCTACGGAAGGCAGAAACATATTTTTGGAGGTTCTAAACTATGGGATCGGTCGCGACCGGAACTGGGAAGAGTACTTGTTGTGAATGCGCGGGCAAGAGCGAAGTGAAGAAGGGAACGTACGATCCGAAGCCGTATGCGTTGGATTTGACGCAGTGGCCGAAGATTGTCGCCCCCCCGCCGGGTCCGAAGAGCAAGGACATGCACGAGAAGACGGCGAAGATCATGAAGGGTCTTTCCGGGCAGGTGAAACTGTTTCCCGTGGTGTTTGATGAAGGCAAGGGATGCACGCTGACCGACATTGACGGAAACAAGTACATTGATTTTTCGAGCGGTATTTACGTGACGACCCTGGGCCACTGCCACCCGAAGATTTCCGAGGCCGTGGCGCACTGGGCCCACCGATTGATGAACGCGCATGATTTTACCACGCCGGTGAAACACGCCCTGTTGGAGAAATTGCTCCAGGTGCTGCCCGGTGATTTCGGCGGCGTTCAACTGTATGACTCGGGAACGACGGCGGTCGAGGCGGCCATCCGTACGGCCCGCGCGGCGACGGGCAGGCACGAGTTCCTCTCCTGCTTCCAGGACTTCCACGGTAAGAGCGGCTGTTCGGTTTCATTGGCGAGAATGAACAAAATCTACGGTCCGACCCGCATGCCGGGCTTCTACATGCTGCCCCGACCCGACACCTACCGCCCGTGGTGGACCCGCCCGGACGGAACGCTCGATACGGAGAAATATCTCGAGTTCTATGACGCCTATATCGCGGAAGGTACGACGCAGCAGGTAGCGGGCATCGTCCTGGAACCCATTCAAGGCTGGGCAGGAAGCAGCTTCCCGCCGGACGAGTTCTTCCCGAAACTCCGCAAATGGTGTAACGATCGCAAGATCATGCTCGTGGACGACGAAGTGCTCTGTTCCATCGGACGAACAGGCTATTGGTATACGCTGGAACACTGGAAGACGCAGCCGGACATTCTGACCCTCGGCAAGGGTTTCGGTAATGGATTCCCGGTGACGGCGATGGTGGTCCGGAAGGAATACGCCGACGCGGTGGACAAGATTTCGGCGTCGACGAGTTACGGTGGAAACCCGATGGCGTGTGCGGCGGCCTTGGCGAGTATCGAAGTGATTGAGCAGGAAGGCCTGCTCCAGCACGCGAAGGACCTCGAGCAGAACATTTTCAAGCCGAAGCTGGCAAAAATGAAGGAAAATCATAAAATTGTCGGCGACGTCCGAGCGATGGGCTGCCTGATGGGCGTGGAACTGGTGAAGGACCGCAAGACGAAGGAACCGTTCGACGAGGCGGGCAAACTGGTGTACCAGAAGGCGTTCGCGAAGGGTTTGGCGTGGATTCCGGCCGGCCATATTCTGCGAATGTCGCCGCCGATCGTCATGCCCGAGGACGTGGCGTCCAAAGCGATGGACATCATCGACGAAGCCATCGGCGAAGTGGAAAAGCAACTGGGATACTAACATGAGTAACGCAAGCGGCGTGTTCAAACATCGGTCGTACTACGTCAACTTTGCCTCGCATCTGCTGAACAGTTGGAACGCGAACATGATGCACCCCAACGCGGGAAACCGTTGGGGTGCTCATGAATTTGCGGGCCTCCTGGACATGATCAAGGCGTTTGGGTTCACCTGCTTTGAGTACTGGCTGGAACCGACGGTGTACAAGTCAGCGCTAAAGCAGGACGGCACGTACCCGCAGTTCGTGCAGACGATGCAGCGGGTGATCGAGATGGCTCATGCGCGGAGTCTGCAGGTCAAATGGCTCACGTCGCCGAATATCATCGGCCACGAGTGGTACTTTGCCTGCCCCAATGTGCCGGACGATATGGCGTTGATTGAAAAGCTCTGGCGGCACTGGACGAACGTCTTGAAAGGGACGGACATCGTCGGGATTTTCCCGGGCGACCCCGGCGGATGCAACCGTAACGGGTGCGACCATACGACGTTTGTCGATCTGGCCCTGCGGATGACGGAAATTACGCGGCAGGAGAATCCAGGCGGCGTGGTGGAGGTCGGGACGTGGGGTACGCCATTCAGCGGCTGGGGCGACGATATGATCCGCGTGCCGAACTGGGATGGATCGTGGGCGATGTTGCTCAAGGGTCAGTGCGACCCGAAGACGGGCATCGGCGCTCACATCTGGAACGGCAATCCGGACCGGGCGCGAGTCGCCATGGAGTATCTGCTCAAGCGGTTGCCGGAGTTTCCCGCCGACGCGCTGGTCGGGATCAATCTGGGCTTCAGTCCGGACGCGGACGCCATATGCGGCGGATGCGCCAAGGAATACGTTCGCGAGGTGGCCAAGCTTCGCCGGGTGTGCAGCTGGGATTATTCGGTGACGGAAGGCGAGCTGATCGTGTATCCGCACTGGCGATTGCCGAGAATCTTCTCGCGCCGGCGCGAGGAGCGGTCCGCAGCCCCCTACTATGGCGCGATGAATTATACCATGTCGCCGAAACTCAGCCACATGTGCCTGTACGCCGCGGCGCAGGCGGGAATCAACCCGGATCAGGATCCGGATTTTGTTTCACGGGATTTTTGCCGACGCGTGTTCGGGCCCGAGCATGAGATACTGGGCGAGCTGTTCGAGGCCTTCGAGGTGGTCAACGGCTGGGGGCATCATCCCCGGCGACGGTGGTCCCGCCCCGAAGCGCATCGGGCGTACCTCAAGATCATCGATCATCTGGAGCAGGCAAACACAGACAAGTGCGACCTGCCGCTGTTCCCGTCGCCCAAGGAATATCATCAGGACCTGCTGTGGTTCGCGAAGATGTTCGCCCGGCTATCCGAGGAGAACCCGGACCGCGAGGCCATTCGCAAGGAGTACTGGAAACGCGCCCTGGCGATCTACGACAATGTGCCGATGTCCGTCGACGAACGGGCGGAAGCGGCGGCCAAGGGATTTTCACAGATCTTAAGCTGAGACAACGAAGTCACAAAGAAACAGAATGCTCGGTTCCCTGTTGGATATGCTGAACGGAAAGCCGACCAAACGAATTGTCTGGACCGCAGACATTTCGTATTGGATCTCCGGCATGAAATGCGCCGGAAAGGCCGATCCGTCGTGGGACACCGAGGAAGGATATTTGCAGCTGTGCCGGGATCTGGGCATTATGCCTTATTACTGGTACTCCGACTTCTGGCTCGGGGAGCCGGTCTACGAGAGTGTCGAGGTCCGAACGGCGCATCAGGACCGAACCCAGGTTCGAACCTGGAAAACTCCGGTCGGAGAGTTGCGGGAAGAATCGGCCTTTATGGAAGAAAGCTGCTCCGAGGCCACCACTCGCCACCCGGTTCAGACGAAACAGGATCTGGAGATTCTGCTCTACATCCTCAGGCACCGAATATTGAAACCGGTCAACCTGGACCGGTACCGGGATCGCATGAACCTCTGGGCGAAATACGACGGATTACCGTCCATCGCACTGCCGAGAAGTCCGCTGCCGGCGTTTATGTACGAATGGGCGGGGCTTCAGGACGCCGTTTATCTGCAGATGGATTACCCGGACCTCGTCAACGAGATTCTGGACCTGATGGAGCGCCAGGAGCAGCCGATCATCGACGCAGTCTGCAAGGCGACTCCCCCACTTGTTCACTTTGCCGACAACCTTTCGAGCGAGAACCTCTCCGGACTCTTCGACGAGCATATGGCAGATCGCTACCGTCGCCGGCTCGAGCGACTCCATGGGGCGGGGGTCCGCTGCGCGGTGCACCTGGACGGAACGATACGAGGCTTGCTGCCGAAAGTGGCTGACGCAGGGCTTGATGCGATTGAAGCCCTGACGCCCCAGCCCGTGGGCGACGTCGGCGTGGAGGAATTACGAAGCCTGGCTGCCAATGACCGCGTTATTCTCTGGGGCGGAGTGCCGGGGGCCCTATTTGCCCCGCCGTTCACATGGGCGGATATTCAAAAGCACGTGGAGAAATTGGTTGAGTGTCTGCGGGGCTCGCCATTCGTCGTCGGCGTGGCAGACCAGGTCCCTCCCAACGGCGATATTGAACATGTAAGAAGGATCTCCAGTCTGCTTCGATCACTGGAAAAGGAGATCAGATGACTATTCGCAAGTTGACGTCATCGGATTTGGGAAGACTTTTACAGTTCTACCAGACGCTCTCCTCAGCGGTGGTTGCCTTCTACGAACCGTTCGGACCTCAGGTGACGGAAGAGACGATTCTCAACCATCTGAAGGAGGCTGACGCGGGGCGGCATATCAGTCTTGGCCTGGTTGGTCCGGACGGCACGATTGAAGGGCACGCGTTTGTTCTTCGGATCGACACACCCAAGCCGGTGTTTGGCATCGGTCTTCAGGAGCGCGTTCACGGCCAGGGCTGGGGACGAAAGATCATGCAGACCGTTCTGGCAGAAGCCGACGCCAGGAACATTCCACTGATCACGCTCACCGTGATCAAGAAGAACGCCAAGGCCAAGGCTATGTATGAGAAATTCGGTTTCCAACTCCGGGGCGAAGAAACGTTTCGGGAGAAGAACGACAGCTACTACATGGAACGCAAGAAGGGAGCAAAAGAATCCATGGACGAACTCGATAAAGCGCGTAAGATTACCATCACGGGTCCGCAACGGGACGAAGCGATTCTCGGCATGACCCGACAGCTCAAAGAATGGCAGATCGTGATGCCACCCTCGGATTTCCTCGCCTTAGACTTCGGCCTGGGCGATTTTTACCGGATCGGCGAGACAGAATGCTGGATCGCCAACGAAATCGAGGCTGGGTACTGCGGGAAGTTCCTCTTCGTCTTCGACGGCCAGACGTGCCCCATGCACATGCACAAGACGAAGCACGAGACGTTTTACATCGTTCGCGGCAAGGTGCGGATGCACTTCGACGGCGCAGTCCGCGAGATGCAGGCAGGCGACGTCCTGCCTGTCGCGCCCGGCAAACTTCACAGCTTCACGGGAATCGGACCGGCCCTTCTGCTGGAGGTCTCCAAGCCGTGTATCGTCGACGATAATTATTTCGAGAACACGAAGATCCCGATCGGCGGGAATTACAGACCATAGCCGGGAAGCTGTCAGCTCTGAGCTTGAGAAGAGCAAGAGGGCGCAGCAAGCAGCGCCCCTACAAAGAAGATAACACGGAAAGGATGAAGAGCATGAGAACGGTGAAATTTGGAATTATCGGTTGCGGTTTGATGGGTCGTGAGTTTGCCAGTCTGGCTGCGAGATGGTGCCATCTGCTCGATGTGGACTTCAGACCCGAAATCGTCGCCGCCTGCGACGCCAACGAAAAGATCTTCGACTGGTACAAGGCGAATTTCCCATCCATCAAGCAATACACGACGGACTATCATCAGCTTTTGGCGAACAAGGATGTCGAAGCCGTCTACTGCGCCGTTCCGCACAATATGCACCAGCAGTTCTACTGCGATATCATTCAGGCGGGCAAGCATCTGATGGGCGAGAAACCCTTCGGTATCGACAAGCCTGCCAACGACGCCATCCTGGCGTGCATCCGAAAGCACCCGAACGTGTTCGTCCGGTGCAGCTCCGAATTCCCCTTCTATCCTGCCGCCCAGAAGATCGGCGACATGATCGAAGCCAAGGCGTTCGGAACGATTTTCGAGGTCAACAGCGGATACCTGCACTCCAGCGATCTTGACTTCAACAAGGCCATCAATTGGAAACGTATGATCGACGTCAACGGCGAGTACGGCTGCATGGGCGATTTGGGCATGCACGCCTGCCACATCCCCTTCAAAGCCGGCTGGACGCCGAAAAACGTCCGGGCGCTGCTGAACAAGATCGTCAAGGAACGTCCCGACGGCAAGGGCGGAATGGTTCCCTGCAAGACATGGGACAACGCGACCCTGGCCTGTCAAGCGATCAATCCGGACACCGGAGAACTCTTCCCGCTGACCATCAAGACCTACCGCATCGACCCCGGCGAGAAAAACACGTGGTACATCGAGGTCAAGGGCACGAAAGGCGCCGCGAAGTTCTCCACCAAGCAACCCAAGACGCTCTATATCATGGAGTACAACGGCGGCGAGCAGATCTGGCAGCAGATCGACATGGGAAACGATGTGGCCTTCAAGACGATCACGGGCGGAATCTTTGAAATCGCCTTCTCCGATGTAATCTTCCAGATGTGGGCGGCATTCCTGTACGAACTCGTTCACGGCAAGCCGCTGAAGAAATTTGCCGGCTGCGTCACTCCCGAGGAAGTGGCTTTGACGCACAGCCTCTTCACAGCGGCCCTGGAATCGCACAAGAACAGTTCAGTGGCTAAGGTTTAGAGGCATTGGCGAGGACAATTCGAGCGTTCCGCCGCCATTGATCGAGCGACGCCCGTTCACCCGCGGAATCGGCCGTTCGGCGATCCCGGCTTGTTTCGTCCCAGTTAAGAATCTCACTGGGATCAACGTGCGGACCCAGACAAGACCGGCGAAAGTCCTCAACCGTCGTCTCCACGTTTCGCCGATTGAACGGACAGACTTGTTGGCAGGTGTCGCACCCGAACAGGCGATCGCCCATCTGCCCAGCCAACTCAGCATCAATCTCGCCGCGATGCTCGATCGTCAAATACGAAATGCAGCGTCGGGCATCGAGTACGCCGGGCGATACAATCGCTCGGGTTGGACAGGCGTCCATACAGCCAGTACATGTCCCGCAGTGATTCTTCTCCGGCTCGTCCGGCGGCAACTCGAAATCCAGAAACAGTTCACCCAGAAAGAAGAATGAACCGATTCGCCGATTGATCAGGCATCCATTCTTGCCGATCCACCCCAGCCCGGCCCGCTGAGCCAGAGCCTTTTCCATCACGGGGGCGCTGTCGACAAACGCGCGATAGGAGAATTCCCGTCCCAGCAAATCGCATATATTTCCCGCCAACCGGTGCAGCATCGCTTTGACCACAAGATGATAGTCACGTCCCCAGGCGTACACGGAGATTCGCCCCATACCGGGCGGCGTTTCCGAACACGGCTGAGCGTAGTTTACCCCCAGGCAGAGGATGGCCTTGGTGTCGGGGACCAGGAGGCACGGATCGAGTCGCTTTTCGACATTTCGCCGAAGGTAGTCCATCGTTCCGGCGTACCCTCGCTCCAGCCAGGCCAGGTAGGCCCTTCCTTCCAGCGGCTCAGGACTCGTAACGCCGGCCAGATCGAACCCGACCGCGCGAGCGGCAGCAAGAATGTCCTCCTTCAACTCCGTGCTCATCACTCAGCTCCGACAAATGAAAAAGGCGGGCACAAGACCCGCCACATTCTACGCGACAAGCAAGTATTCTTCTCTCGCGGAAGTATTCTATTTCCTGCCCGCAGGCGCCGAGGCCGTTGCCGGGGCCGTCGTCACTGGCGGCAAAAGCGTTACGTGATAGACTTTCGATTTCAGCGGCTTCTTCGCACCGCCCAATACTTCCACGTAGAATTCTACCGTCTTGCCCGCCTGACCCGGGATGGCCACCGTCGATGACAACTGTTGTCCCGTAACGATCTCGTCATAGGATTGACTCCCGTCAAATCGATAATATAGATTCCCTCTGGCCGGAAGATTGGTCTTCCAACGAACGATAAAGTTTCCATGTTGCGTCAAATGCGGGTCGAACGTCGGCTCGCCTTCCATCCGCACTTCGACCTGCTTCTTCGGCCAAGCCAATACCGTCGCAATCACGATCACGGGAATGGCAATCGCCCCAATGAGGAAGATCGGCTTATAGTTCACCTGTCGCCGCCTGCTTACGCGTCTGCTCATGGTTCGTTTCGCCCTGCCTGTGATGTCTGCTCCACCGGTAATACCAACTGGCTGCCGGCCTTCGCCTGCAGCGCACCGACGATCATATCAACGACCCCCTCCCGGGGAAACTGGGAAACGTTGATCACCAGGTCGTACCGCCGGGGATCATAGGCGTATCTGCCAAAGTGATGCTCGATGAACGCGCCTCGGAATTTATCGATGGTCTCCATCTTCTCCTTGGCCGTCTTGAGGTCCAGATCAAATCGCTTGGCGAAATTCTCCAGCCGATAGTTCATGGGAGCCACCAGCCTGACGGCCAACCCGCAATGGCGGGGAAGGATAAAATGGGCGCCGCGACCGATGATGATCGCATGCGTATTATGACACACCGCCAGCACCGCGTGCGACAGACGATTGAAGTATTCCTCTTCGTCCACCGCCGGTCCGAACGACATGGAACTGAGCACATCTTCGATCCATCCGAGCGTCCGATCGTCCAACGTCTCGTACAGACGACGACGGACATCCTCCCGCGTGACCATGTAATCGAGGATTTCCTTATCGAATTTATGGAACCCTGTCCGCTGGGCCACGCCGTCTCCAATTTCCTCCGCGCCGCATCCGCACTCCCGCGAGATGGTCACGTAAAATTGAACCTCGCGGCAACATGGTCCCTTTGATTTTGCTTTGATTCCCTGCTCCCGCGCCATCTCCCAGTTGCGCATCTGACGTTCAAGAAGGGCTGAGATCCCGCCTGGATTTCCGTGTGCTGAATGGGCCATGGCCTACTCCTTTCAGCGATAATTTAATACTTCCATTACCCCCATCGGCAAACCCGGTAAGGAAGTATCACTCTATTATAATATTACATTATCTTCAGGAGAATGTCTATCGCCCTGTGCGATTCACTCTGCACATATCTGTGTTGGCCCGGAATCATACCCGGAAACTACGCCAGGAAATTCGAGTCCTTTTCGGCATACGGAACCAACTGCTTGGCCAGGTCGTCGTAGCCCTTCTTGCCCATGAGGGCGAAAGTCGCCTGCTTGCCCAGTTCCACCGCCGGTTGATCGTAGGCGTTCAGATTGAACAGTGATCCGGCAATGCTCGTCGCCGACTCCAGCATGAAGATGAACTGCCCCACGCAGTACGCCGACACCTCGGGGAAGAGAATCGTCAAGCATGGCCGATGAGACGCCAGCAGCGCATATTCCGTCCCGATTTTCTCGTTGTTGATCAACTGGGCCATGGTCTTTCCGCCCAGGTAGGCGATGCTTTCAACCTGCTCCAGCTCGTGCGGGATCGGGCACGCTGTGTCGAATTTCTCCACCTCAAGGAACGTGAAGACCTTGTTGTTCAGTCCTTCCCGGTAGAGCTGAACCTGGCTGTGCTGATCGGTCGTTCCCAGAGCCTTGATGGGCGTGGGGCCGATCTCCGCGGGTTTGCCGTCCAGAGTCTTGTTCTTTCCGAGGCTTTCCGCCCACAACTGCCGATACCAGTCGGACAAATCCTTCAACTGGTAGCTATAGGGCATCATCACCGACAACGACTTGCCGCGTTGATAAAAGAGATATTGAATCAGTGCGTAGAGCGCCGCCGGATTCTCGAACAGGGCCGTCCGTGACACGCGATCTTCCATGTCCCGGGCCCCCGCCATCAACCCGTTGATATCGATATTGCACATGGCGGCCGAGAAGAGCCCGACCTGCGACAGGACGCTGAACCGTCCACCCACGCCGGGGGGAACCTGCATCGTGACATAGCTGTCCTGCTGGGCGATTTCCCGGAGCGTTCCGCTCTTGGGATCCGTCGTGACAATGATATTCTCCGGCAACCGTCGCGGACCCAGTTTCGTTCGGACCATGTTCCGAATAATCAGGAACTGCGACGCCGTCTCCGCCGTCTCACCCGATTTGCTCACCACGTTGAACAGCGTTCGCTCCAGCTGCCCATCCAGCAAATCCAGCAGTCCCTGGAACTGCACCGGATCGACGTTGTCCATCACAAACAGTCGCGGTCCTTTGCGCTTGTCCGCGGGCAGAAGGTTATAGAAAGGATGATTCAGGGCTGTCTGCAGGGCAATGTTGCCCAAGGCGGATCCGCCGATTCCCAACACGACCAGGTTATCGTACCGGTCGCGAAGGTCCTCCGCCAGGTCCTGCGTCCGTTCCACCATGGCCCGGTCGAACAGCGGCCGACCGTACGGCAGGTGCCCATCACCGATCTGCTGGTTGATGTCCGTTACAATCTTGGCAACCGTATCTTTATAGGATGCCAGTTGGTCCGAGCTTAGCCCATGTTCCTTGCCAACCGCCTCAATCATTACATTCTTGTAGTAAAGCTGAATCTGTTTCGCCATGACTGTTCCTTTCGTGTGTCTATCCGGCAGACCTGCTTCCGCCTTCTTCATTATGTGTCTATTTCTTCTCGTGCGATCTTGAGTCGCATCAGATCGTCCCGTTTCCGTTTCGCCTCCGCCAGGAACCGGCATATTTTCTTGGAATCCCGACTCTCCACCGCCTGTCGGAACTTCTCCATTTCGCGGATGAACTTTTTCATCACCGTACTGATCTTGTCCGAATTGGAGACGAGGATATCGTGCCACAGATTTACGTCTCCGGATGCGATCCGCGTCGTGTCGATAAACCCCGTCCCGGTGAATTTCAGCTGGTCCTCCGAGCAGGTCTGAACGAGCCCCGCCGCCACAATATGAGGCAGATGCGACACCGCGGCCAGGAGCTGGTCGTGCTGGGCTGGAGGCACCGTCACCACCCGCATACCGATCAGCGTCCACAGCTCGGCCACCAGCCCTACCGCCCGTTCCGAATCGCCGGAAATCGGCGTCACAAAGCAGTTGGCATTGACGAACAAGTCCGGCCGGGCAAAATCGATCCCACGCTTCTCCGATCCGGCGATCGGATGAGAACCCACAAACTCGATCTTCCGCCGCCGAAGCGACTTTGCCCATTGGCAGATCGTTCGCTTGGTCGATCCCACATCGGTCACGACCGTCCCCGGATCCAGAACGCTGCCCAGGGCGTCGATTGTGTGCTTGATGAGACTGATCGGCGTCGCCAGGATTACCAGTTCGCACCCAGCCAGCCGGCTGAGGTCTTGCGTCCCCTCGTCGATGGCGCCAATCTCCACGGCCCGATCCAGCGAAACCTTCCTGTGGCCGATGCCGACAATGCGCGCCGATACTTCCCGACTCTTCAGAGCCAGACCAATCGATCCGCCCAGCAATCCGGGGCCGACAATCCCGATATTTTGCAAGTCCTTGATTTTCAAACTCTTATCCACAGAAAAGCCAGGAAATTCAGCCCCCTAAGCCTACCACAAGCCCCCGCCCAAGTCAATTTTTTCTTGTCTTACCCGGGTAAAAATTGTATCTTTACTACCTGCGTATTACAATAATATCAGCTTTTGGTTCGGGCAGAACCACTGTGATACCAGCATAAACCAGGGAGAACTTGGGATGACAGAAAACAGCACTGGCAAAAAAAGCCAGTTTACCGGCGGACCAATCATGGAATTCGAGAGGCCGTTGGTTCAGATTGAGCAGCAGATTCTCGAACTGGAACGTCAGCAGGCCACCACCGGACGCGACTGCTCGGCGGAGGCACGCGAACTGCGGAGCACGCTCGTCGCCCTCATGAAGAAGACCTACGCCAACCTCAAACCGTGGGAAATGGTTCAGGTCGCCCGCCACCAGAAACGTCCCCAGGCCATGGATTACATCCAGATGATGGTTCGCGATTTTTGCGAAATCCACGGCGACCGCTCTTTCCGCAACGATAAGTCCATCGTCACCGGGTTTGGCCGGGTGGCTGGCCATAAGTGCATGGTGATCGCCCACCGAAAAGGACGGGACATCAAAGAGAAGGTGGAATGTTACTTCGGATGTGCACATCCCGAAGGTTATCGCAAAGCCCTCCTGAAAATGAAGTTGGCAGAAAAATTCCATCTTCCGGTCGTTTGCCTGATCGACACCCCGGGCGCCTATCCCGGAATCGGCGCCGAGGAACGCGGAATTGCACAGGCCATCGCCGTCAATCTGATGGAAATGGCCCGGCTGGAGACGCCGATCGTCTGCGTGGTTATCGCCGAAGGCGGATCGGGCGGAGCGCTCGGTATCGGCGTGGGCGACCGCATGGCTGCCCTTGAACATGCCTATTATTCCGTCATCAGCCCCGAAGGCTGCGCCGCCATCCTCTGGAAGACCTCGGAAAAGGCCCCAGAAGCCGCCGCATGCCTCAAGCTGACCCCAAAAGAACTCAAAAAACTCAAATTGATCGACGATATCGTCCCCGAACCCCTCGGTGGCGCCCATCGCGACCCCGCCGTGGCAGCGTCGAACCTTGAACGTTACCTGGCCGAGGTCCTCACGAAGCTCAAACGCATTCCCACCGAAAAGCTCCTCGATCAGCGGTATGACAAGCTCCGCCACATCGGCGACTTTTTTCGATCCGGGCCGTCCGCCGCGGCATCCAAACCCAAACGGCAAACGTCACGACTAGAGATCCCTGATTCCGCGCTGACCACCGCCGCCAAAACGGTGAAAGTGTAGTATCCCTTTCGAAAGGGACACGACCGTGAGGAAGCGCGTCTTCTGGATCAACCGGTCCAGCCGTACGATGATGAAGAAGGACGTGCCGGGAGAATCGCCACACACAATGACGGCGATTTTCCGCATTTGTCGTGAAACAACTCCCTGAGTGGAGTAAACTTCTCCAGACCTGCTGTCTCTATCGGAAACAGCGCGTGATAGGAAAGGGAATCGGAAAACATGCTTCCAGAAACACTAAGATGGGTTGGCGGAACGGACGGGTGTCTTGAACTGATCGATCAGCGACTGCTGCCCGGCCAGCTCGTCTATATCAAATGCGCCGACACGCAGGAAGTCTACGACGCCATAAAAAACCTGGCCGTCCGCGGAGCCCCCGCCATCGGCGTCGCCGCCGCCTATGGCGCCGTCATCGCCGCCAGAGAATCCCAGGACACGCTAAAGAGCCTGACCGAGGGCTGCCAGTATCTCGCCTCGGCACGCCCCACGGCTGTCAATCTCTTCTGGGCGCTGGACCGGATGAAACGTACGGGCGAACAACTCGCGGAACGAAAACCCTCACGCGACGAATTTCTTGCCGCCCTGCTCGCCGAAGCCAGGAAAATCCACGAGGAAGATATCGCCATGTGCCGATCCATCGGCACGCACGGCGCCGATCTTATCCAGAACGGGTTTGGCGTCCTTACCCACTGCAACGCGGGATCGCTCGCCACCAGTTTCTATGGAACGGCATTGGCCGTCATCTATCAGGCCCGCGAACAGGGCAAACAATTCCGCGTCTATGCGGACGAGACCCGCCCCGTCCTCCAGGGCGCACGTCTGACGCACTGGGAACTCGCCCAGGCCGGCGTGGACGTCACCCTCATCTGCGACAACATGGCCGGCTACGCCATGAAGCAGGGGAAAATCAACATGGTCATCGTCGGGGCCGACCGCATCGCCGCCAACGGCGACACAGCCAATAAAATCGGCACCTATTCCGTGGCCGTGCTGGCCCAGAAACACAACATCCCCTTCTATGTGGCAGCGCCTATTTCCACCTTCGACTTTTCGATTCCAGACGGATCGCACATCCCCATCGAAGAACGCAACTCCGACGAAGTCCGGCAATTTGCAGCCAACTACACCAGCCTGCCTCAAGCCAAGGTGTGGAACCCGGCCTTCGACGTCACCCCCGCCGAACTCATCGCCGCCATCGTCACCGACCGCGGCGTCATTCAAAAACCAAACGCGAAAGTCATCCGGGACTTCTTTGCCGATTCCTGCAAATGATCACACTCTGGTCCTGATTCGCAAGCCGACGACGCTCAGCAGTGAAACTCCCAGCAGAAATCCGACCATCGGCACCAACCCGAACAGACTGCAGGCCGACATGAATCGCATCGCGTCTTCCGTCTCCTGATTCGGAATGTAACTCCCTGTCACCTCCTCGCTGTTCGTCTCCGCCGAAGCCGACGAACGCGATTCCACCACGCCCACCTCCGGTCCGATCATGGACAGTCCCGTCTCCAGAAAATTCCCATCCTGACCCTTTTCCCTCCGTTCCCCCGCCGGACGATCAATCCGGGAAACAGGCGTCGCCAGGTCAACCGTCCACGTCACCGTCTGTTCCAGCGACTCCCGATTTCGCCGTACCCAGTCCGTGGGGTCGTAGGCCCGGACACTGATTACATGCTGCCCCGCTTGAAATCCAACGTCGCTCAGACGCAGCGTCTGACCCGTCTGACCCGCGATAAGCTCGCCGTTCATACGCCATTCCAACGCAATGACCTCCGGATCAACCACCTTCACTTCAATGGCCTCCGGATTTGTCAGCGGCTGACGATTGTCCGTCCACCCGTCCAACGGTCGGACCAGACTGTAAATATCGAGAATAATCTTCTCCCGGCACACCGCGTTGAACGGCTGGCCGAGATATCGCATCTTCGACCTCTCCGACGGACAGTAGATCCCGTGATCATAATAGTACGATCCTTCATACGCACCGATCACGCCCACACCCGCCTGGTCGTATCCCAACCACGGGGCCCATTTCACGCCGTCTGAGGATATCGTCAGATTGACCTCATTGGGTTCCCCACCGCTGTACCAGCCCGGATTACCCCCATATTCATCCGCCAGTCTGTTGAACGTGTGGCCCATCTCGTGCAACATCACCTCCGGACCGGCAGAGT